>DQVI01000107.1 GCA_015661825.1 Novosphingobium capsulatum
CGCAACGTGACCTTCAAGGCCGGGCGCGGCGGCAACGACGGCCATGCCGACCTCGCCTGGGCAACCATGCACATCCTCATGAACGAACCGCTCGATGGCAAGGAAAAGCCCAGGGGCACGATGGAGATTATCGAATGAGGGAGATTATCGAATGAGCAGGCGAAAGCGTACACGCCGCACCGATCTGGCCGTGGCCAACGAGACCCGCGCGAGCGTCTCGGCCTTCACCTTCGGCGATCCCGAGCCGGTGAACAGCCGGGCCACGATGCTCGACATGCTCGAATGCTGGCACAACCAGCGCTGGTACGAACCGCCGATCTCGCTCGAAGGGCTCTCGCGCTCGTTCCGCGCCTCGCCCCACCATTCGAGCGCGATCATCCTCAAGCGCAATATGCTGGCGTCCAGCCTCGATCCCACGCCGCAGCTCTCGCGCCGGGCCTTTGCCGGGATGGTGCAGGACTATCTGGTCCTCGGGAACGCCTATGTGCAGGAAGTGCGCAATCGCCTCGGCCAGTTGCTGCGCCTCGACCATGCGCTGGCCAAGTTCACCCGGCGCGGGCTGGAGCCGGGCCAGTTCTGGTGGGTGCCCGGCTTCCGCAACGAGGTGGCCTTCGAGCCCGGCACCGTCCACCAGATCATGGCCCCCGACATCAATCAGGAAATCTATGGCCTGCCCGAGTATCTCTCGGCGCTGCAATCAGCCCTGCTCAACGAGAACGCCACCCTGTTCCGCCGCCGCTATTTCGAGAACGGCAGCCACGCGGGCTACATCCTCTATGCAACTGGGGCCTTTGCCGATGGCGACGTGGACGCCATGCGCGAGGCGCTCAAGCGCTCGAAGGGACCGGGCAACTTCCGCAACCTCTTCGTCCACGCCCCCGACGGCAAGGAAAGCGGCATCAGGATCCTGCCGATCGCCGAGGTGGGCGCCAAGGACGAGTTCCTCGGGATCAAGAACACGACCCGCGACGACGTGCTCGCCGCCCACCGCGTTCCACCCCAGCTGTTAGGCATCGTACCGGCCAACGCGGGCGGCTTTGGCGACGTGACCAAGGCCACCGACGCCTTCTTCGAACTGGAGATCGCCCCGCTCCAGTCCGTGTTCCTTGAACTGAACAACGCCCTGGGCGTGGAGGCCGTGCGGTTCCGCGAGCGGGTGAAGGCGGCCGCTTAGGCCGCCGCTTCAATCCGCATCTTGAGGCCGAGCGCCGGCAGCACCTTCAGCATGGTTTCCAGCGTCGGATTTCCGTCTGGGCCAAGCGAACGGTAGAGCTGCTGGCGCTTGATCCCGGTTTCCTTCGCCAGTTCCGTCATCCCATGCGCGCGGGCGACAATGCCAATCGCCTTGGCAATGACGTGTACGTCGCAGGTTTCCAGAGCATCCGCGAGCAGTTCGGCCTGGTCTTCCGGTTCGGTGAGATACTCGGCTGCGTCGAAAGGCGTGAGTTCGATAGTCATATCCATTCCCTTCTCGGGCTATGCAGAGATGGTCACATTTCCATGATGGCGGTTCAGGGTATCTGAGCCGCCATTTCCTTTGCCTTCGCGATGTCCCGCTGCTGGCTGGACTTGTCCCCGCCGATCAGCAGGATGATCAGCTGCGTGCCCCGGCGCGTGAAATAGAGGCGATAGCCGGGGCCGAAATCGATCCGGGCTTCTGACACTCCATCGCCAACCGACTTCACGTCACCCATGAGGCCAAGTTCGAAGCGAGCAATGCGGCCCGCGATCTTCGACTGGGCTTTCACATCGCGAAGCGCGTTGAACCAGTCTTTGAAAGCGGGCGTCTGCTGCGTTTCCATGCGTCATTTATATGTGACGATTGGTAATTCTGTCAACATAAAAGAGACATTCCCGTCGCGGGGAACTGGTGCTCGAAATCGCGCAACTTTATTGCGCGCCTTGCCAGTCCACCGCCAGCCACCGACCGGCCCTCTCGCCCGACGAAACCCCGGCAAATCCGCAGGCCCGCCGCCCCCGGCCCGGCCCTCGGCGCTGCCACCCCTCAAAACGCGCTTTTCCCCCCGCCTCGCCCGCGCGCTTTTCGTGTCGGTTTTGATGCATCCACCAACCCTGCGAAAAATGGCGGGCTTCCTTGGCCGCGCGGGCGTGATATAGAGCGAGGCGCTGATGCATTTTGATGCACCCGGAACGCCCGGTTCGCGAACGCTCGACGCGCAAAATCGCAAACAATCCGCTCAAAGTTGCCCAGGGGATAGGCGGAAGCATGTAACTTCTGCCGGGTCGAGCCGCCAAATACACGCTATCTCTATGAAATTAAACGGTATTTGTGCGTAGTCGCACGGACGTAATCCGACGCAACCCCAGCGCCCGAAAAATGTAATCCGCCCGGAAATCCTAGGGTTTTCTCTCTGAAAAAATTACACTTCTCTGATGTAATCTCATCATCTCGATGTTACGTGAGCGGTTACGTCAAAAACGGCGGATTTCCGCTGATGTTACGCAGGTTACATTTTTTCCGGTACGACCCACATGAGATAGAAGGTCGCGCAGTAAAAGTGCATGGGGCGGTGCGTGGCTCACATACGCCTTCGATTTCTACGATGATAGCAGGTTAAGGCCGCCGGTTCGCTGCACGGGATCAGCTAGCTGGCAGGAATCGCGTATTGCCGTTCGGCCCTGGTCAGGGTGCGTGTGCCCTTCAACCCATAGAGCACACCGATTCCAGGGTAAAGCAGCATCTTAATACGCCTGAAGAACGCAGTCAGAGCGGGTACGAACCATCCTGTTCTCAGCAAGGGTATCAGGTTGACCCTGATACCTTCCGCTGGGGGCATCCCCTTATAGTATGACCGCAATCGCAGGAATCAAACTGAGGGGAAAATGACTCTATGGTTTAATCTATGGTGAAATAGGCATTTTCTCGATTTCCATTCGTTCAATAACAGGTATTTAGAGATTTTGTCAGGTTGACACCTCTTCCGCCACCCCTCCTTTTTAGCAGATCCCAAGAAAGCGCGGAAAACCGCGCTTTTCCTGCGTTTTGGCGAATTTCGACTTGCTGGTGTTCCCATTTTGTTTCATGGCAGCTCAACCGCCATGGGGGAACCGTGGGGGTATCGTTCCGAGCAATTGGGGGTATCGCATGTTGACCACCAAGGAGTGCGAGGCAGTCGTGCCTGGCACCAAGCCGATCAAGCTTTTCGACGGGCTGGGCTTGTATCTGCATGTCACGACCGGCGGGCACAAAGGCTGGCGCTGGAAATATCGCTTCGGTGGCAAGGAGCGCGGGCTGGTGTTCGGCTCCTTCCCCGAGATTTCGCTCAAGCGGGCGCGGGATATGCGGGACGATGCGCGGGCGCTGCTGCGCCAGGGCGTCGATCCGGGCGACGAGCGGCGGCGCGCGGCGCTGCGGCGGATTGCCGGGGTGGATGCGAACAGCACCTTTCAGGTCGTGGCCGAACGCTGGCACACGATGCAGGCTCCGCAGTGGAAGGAGCGGCATGCCAGCGACGTCATCACCAGTCTGAGCAACGAGGTCTTCCCCTATCTGGGCGGGCGTCCGCTGGGCGAGATCAAGCCGGTCGACGTCAGGGCGGTACTCGACCGGGTGCAGATGCGTGGTGCGGTCGAGACGGCGCATCGTCTGAGGCAGCGGATTTCGGCGGTCTTTCGCTATGCGATTGCCTCGGATATTGCCGAGACCGATCCGGCGGCCTTCGTCGGGGCGGCGCTGCAACCCGTGCGCAAGCGCAAGCAGCCGGCCTTTCGCGAGCTGGACGCAGCGCGGGCCTTCCTGATGGCCTACGAGGCCGTGCCGGGGCACCCCACGACCAAGCTCGCTTCGCGCCTGCTCGCGCTGACAGCGGCGCGTCCGGGCATGATCCAGTGGGCCGAGCCGCACGAGTTCGAGGATCTGGACGGACCCAACCCGATCTGGCGGGTTCCGGCCGAGAAAATGAAGTTGCGCAAGGAGCATGCCGAGAGCGAGGCCTTCGAGTTCATCCTGCCGCTCTCGCGGCAGGCAGTGGCCACGGTGAAGGCGGCGCGCCTGTTCGGGGTCAACCGGCGGTATCTGTTCCCTTCGGCGCGGCACGCGCATCGGCCCATCACGGAGAATGCGCTGAACGTGGCGTATCGCCGCGTCGCGGGCTTCGAGGGGAAGCACGTTCCCCACGGCTGGCGTTCGACGTTCTCCACGATCATGAACGAGCGGGCCATCGAGCAGAATCGCCCCGCCGACCGGGCGATCATCGACCTGATGCTGGCACATGTGCCCAAGGACAAGGTCGAGTCGGCCTACAATCGCGCCTCGTACATGCCCAGGCGTCGGGAACTGGCCCAGGAATGGGCGGATCTGATCTCGGAGGGTCTGGCGCCGGTCGAAAGCCTGCTGGCCGTCCCCAGGCGGTAGCCTGCAAGGGAGGCCGCGCATGACGACGGCCTCCATCGGCGATCTCGTCGGCTGGCGCATCAAGGCCCTGCAAGAGGGCACCCGCTTCGAGCGTACCCCACGCCGGAACAGCTACGACGAACACGACCCGCGCGCCCGGATCTTCCGCCCGATCTGCGGCGGGCGCGTGGGCGATGCCTTGCGCTGGCGCGACAAGCTTTTGCAGGTCGCGCGCGAGTACAACACGCATCACAAGAAGAAGGGCGAGCGCGAGGGGCCGCTGGGTAGCAACGGGCTTTGGGTGCTCGAGGTGCTGCTCGGCTTTGTCGACTTCGCCTCGGGCCGCTGCGATCCGGCGCTCGACACGATCTGCGCGAAGGCCCGCCTGGCACGCGCCACCGTCGTGCGCGCGATCGA
>DQVI01000226.1 GCA_015661825.1 Novosphingobium capsulatum
ATCACGCACGACGCGCTTGTGCAGGCGCAGGGGGCATCGTATTTAACCGCTGGACTCTCGTTATGATCGAGGGACTGACGGGGGGCAGGTCACATAGAATGCCGGATTTCTGAGACTTTCGCCGCCTAAGCCCAATGCTACCCAGTAGCGTGGTGTGTGCCTGCTTTGCCTTTCCCCGCCGCTCTCAACAGGGGGACGCTTGGAGGGCAGTGAGAAGAATCCGGCCCTTGTTGGGGAGGCATCCCGGCCGATAGGCCCCCATGAGAAAAGGGTTGCGGTCATTACGCTGCGCCTCCCTCGAACTGGGCGCTAAAGCGGGCGAGGATGTCGCTGGCGAACAGGCCCAGCGCGCCATTACCCATGTCCTCGGTGACGGGCTGGAACGGATCGACAGGTAAGGCGCAGCCATCACGCTCCGTAACAACTTGATCACTCTGGCCAGCCCGGAACAGCCCGTTGAGGTTGAAGCCCAGGCTTCGATCTTTACGCATCATGCCGGACAGGCATCGGCTTGGAGATCGAGCCTTGTAGCGGTGGTCGCCGGGCAGCTCGGCGTTGCGATCGATGAGCAGGACGCAGAGCGCGGCGCGTTCTCGCCCGAAATGCTGGCAGGCGCGTCCCCAAGCGCTTTGGACGATGCCGAGGCGGGCACAGCTTCGCCATGAGGCCTCGATGATGCTCGGCCATGATGCGCCGCCCAAACCCGCGACCAGCCCCTGATAGGCCTGTGTGGCGACGCTGACGGCGGCGGCGGGCGTGATCCGGTCGGGCGCTGCGCCCCGCGCGCTACAGCTTCGTGGTGAGTTTTTGTTTTGTATATTGGGTGCGCAGTTTTCTTCCGGCGCGTCGGAAGTTTTTGGTGCACGGTGATCGGATGCGGGCGCGCTGGCGATGGCGTCGAGCATGGCGGCAAGGGTCTCCCGGATCGCGGTGAGACGCGCGATGCTGGTGATGCGGGCGGTGCGCCCGCCGGGCAGGAGGGCCTCGGCGCGCTGCCTCAGAGTTTCATCGCAGGCGTGGCGGATGCGCTGGCCCAACTGGCGGATTTCGGCGCGACATTGGCTGATGGCGCGGGCTTGCAGGTCGAGCGCCTCGGCCTTGCCCTTCAACTCGCCGTAGCGGGTGATCAGAGGCGCAAGGTTAATGCCTGCCGCCCAAGTGATGATCCCATCCTGCCGGTCTCCAGCACGCGTGCCATTGATGCCTGCGTTGCGGATGATGAAGCCGGCACGCTCAAGTTCGCGCTCGGCTGAATTGATCGAGCGGGGCGTGATCCCCAATGCCTCGGCAAAGCGGCAAGCCTGCGTCCAGACCGCGCAGATGTGACCTTTGACGTAATCGGCATCCATCGTTTTGAGGACATAATGCCGCACGAGCGCCACGGCGGTGGAGGACAGGCCGAAGCCGGGGCGGGCCACCTGCTCGAACAGCCGCAGCAGGTCGAAGCGCGTCACGCCCACCGGCAGGCCCGTATGGGTGAGGGTCGTGCTCATACACATCCTCCCACCGAAAAGAGAGGAAGGATCGCACACGAAGGGCATGATTGGAGACGTTCAGGCACCTTCTGCAGAAAACTGCGGAAGTATGCCGATGTTTTCCAATTGCCATGATTGGGGATAATGAAAGGATAAGGCGAATGACGCAGCGCATATTTCGACACAAAATGTCGACAAACGCCACGCCATTCCATATCCTGCGCAAAACAGGATAAAGACATACTATACCTCTATGCGAAGTATTTCGTATGTCTCCGGCTGACAGACTTCACCCGCTCCACTTTCCAGACCGCACACGTTCGCCAGTGTCTGGACACCCCCCGAAAATCCAAGGTATTTAGCCACTCTCTGGCCGCAAGCGTTCGCCCTTGTTCGTATCCAGCCACTATCGCGTGGGGGTATGATTGGGGGGTATTCGCCAAATGGCCATTTCGATACCCCCACGGCTGGGGGTAGATTGGGGTATGTGCCCCGGAGAGGCTGATTTCCGCCGTGGCCCTGATCCTAAGGAGCGTCGGTGAGAAGACGATGCGCGCGCGAACTGCTCGCGCGGTTTGACCATCTCGAGCCTGACGCCAAGCCCGGTGGCATTCCAGCGTTCATCGGCATCCGGGGCCGTTCAAAAAGTCAAATTTCCCACATGCTTTAGGGAAATCTTGGCGCACGCCCCGGTCTAGCCGATCTTGTCGAGCATTTGCGTGCGGGCATCCCGGCCTTTTACGGTGCGCTCCACGAGCAGGAACAGGCCTTTGCCGTTCATGGCCTTTTCCCACAGTTCGCCGACGGCGACCTTTTCGCGGGTGTCGTCGGTGGTGGTGAAGCCATCGCCCTTGTATTCGACGATGAACAGGCGGCCATCGGCCAGTTCGGCGACGAAATCGGGATAGAAGTGGCCCTGTGCCAAAGGCAGGCGGAAGGCGTCGCGGTGCTGGGCGACGTTGCGGACCCAATACTTGAGCGTTTCGGGCGGCAGGCTGTCGAGGGCGAAAGCGCACATTTCCTCTTCACCGCCAGCCTTGCCGTCAAAAGCAGGCAGATTGTCCTGCCCCAGGAAATGGCGCGAAAAGGTAAGGTTGCCGGTGTAGCGCCGGGCATCGGCGAACATGCCATCGCGGAAGGTGAAACCGCGCTCATAGCTGACATCGGGCCGCGCCTGGGGGGCGAACAGGCATTGCTGGAACACCCCCTTGCGCACCTTGCGGCGAATGGCGGTGATCTGTTCGCCCAGCTTGCGGGCCAGAACATAGCGCGCCTGCATCAGGCCCGCGACGGGCAGATGACGCACGCCCACCAGATGCGAGACCGCCGACACGCTCCATGCCAGCAGGTCTCCGGGCGAAAGGTCGGGGGCGCGCAGTTCGCGGGCGAGGAAGCGCGCCAATCCGGTTTCGCTCCACCCTTCGACATCAATGTCGAGCATACCCTGAACGCCCGCAGCCTGTCCCTGCGTGACGGTCAACTTGCGGCCATCGAGGTCGATCTCGAACAGGCGCCCGGTTTCGGTGAGGCTGAACTGACCCGCGTCGAGATGCACCGGATGATCCATCAGGCTCCACGCGCTGTGCTCCATCAGCACGTCGGTATCGGCCAGTTCCAGTTCGCCCTGCACATGTGCCACCAGCGCGGGCACGACGAACGTGGCGCCCTGTTCGGCAGGGGAAAGACGGGCGGCATATTCGGCTTCGTGGCGGACGTGGGCCTGGGCGAAAGCCTTGGCACGGGCCGGTTCCATGGCCTGCTGGGCAGCCTGCCGTTCCTGCGGAGTGAGGAAACCGGCCACGCGAATGGCCGGGCCGGAAGGGGTGGTGACGATCTCGATCTTGCCGGGAGCAGCCTCGCGGACGCGGTTGGCCAATTCATGGCTGCCCGTTCCATCCCCGTCCGCTGCATCCCCTCCGCCCAGTTCGAACACGAAGGCCGGGCGCGGACGGGGTTGATGGGTGAACAGGCCCTCCAGTTCGCCCTGCGGCGCAAGGATATTGGCTTCGGCCTCGCTTTCGTCGAAGCCCATGGCCACCATGCGGTCGCGCAAGGCCATGGCCGCATCGGCAAAGCGCGGTGAGGCCAGATGGGCATAGGCGCGGTTCAGGCGGTCGTCCTTGCGGCGCCGGGCATAGGGCATGCGCAAGACGCGGCCCAGAAGCTGTTCGGCATCGGTCGCGCTGCCGACATTGGCCAGCGAGCAGAACACATAGGCGAACGAGCAGTCCCAGCCTTCCTTCAGGGCTTCGACCGTGATGATGAAATCGACCGGACAGGCCGGATCGAACAAATTCACCGCGTCGAGTTCGCGCTGGTCGCCCGTGGCGATGCGGATGCGGTTTTCGGCGATGCCGTTGTCGAGCAGATAGGCCTTGAGCACGGCCACATTGGCCTCCTGCCCCTTGTCCTGCGCCTGAAACAGCACGATCGGGCGGATATAGTCGGCGTCGGCCCGCGCCACGGCTTCAAGTTCGGCCTGCCGGGCGATGGCCGCATCGACGGCCTGCTGCCATGTCAGATGTTCGGACAGGACCACGGGCAGCTTGATCATCTCGGCGGCCTTGAGTTCCTGGGCGGTCACCGAATGGAGCAAGTTGGAGCGCGGGCGCGGGGTGGCCGTGAATTCGATGATCGCGCAAGGATTGACCCGGCGCTGCATGTCCTGCGACAGGTCGGTGACGGCCTTGTGCGCCTCGTCCACGATCATCAGGGGGCGGTGGAGGTGGAGCAGGTTGGCAAAGGAAAACCGCACCTGCCCTGCCCCGTGGCGGCCGTCCTCGATCACTTCGAGGCCGGGCATGTGGCGCGGCAGGCCCGCGAAGTGCGGTTCGAGGGCCTCGTTATGGGCATAGACCTTGCGCCCTTCGGTGTTGGTCACGCGCAAGGCCTGGATCGTGGCGACCACGATGCAACAATCGTGTTCATGCATTCCGGGCATGATGAAACGATCACGCCCCTTCGCCGAAAAATGGCGGCCCGCCGCAAGCCCTTGCGGCCCAGCGACAAGCCCTGTGACTGGGTGGGGCTTGTCCGTGCGGGCTTTGCGCGGGTAGGGCGCGGGGTATGACTTTGTTTTCTTCTTCGGGCGGGGCTGCCCAGGCGGCGGAACTGGCTGTCCGGTTGCAGCGGGGCGTGTTCAATCGGGCGCTGGCCGAGGGGGATCTGGCGGCGATCGGGCCCTTGCTGGCGCGCGATGTCGTGCTGGTGACGGGGACCGACAGTGCGGTTCTGGCCGGACGCAAGGCGCAACTGGCAGCGTGGAAGCGCGAGTTTTCGGCCGCGCGGCGCACGATTTACGTCCGCACGCCCGGCTCCATCGCGGTTTCCGGGGTGGAGTCCATCGCGCTCGAACAGGGCGAATGGCAGGGGATCGATGCGGCCAGCGGCGCGGTCGAAGCGCAGGGGCGCTATTGCGCGAAGTGGCGGCAGGTCGATGGGCAATGGGTCATCATTGCCGAAATCTTCGTCACGATGGCCTGAAACCCGCACCACATCCACACGCGTGAACCACAAGACCGGGGGTGAGCCAGCATCCGTCCGGCCCTGCGCGCGCAGGCGACCAGATCTGCCAGGCGCGCCGGGCCAGCATGGGGGCGGTCGCGTCCCGGTCATAGCCGAAACAGTGGGTGCGGCCATCGGGCAGCGCGGCGCGGAACCAGGCCCAGTCAGGGGGCAATTCAGCCCCGAAAGAGAGCCCTGAAACGGAGGCAGAGCAGGCCGGCGCGCGCATGGGAAACCTCGCGATGGGATCAGGAATTTCCCTTGGCAGATGCGGTATTTTTCCTTTTTTTTGAATCGCAATTTAGGAAAAACGCTGCAACATCGGCGGCATCTTGGCTTGGAATGTAGGATTTTTCCTTTATCCAAAGATCAACGCCAGCCGGAACCTGCTCCCCGCCTTGAGCTGGATGGCGCCCTTCACGACAGATTGGGAGACCTGCCGATGACCGATTCGCGATCCGATGCCGCGTGCCCTGAAACCCCGTCCGCTGCCTCCCCCCGCGTATCCCCCCGCGTGAACCTCGCCGGGCTGACCTGGACCGAACGCACCACCTACCGCGCGCTGGAAGAGGCCGCGCGCAACGGCGAGCCCTGCCCCAGCAACATCGATATCGAGATGCTGTGCGGCTACAATTCGTGCTCGATGGGGCCGGTCATGGTGAAGCGGCTCGAACGCAAGGGGCTGATCCGGGTCGAGCGGTTCCAGCGCTATCGCATCGTCGAGATCGTCGCCACGGGCGAGCGCACCGCCCGCAGCGAGGCCATGAAGGCCGACTGGCCCCATGTTCGCAAAGGCGCACGCACGCCGCGACCGACCGACCGCAAGCCCTATCGCCAGCCGCGCGAGCGCGCCCAGCCGCAAGGTGGCTCCAAAGGGGGCGGCTCCCAGGGAGGGGAGGCCTGATGGCGCGGGCCCGCAAGGCCGAGCGCGATCCCGCGCTCGTCGAGGCCCTGCTGGGGGGGCTCGCCGAGGGGATCACCTTGCGCAAGCTGTGCCGCCGCCACGGTGTCTCGCCCGCGCTGGTCCATCGCTGGCGGCTGGAGGACAAGGATTTTGCGCGCACCTTCGCGCTCGCCCGCGAGGCCGGGTTCGAGGCGATTGCCGAAGAGGCGCTGGAAATCGCCGACGACGATGCACAGGATTTCCTCGAAAAGGAAAAAGCCGATGGCTCCACCACGCTGGCCAAGAACCCCGACAATGTCGCGCGGGCAAGGCTGCGCGTGGAGACGCGATTGAAACTGCTCTCGAAGTGGGCTCCGGGGAAATATGGCGAGGGCGCCGCTGCCGGTCCGGCCCCGGACTGGAGCGAGCGCCTGGCCGCCGCGCGGGCAAGGGTGCTCAAGGGGCGTTGATCGCTCGCGCGCCCCCTCCCTGCGCGGTCTGCCTTCGCCCCTCTCCTGCGCGCATGAAGGACCCGGCATGAGCAAGACCCCACAAGCGGCCCGATCTTCCTCTTTGGCTGATGCCATCGGCGGCTTTACCCACGATCCGCTCGGCCACGCGCTGTTCGCCTATCCGTGGGGCGAAGGGGCGCTGGCGGGGATGAACGGCCCGCGCGCCTGGCAGCGGGCGGTCTTGCAGGAAATCGGCGCCCATCTGGCCGATCCGGCCACGCGCCATGCCCCCTTGCGGCTGGCGCGGGCCTCGGGCCACGGGATCGGCAAGTCGGCGCTGGTGGCGATGGTGGTCAAGTGGGCGCTCGACACCTGCCCCGATACGCGCGTGCTGGTGACCGCCAATACCGAAAGCCAGCTCGACACCAAGACCGGGCCGGAAATCGCCAAGTGGGCGAACCTTGCGTTGACGGCCGACTGGTTTCGCCAGACCCGCCGCGCGTTGACCGCCACCGCGCCCGGCCACGAGCAGGGCTGGCGCTGTGACCTCGTGACCTGGAGCGAGCACAATACCGAGGCCTTTGCCGGGCTGCACAACCAGGGCAAGCGCATCGTGCTGATTTTCGACGAGGCCAGCGGCATTGCCGATACCGTCTGGGAAGTGGCGCTGGGCGCGCTGACCGATGCCGATACCGAGCTGATCTGGCTGGCGTTCGGCAACCCCACCCAGAACACCGGGGCCTTTCGCGCGTGCTTTGGCAAGCACCGCGCGCTCTGGCGCACCGCGCAGATCGACGCGCGCACGGTCGAGGGGGTCAACCATGCCTATCTCGACGAACTGGTTGCCGCCTATGGCGCGGACAGCGACGTGGTGCGCGTGCGCGTGCGCGGGCTGTTCCCGTCGAGCGGATCGATGCAGTTCATTCCGCTCGATCTGGTCGAGGCGGCGCGCACCCGCGACGTGCCGCCCGGCCTGCCCAGCGATCCGGTGATCTTCGGGGTCGATTGCGCGCGCTTTGGCGATGATGAAAGCGTGCTGGCGATCCGCTGCGGGCGCGACGCACGCAGCCGGGCCTGGAAAGCCTGGCGCGAAACGGACGCCATGCGCCTGGCAGGCGACATCGCGCTCGAAGCCCAGCGCCACCGGCCCGACGCGATCTTTGTCGACGCAGGCAATATCGGGGCCGCGGTGGTCGACCGGCTGCGCCAGTTGCTGGGGGACGTGCCGGTGATCGAGGTCTGGTTCGGGGGCAAGGGCCGCGAGGCCGAACTGGAGCCGGGCGTGAGCGTGCCGACCGCCAACAAGCGCGCCGAAATGTGGACCCGCATGCGCGCCTGGCTGGCCCGCGCCGCCCTGCCCGACCACGAGCGGCTGCGCGACGACCTGATCGGGCCGACATATGCGTTTGCCGCCGATGACACCCGCATCCAGCTCGAACGCAAGCCCGACATGAAGCGACGCGGCTTGCCCAGCCCGGACTGGGCCGATGCGCTGGCCTGTACGTTTGCCGAAGCGGTGGGCCCGCGCGCGCGCCCCGCCTGGCTGGAGCTTGCCCCACGCGACGACGATGGCGCGGGGCGCTATGGCGAACTGGGCTGATCGCGCGGGCTGATCACGCGGACCGGCGTCCTTCCGAAACCTGAAAACGAAAAAGGAAGGGACTGGCGGTCCCTTCCTTTCTTGTGTCCGATACGCAGGTTCGCTTCTGGCCGGTGGCCCGGGTCAGAACTCGCTCCAGTCGTCCTGCGCGGGGGCGGCCTTGAGGGCCGTGGCGCCGATGGTCTGCGGGCGCGGCGCGGCAGCGACAGGGGGCGGTCCGGGCAGGC
>DQVI01000239.1 GCA_015661825.1 Novosphingobium capsulatum
GCGCCCCGCCCAGTGAAAGCCGCAGCGAATTGGCCACCACGATCAGCGAGGATGTCGACATCGCCACCGCCGCGATCAGCGGCGTGACCAGCCCGGCCATGGCCAGCGGCACGGCCAGCAGGTTGTAGGCAATCGCCATCGCGAAATTCTGCCGCACCACGCGCATCGTGCGCCGCGCCATGCGAACACTGCGCGGCAGGGCCATGAGCGAACCGGCGGTGAACACCACGTCGGCGGCCTGCCGCCCGACATCGCTGGCGCTGCCCGGCGCGATCGAGGCATGGGCCGCAGCCAGCGCGGGCCCGTCGTTGAGCCCATCGCCCACCATCAGCACATGGCGCCCGGCCTGCTCAAGCCGCGCGATGGCCTCGTGCTTGTCCTGCGGGGAGGCATTGGCCTGCGCGGTCAGCCCAGTGGCCCGCGCCACGGCAGACACGGCCTCGGTCGTATCGCCCGAGAGGATCGAGCATTCGATGCCCAGCTTGCCAAGCGCGGCCAGTGCCGCCACGCAATCGGGGCGCAAGGCATCGGAAAAGCCGATCAGCCGCACCGGATCGCTGCCAATGGCCAGCGCGGCGGCCATGCCGCCTGTCGAACTGGCCGGACGCCCGAGCGAGACTGCCATCCCGTTCCATGTCGCGCTCATGCCCCGCCCGGCGACTTCCTCCACCGCATCGAGCGGCTCGGCCCGCACCCCGCGCGCGGCGAGCGCCTGCGCCAGCCCCTGCGAGAGCGGATGGCGGCTGTGGCTGGCAAGCGCGAGGGCAATGCCCGCTTCCGTCCCGCCCAGCGCGGCAATCGCCGCCGGGTCGGGCACCGGGCGCCCTTGGGTAAGCGTACCGGTCTTGTCGATCAGCGCGCGGTCCACTTCGGCCAGCCGTTCGAGGGCCGAGCCGTCCTTGACGAGAATGCCCCGCTTCATCAGCGCGCCCGCCGCCACGACTTGCGCCACCGGCACGGCCAGTCCGAGCGCGCAAGGGCAGGTGATGATCAGAACCGCAATCGCGATCACCAGCGCATGATAGAACCCGGCCCCGGCCAGCATCCATCCGGCAAACGTGAGCGCGGCAAGGCTGTGAACCGCCGGGGCATAGAGCTGCGAGGCCCGGTCGGCGATGCGCACATAGCGCGAGCGCGACTGTCCGGCGGCCTCCATCAGCCGCGCGATCTCGGCCAGCGCGGTATCCTCGCCAATCGCCAGAACCCGCACGTCGAGCGGCGCCTCGACATTGAGCGTGCCGGCATGGACGCTCTCGCCCGGTCCGGCGGCGACCGTCGCGCTTTCGCCGGTCAACAGCGAGCGATCAAGGCGGCTGGTGCCCGCCACGACCACGCCATCGGCAGCCAGCCGTTCGCCCGCCGCCACGCGCATGACCATGCCCGGCGCCAGATCGGCGGCCGCCACCCAGTCGAGCACGCCCGCCTCGCTCACCACCATCGCGCCGGGCGCGGCCTGACGCAGCAGGGCATCGACCCCGGCGCGGGCGCGGTCGCGCATCATCGCGTCGAGCGCGCGGCCCGCCAGCAGGAACAGCAGCAGCATGAGGGTGCCGTCGAACCAGGCCTCCGCCCCGTGGGTCACCGTTTCATAGAACGAGAGCGCGGTCGCCAGCGTGACCCCGATGGAGATCGGCACGTCCATGTTGGTCCGCCCGCGCCGCAGCGCGCTCCACGCCGAAGCGAAGAACGGACGCCCGGCATAAACGATGGCCGGAACCCCGATCAGCGCGGAAAGCCAGTGAAACAGGTCGCGCGTGGCGCCCCCTGCCCCCGACCACACGCTGACCGACAGCAGCATGACATTCATGCAGGCAAAGCCCGCCACGGCCAGCGGCGCGAGCAGGGGCCGTACCGCCGAAGGAGCCTGATCGGTCACGCTCGCACGGGGCTGGGCGGCAAATCCGGCCCCGGCCAGCGCCTCGACCAGCGCGGGCACGCCGACCTGCGGATCGTGGACGACCCCCACGCTGCGCGCGGTCAGGTTGGCGCGGGCGGCCTCTACCCCCGGCACGGCGGCAAGCGCCCGCTCGACTTTGCCCATGCAACCCGCGCAATGCATGCCCGGCACCGACAGCGCGGTCTGCACCGGCGCGCCAGTTTCAGCCCCGCCCCCGCCTGCGCCCGGCTCCAGACTTGCCACCCGGCTCATGCGACATCTCCGACCATGCGCCAGAGCGCGCCGCCATGGCGCACCGTCAGCTTGATCCGCCAGCGTCCGGCAGGCAGCCTTGCCTCATAACGCCCGGCCCCCACCGCATGGAGCGTGACCGCGATATCGTCGCGCAGGCCCAGCGGATGCTCGGCCAGCGCCGTCACGCGCGCCCCTTCGAGCGCGCGCCCTTGCGCGTCAGACAGTACCGCCTCCAGCCCGCCATCGCTTCCGCGCGCGAGGGCGCCCTTCCAGCCCAGCTTGCGTTGCGCGCGTGCCTCGTCGAGCCAGCCGTTGAAATGCTGGCTGGCGACATAGGAATTCTCGACCACCGTCCCGCCGAACGTCGCACTGGCCAGCCGCGCCATCAGCACATTGACCGCGATCACCACGCCAAAGAACGTGACCAGAATGACCGCCATGTGCCGTCCGGTAAACGCGCGCGGCGGGCGCCTGCGCGCGATGGAACCATGCGTGGAATGGCCTTCAACAGACTGGGTCATCGGCCTGCGGCTCCTGCCTGCGGGATCATGAGGGGCATCATTGCGGGGCGCCATCCACCGGGGTCAAGGCTGCGGCCGGAGCGGCAAATTCGGTCTTCACGCGGTCGCCCGCAGCCTCCTGTCCGTCTGCGGCCTGCGCTTCCAGCCGGAAGGCAAACGATTGCGGACGGGCGGCCTTCTCGGGCACCACGACATAGACGCGCAGGCGCTCCGTGGTGTCCGCCGGCACGGTGAACGCCAGCGACGTGCGCGCGGCCGAGGCTTCCATCTCGTCGGTATAGATGCGCCCTTCGGGCAGGCCGTCGAGGCTCAGCCGCGTTGCGCGCGGGCGGCCTTCCATGTTGCGCAGCTTGATGGTGAACCCGTCGCGCACCGATCCGTCGGACAACTGGACAAATTCCGGGTTGCGGTCACGCGCGACCGAAAGGTCGAGACGGCTGCGCTCGCCCAGCATGAACAGCAGGCCCAGCCCGATGGCGCTCCACACGCCCAGATAGACCAGCGTGCGCGGACGCAGGATGGCATGGAGCAGGCGCCGGGGCGCAGCGCCCGCGCGTTCCTGCTCGGCATCCTCCAGCGTGCAATAGTCGATCAGCCCGCGTTCCCGGCCCACCTGCCCCATCACCCGGTCGCAGGCATCGATGCACAGCCCGCAGGTGATGCAGCCGATCTGCGCGCCCTCGCGAATGTCGATGCCCGTCGGGCAGACCGCCACGCACTGCTTGCAATCGATGCAATCCCCCACGGCACCGGGCAGGCGCTGGGCCTGCTTGAGCGAGCCGCGCGGTTCCCCGCGCCAGTCCTTGTAGGTGACGATCAGCGACTTTTCGTCGAGCATGGCCGACTGGATGCGCGGCCAGGGGCACATGTAGACGCAGACTTGCTCGCGCATGAACCCGCCGAGCCAGAAGGTCGTGAAGGTCAGCACGGCAACGGTCGCATAAGCCACGACAGGGGCCTGCCCCGTCCAGAATTCGTGATTGAGTGTCGGCGCATCCTCGAAATAGAAGATCCACGCGCCGCCCGTGGCAAAACTGATGGCGAGGAAAATGGCCCACTTGGTCAGCCGCTTGGCCCATTTTTTCGCCGTCCACGGCCCGCGCGCAAGGGCCAGCTGGGCATTGCGGTCGCCCTCCACCAGCCGGTCGACATGCTGGAACAGGTCGGTCCAGACCGTCTGCGGACAGGCATAGCCGCACCAGGCCCGCCCCACCGCGCTCGTCACCAGAAACAGGCCGATCCCGGCCATGATCAGCAGGCCCGCCACGAAATAGAACTCGTGCGGCCAGATCTCGATGCCGAACATGTAGAAGCGGCGATGGGCCAGATCGACCAGCACCGCCTGATGGGGCGCCCAGGGTCCGCGATCCCAGCGGACCCAGGGCGTGCCCCAGTAGACGATCAGGCAAAAGGCCATGACCGCCCACTTGAACCGGCGAAAGCGTCCTTCAACCTTGCTCGGGCAGACCGGCTCGCGCCTGGCATAGAGCGGGGCCTCCGGGGACTCCCCCGAGGGCGAGGCGCTGGCAGGGACCAGCTTGAGCTTGGGATCGCTGGACATGATGCTTTCGCTTTTCTGCTGTTAAGGTGCGGGCTGCTGGTTGTCAGACGGCTCGGCGGCGGCCTGTTCGGGAAGGGCTTCACCGCCCCCGCGCGAATGGACATAGGCCGCCAGCATCTTGACAGTGACCGGATCGAGCCGCTGCCCCCATGCCGGCATCACCCCCTGGCGGGCATTGGTGACGGTCTGGGTGAGCGTGGCGCGATCACCACCATAGAGCCAGATGTGGTCGGACAGACGCGGTGCGCCCACCGCCCGGTTGCCCTCGCCGCTCTCGCCATGGCAGGCCGCGCAGTTGTCCGCAAAGATCTGCGCGCCACGCGTCGAGGAGGCGCTGGGCTTTTCCTGGCCGCTGATCACGCGGACATGGCTGACCACATCCTGCACTTGCGCCGGGGTCAGGATGCCGTCGCGCCCGAAGGCGGGCATCTGGCTCATCCGGGTTTCCTCGTCGCCCGGATAGCGCACGCCGTGTTCGAGCGTCTGGTGGATGGTGGCGATGTCGCCGCCCCACAGCCAGTCGTCGTCGTTGAGGTTGGGATAGCCCTTCGAGCCAGCCGCGCCCGCGCCGTGGCACTGTACGCAGTTCTGCTTGAAGGCCGCCGCCCCGCCCTCGATGGCCGCGCGCAGCAGTTTGGGATCGTTGCCCAGTTGCTCGATCGGGGTCGCCGCGATAGCCGCCCGCACTTGCGCGCGCGCCGCCTCGGCTTCCTTCAGATCCTTGGCGAGCGCGCCACGGCTGCTCCAGCCCAGCACGCCCGGCGTTGCCGAATGCAACCCCGGCAGCGCCGGATAGGCCACCGCATAGCCGACCGCGAAGGCGATGCAGGCATAGAACGACCACAACCACCAGCGCGGCAGCGGATTGTTCAGTTCCTCGATGCCATCCCATTCGTGGCCGACGGTTTCAACGCCGGTTGCCTCATCGATATGCTTGTCAGCCATCGTGATCCTCCGTGAAGATCGAAGCGGCCGCTTCCTGACCGGAGGCCTTGCCCCCGCGGCGGAACGGCCAGATGCACAGGCCCAGGAAGATCGCGGCCATGACCACGAGCGCCCAGCTGTCGGCAAAATGACGCAGGAAGTCGTAGGTGCTCACTGGCCCTTCTCCCCCGATTGCTCCTGCGCGGCAGGGGCGTTCACGTTGACGAGCGTGCCGAGCATCTGGAGATAGGCGACAAGTGCGTCCATCTCGGTCACGGTCTTGGGATCGCCGTCGTAGTCACGCACTTGCGCGGTCGGCCAGCGCGTGGCGAAATCGCCCGCGTTGTCCGGGTCGGCCTGGGCGAGCAGGTCCGCGTTGGCCTTGGCCATCTGCTCGGGCGTGTAGGGCACGCCGGTGGTGTGCAGGGTCTGGAGTTCGGTGGTCATGTTCCCCGCCTCCAGCTTGCGCCCGGCGAGGAACTGGTAGGTCGGCATGATCGATTCAGGCACGACCGAACGCGGGTCCTTCAGGTGCTGGACGTGCCATTCATCCGAATACTTGCCACCCACGCGGGCCAGATCGGGCCCGGTGCGCTTCGAGCCCCACTGGAACGGGTGATCGTACATCGATTCGGCCGCGAGGCTGTAGTGGCCATAGCGTTCGGTCTCGTCGCGGAACGGACGGATCATCTGGCTGTGGCACACATAGCAGCCCTCGCGGACATAGATGTCGCGCCCGGCCTGTTCGAGCGGGGTATAGGGACGCATCCCCTCCACCTTCTCGACCGTGTTGTCGATCCAGAACAGCGGGGCGATTTCCACGATCCCGCCGATCGTCACCGCAACGAAGGCGAAGATCGCCAGCAGGGTGACATTGCGCTCCAGCGTCTTGTGACGCTCGACAATGCTGGACATGTCTTGGGTTCCTGTCTCTTCGCTGCGGGATCAGGCCGGCTGGGCCAGGATCGGACGATCCTTTTCAGGATCGAAGGCGGCGTCGGTCATCGGTGCTTCCTCGCGCAGGTCGCCCCGGATGGTGCGCACCACGTTGATCACCATGATCACCCCGCCCGTCAGGTAGAGCAGCCCGCCAAAGGCACGCAGGGCATACATCGGGTGGAGCGCGGCGACCGTTTCGGCAAAGCTGTTCACCAGATAGCCGTCGGGCCCGTATTCGCGCCACATCAGGCCTTGCGTGATGCCCGCCACCCACATCGAGGCGGCATAGAACACGATGCCCAGCGTCGCGCACCAGAAGTGCCAGTTGACCATGCGCAGCGAATAGAGCCGCTTGCGGCCCCACAGGCGCGGGACGAGATAGTAAAGCGCCCCGAAGGTCACCATGCCGTTCCAGCCCAGCGCGCCCGAGTGAACGTGGCCGATGGTCCAGTCGGTATAGTGCGAGAGCGAGTTGACGAACTTGATGCTCATCATCGGGCCCTCGAACGTGCTCATGCCATAGAACGCGAGGCTCATCACCAGCATGCGCATGATCGGATCGGTGCGAATCTTGTCCCAGGCGCCGTTGAGCGTCATCAGCCCGTTGATCATGCCGCCCCAACTGGGCATCCACAGCATGACCGAGAACACCATGCCCAGCGTCTGCGCCCAGTCGGGCAGCGCGGTATAGTGAAGGTGGTGGGGACCGGCCCAGATATAGAGGAAGATCAGCGCCCAGAAGTGGATGATCGACAGGCGGTAGGAATAGATCGGCCGCTCGGCCTGCTTGGGCACGAAGTAGTACATCATCCCCAGGAAGCCCGCGGTCAGGAAGAAGCCCACCGCGTTATGGCCATACCACCACTGCACGAGCGCGCCCTGCACACCGGCAAAGACCGGCACCGAGTGCGAGCCGAACACGCTGACCGGAATGTTCAGGTTGTTGACGATGTGGAGCATCGCCACGGTCAGGATGAACGAGAGGTAGAACCAGTTCGCCACGTAGATATGCGGCTCGCTGCGCTTGACGATGGTGCCGACAAAGACCGCCAGATAGGCCACCCAGACGATGGTCAGCCAGAGGTCCACGTACCATTCCGGTTCGGCATATTCCTTACCCTGGGTGATCCCGAGCAGGTAGCCGGTCGCCGCCAGCACGATGAACAGCTGATAGCCCCAGAACACGAAGCGTGCGAGGCCGGGAAAGGCCAGCCGCGCGCGGCAGGTGCGCTGCACGACATAGAGCGAGGTCCCGATCAGGGCATTGCCGCCGAACGCAAAAATAACCGCCGAAGTGTGCAGCGGGCGCAGGCGGCCAAAGTTGATCCATTCCAGCCCGAAATTGAGCTGGGGCCAGGTCAACTCCAGGGCGATCCACAGCCCGGCGGAAAACCCGGCGATCCCCCAGAACACCGTGGCGATGACCGCCCAGCGGATCGGGTCGTCGTCATAGCGCCCCTGATCGGGCATCCGCAGCATGCCCCGAACCGCTGCATCGACGCTCTTGCCACTGATTGTAAACCACAATGCGAGCCCTGCCGCCAATGCGCAGATCGCCATGTGAATCGCATAGCCACGGTCGAGCGCCATCGCGCAGGCGACCACCGCCAAGATAAGCGCGCCGAACCAAAGCCCGGCGCGCACGAGAACCTGTTCCATGGACCCTTCCCTTCCATGTCGTTACCAAAGCAATCGCAGACCCGGCGAAATCGGATCAAAAATCACTCCAGATACTTGTTTTTATGTGTTTTTAAGTCGCCGACGAGATCTTCGGGTCTTAAAATACTCCAAGCATTTCGCAGTGCAATATTAAGGAATAGACTGCATTGATGCGAGTCAAATAACCCGACTGGTGACCCTATTGGTCCAAAGTCTGACGCCGGATGTTTCAATTTTGCGTTGCGTCAATGAAGCGAATCGCACTGGGCCCCATTACGACTTCAACGCCGGAGGGGACGGTGCCTGCGAGGGGCAGGCCGCCTGGGCGGTGCCCGATGAGGCTAGGCCCGGATAGTCCCAGGCCTGAATTGGCGAGGAAGATCTAATGAAGAAGGTTCTTGGCAACGCTCTTGGTGCTGCGGCTCTGGCCCTGGCGTTTGCAGCCCCCGCGATGGCCGACACGGCCTCTGATGCTGCTCTGGCCAGCGATGCCCCCGCCACTGCGGAAGCTGCGGCTGTCCCGGCGGAAACCGCTGCTGTCGACTCCACCCACGCCGTCCCGGCCCGTCCCGGCAAGTGGCAGGTGAAGCTGTTCTACACCGCCGTTCTGGCGAAGGGCAAGATCACCGAAGTCCGCAAGGACCTGATCGGTCTGCCCGCCGGTTCGCAGACCGACGTCAACAACAACACGGCGACGCCCACCCTGGCGGTCGAATACTTCATCAAGCCGAACATCTCGGTCGAAACGATCTGCTGCTTCACCTCGCACCACGTGACCGGCACCGGCGCGCTGGCTGGTGCCGCGCTGGTCGACCACGTGATGATCCTGCCCGCGACGCTGACCGCGAAGTATCACTTCAACCTGCCCTTCGGCCTCAAGCCCTATATCGGTGCCGGTGGTGCGTGGTTCTTCTACATCGACGAACGCGCTGGCGCGACGGCCCAGGCTCTGGGTGCCACCCGTGTCCACATGAACAACAACGCCGGTGGCGTGGTTCAGGCCGGTATCGACATCCCGCTCAACAAGCAGGGCCTGAGCTTCTCGCTCGACGCCAAGAAGTACTGGGTCGACACCACTGCCCACTTCTACACCGCCAACGGCACCGAAGCCCTGACCACGCACCACACCCTCGATCCGTGGGTGCTGAGCGCCGGTCTGGCCTTCCGCTTCTGACAGACGCCCCACGCGTTCCCAAGCCGGGTGGAAACACCCGGCGCCTTGGGGACAGGGGCACAACAAAATCTGGAGCGGTGGTCCGAAGCAGTCGGATCGCAACCGCTCTGACCGGACAAGCCCGCCGCATCCGTCGTGTGGCAGGCTTCAGGCGGGTCAAGCCAGGGTCTGGGATCCCCTGGTTTGGCCCGCCTGTTGGTTGTTTGTGCGCTTTGAGCGAGAGGGCACAGGCTCCTTGCCTGACCAGACAGCCCTGATGGACTGGTCCTGACGGCCAGTGGAGGGCCCCGGATCAAGTCCGGGGCGACGATGCGTGGCTTTTTGATTGCCCGGCTCCGGGTTTGCCGGCCTTGATCGCGGCAGGGCAACAAGGCCCCTCACCCCAATCCGGCTAACCCCAATCGGTATGCCCGGTTACGTCGCCCCGGACTTGATCCGGGGCGCTTCCATGAAACGGAGAGGGCCGCCCCCTGGTCAGCCAGCCAGAGCCAGCAGCGCCGGACGGTCGAGGATTTCGACATCGCGGCGCGCGGGGAGATCGATCACGCCCTCGTTCTTCAGCTTGGTGAACTGGCGGCTGACGGTCTCGATGGTGAGGCCCAGCACGTCGGCCACCTGCTGGCGCGAGAAAGGCAGCGTGAAGCGCGTGGCCGGGCCACGCGTGATCGGGGTATGGCCGGATTCGGCCAGACGGTCCGACATTTCGAGCAGGAAGGTGGCGATCTTCTCGGGCGCGGTCTTGCGGCCCAGCAGCATCATCCACGAGCGCGTACGGTCGAGTTCGGCCAGCGTGCGTTCGAGCAGCTTGTGTTCGAGTTCGGGATGGCTGCGCGCGAAACGGTCGAAATCGTTGCGCGAGAACACGCAGACGCGTGCATCGGTCAGCGCAACCACGCTCGCCTTGCTGGTCTGCCCGAAAGGACGGCCAATGAAATCGGACGGATAGGCCACACCCACGATCTGCTCGCGCCCGTCCTCGGTGCTCGAAGTGAGCTTGAGGACGCCCTCGATCACATTGGCGACCAGCAGGGAATCGTCATCCTCCCAGATGAGCGGCTCACCGGCAGACACACTGCGCCGTCGCCCGAGTGCATTGAGCGCAAGAATTTCCTGATTGTCGAGGCCCGCGCAAATGGCGCGATTGCGTACAACGCAGGTTTCACAAGAAGACATGAGCTATCAATTAGCACCATGTCCGCCCTGCCACAATCGCAACTTGCACGGATACGGGGCGACAGAATGTCCCACCCCCCTGAAAAAGGGGGGCGGCGCCGCGAGGCTGGCCGCCCGAGTTGGGGAGAAATCACGCGAAACGAACAGGGTTCCGGGTCAAGAGAACCTGTCCCCTCCGGGCGAGTACCGCTCTAGCCTCTTGTCGGCGGCCCGGCTTTGACCGAAGTCAACCGGACAGAAATTTCCAGAAAACCCAGACATTTCTATTGGGCGAAAACAAGGTGCGCGCCCCGTGGATGCTGTCGGGCGGATGCTGTCGGGCGGATGCTGCCGGACAGATACTCCAAGTCAGACGCCTTGCGCGATTTCCACCGCATCGTGATACTGCCCGCGAAAGAACAGCAGCGGGGTGCCCTCCATCCGGGCATCCATCGCCTCGACCGCGCCCACCACCAGAAAATGATCGCCCACGTCGTCCACGCGCTCGATCGAACAATCGATCCAGGCCAGCGCATTGTCGAGCAGGGGCAATCCCGAGGGGCTGTGGCCATGGGCCAGTTCGGCAAACTTGTCGTCGGCGCGCGAGGCAAAGTGGCGGCACAAGTCGAGCTGGTCGGCGCCCAGCACGTTGACGCAGAAGCGGCCCGTGGCGGCAATGCGCGGCCACGAGGACGAGCGCTTGTCGGGGAAGAAGCCGACGAGCGGCGGATCGAGCGAAATCGAGGTGAACGAGCCCACCACCAGCCCGGTGCGCGCGCCCTGGGCATCGACCGAGGTGATCACGCAGACACCGGTCGGATAGGCGCCAAGAACGGTACGGAAATGCCTGGGATCAATCATCATGCCCTCGAAAAGATGCCGCAAAAAAATGTTGCAGCGCATCAATTGCCGATTCTGGCAACTTCCTCAAGCACGCGTTGCGCCCATTGCGGGCGGCAGATCAGCAGGTCGGGCAGCCAGGTGTCGGCATTGTTGTAGACCAGCGGCGAACCGTCGATGCGCGAGACATGCAAGCCCGCCCCCGCCGCCACGGCCACGGGCGCGCAATTATCCCATTCGTACTGGCCGCCCGAATGAAGGTAGATTTCCGCCTCGCCGCGCACGACGGCCATGGCCTTGGCCCCGGCGCTGCCCATCGGCACCAGCTCGCCGCCCAGAACCTGTGCCACGGTGACCGCCTCGCGCGCGGGGCGCGAGCGGCTGACCAGCAGGCGCGGTACGGGGGCC
>DQVI01000167.1 GCA_015661825.1 Novosphingobium capsulatum
CACAACTTGCGCGGCGGGCGCTGGCCGGGAGGGCGGCGGGGCGGCGCAAGCTGCCAGCGCCAGAACCAGCGTGGCCGGTGCCATGCTCATGGCCGAACGGCAGGGAAGCGAAAGCGGGGCGGCGTGTCGAAGAGCCATATCTATCCCTGAGGTCATCCCTGGGGTCACCCTTGCCGGGCCAGCATCGTGCGGAAACGTTGAACGGCCAGAATCACGAAAGCCGTGCCCCAGCCACAGATCATCACCAGTTCGGGCAAGACCGTATGCAGGCCCGCGCCGCGATAGAGCACGGCCTGCGACAGGCTGACGAAACGGGTCGTGGGCAGCAGGCGGGCAATCGTCTGAACCGGCACCGGCATGCTCTGGAGCGGGGTGGCCGCGCCCGAGAGCAGGTAGGCAATGGCGTAGACCGGCACCGCGAACAGCCCGAACTGGGGCATGCTGGGGGCCATCGTGGCCATCCACATGCCTAGCGCCGTCACCGAGAACAGATAGAGCATCATCGCCCCGGCAAACAGCAGCAGCGATCCGGCCAGCGGCACCCCCAGCGCCCCGTGGACCACGAACCACAGCGAGGCCATGGCGACGACCAGAATGATCAGGCCATTGGCGAGGATCTTGGCAAAGGCGATCTCGCTGGCCCTGACCGGCATGACCAGAAGATGCTCGATGGTGCCGTGTTCGCGCTCGCGGATCACCGCCGCGCCGACCAAAATGATCGAGAGCACGGTGACATTGGTCACGATCTGCATGACGGCGGTGTACCATGCCGATTGCGAGTTGGGGTTGTAGAGCGTCTGGCTCGTCACCGAGAACGGCAGGCTGGCGATGATCCCGTTCTGATGGAGAAAATCGAGCACTTCGGTGGCGAAGATCTGCTGGAAATAGGACGCGCCCAGCCCGGCCTGCGTCATTGCCGTGGCATCGACGAGGATCTGCACCGACGGACTGCGCCCGGCCAGGACATCGGCCTGAAAACGCGGGGGAATCTCGATCACGAAGATCGTGCGCCCCTGATCCATCGAGCCTGCCACATCGGCCCGCGAAATGGCCACGGGGGTCTGGAAATAGGGCGGGCGGATCGCATCGGCAAGGCGCCGCGACAACTCGCTGTGATCATCGTCGATCAGGGCCACGGTCGCATTCGACACTTCGGCCTTGACCCCCTTGGACACGATCAGGACCGCCGCCGTGAAGGCAAAGACGATCAGCACGAGCAGGGTCGTGTCCTTCATCACGCTGCGCAGTTCCTTGGCGCCCAGCAACCAGACATTGATCAGCCAGCGCTTCATGCCTCCTGCTTCCCCAGCATGAACCGCGCGGCGGTGATGAAGGCGAGGCCAAACCCGCCCAGCGCCAGATAGGCTTGCGCAAAGCTGTCCATGCCCAGCCCCTTGGTGAATGTGCCAAGGCTCACGATCTGGAACCACGAGGACGGGAACCCGACGCCGACCCAATAGCTGCCGCCAACGAGCGTGGAGACCGGATAGAGCAGGCCCGAAAAGTTGACGGAGGGCACGAGGCAGATCAGCGCGGTCGCAAAGATCGCCGCAACCTGGCTGCGCACCAGTGTGGAGATCAGCATGCCCAGCCCCGTCGAGGCCAGCACAAAGAGCGCGGCCCCCACCGTGAGCGCGACCAGCGACCCCTTGAGCGGCACCCCCAGCACGAGGATGATCGTCGTCACCAGACTGACATAGCTGATCATGGCCAGCCCCGCATAGGGCGCCTGCTTGCCGATCAGGAAGGCCCCCGTGCCTGCGGGCGAAGCGTGGAGATTGGTGATCGAGCCGATCTCCTTCTCGCGCACGATACCCAGTGCCGTCAGCATGGCCGGGATCAGGATCATCGTGAGCATCAGCACGCCCGGCGTGATCGCATAGATGCTGCGGAAATCCTGATTGTAGATGAAACGCGGCTCGATGCTGGCGGGCATCGTCAGGCCCCCGGCCGCAACCAGCGGCGAGGCCGCGAGCATCTGTGCTTGATAGGCCAGCACGACCCCGTCGGCGTAGGCGCGGATATTCGACGCGGGAAACGGGCTCGCCCCGTCGATCAGCACGCCCACTTGCGGATGGCGACCGCTGGCCAGATCACGCCCGAAATCGGGCGGAATGTCGAGCACCATCTGTGTCTTGCCCTCGCGCAGGCGTTCGCGCGCGGCCTCCTCCCCCTCAACCGGAGCGACCAGGGTGAAATAGCGGGTTCCCTCGAAACGGCGGACGAGATCGCGGCTCGCCCCGCTCTGGTCGTGGTCGAGCACGGCCATGCGCACGCCCTGCACGTCGAACGAGATCGAATAGGCGCACACGCACAGCAGGACCAGCGGCCCGGCCAGCGCAAAGGCGAGGCGCACCTTGTCGCGCGCGAGTTCGATGGCCTCGCGTCGGGCAAAGGCCCAGGCAAAGGCGAACCAGCGCTCCAGCCAGCCCGTAATCCCGCCGCCGGTCACGACCGGCGCGGCCTCGCCACGCGCATGGTCGACAGAATGGGCCGGTGCAGCAGGCGCCGGATCGGCTTGCGCCTCCAGCACGGTGATGAACGCGTCCTCAAGCCGCTGCGCGCCATGATCGCGGGTCAGCCCTTCGGGCGTGCCGACAGCCAGCACGCGCCCGCGATGCATCAGCGAGATACGGTCGCAGCGTTCCGCCTCGTTCATGAAATGGGTCGAGACGAAGATCGTCACCCGCTCCTCGCGCGAGAGGCGCAGGAGATGGCCCCAGAACATGTCGCGCGCCGCCGGGTCGACGCCCGAGGTTGGCTCGTCGAGGATAAGGATTTCAGGGCCATGGAGGCAGGCGGCGGCCAGTTGCAGGCGCTGGCGAATGCCCAGCGGCAGCGAGGCGGGCACGGCATCGGCATGGTCGACAAGGGCGAACTGGTGCAGCGCCTCGTCGACCAGCGCCCCCGCCTGCGCGGCAGGCACCTGATAGAGCCGCGCATGGAGCATCAGGTTCTGGCGCAGCGTCAGCTCTTCATAGAGCGAAAAGGCCTGCGACATGTAGCCCACGCGCATGCGCGTCTTCATGTCGCCCGGCGCAATCGGGCGCCCGAACAGGCTGGCCGTGCCGCTCGTCGCGTCGAGCAGGCCCGTCAGCATCTTCATCGTCGTCGTCTTGCCGCAGCCGTTCGAGCCGAGAAAGCCGAATATCTCGCCCTTGCCGATGCGGAAGCTCACATCGTCGACCGCGACGAAATTGCCGAACCGCCGGCTCAGGTGCTGGGCCTCGATGGCCGGTGCCTCGCCAGTGTCCTGCCATGGACCGGGATCGGGCAAGTCGGTGGCCGGGCGCTTTTCGGGGGGCAGCAGGCTGATATAGGCCTGTTCGAGATTGCTTGCCCCTGTCTCGCGCAGGATATCGGCCGTGGCCCCTTGCGCGATGATCCGCCCGGCATCCATCGCCACGAGGTAGGCGAAGCGCTCGGCCTCTTCCATGTAGGCGGTCGAGACCAGCACGGTCATTTCGGGCCGTTCGGCGCGCATGGCGTCGACCAGATCCCAGAACTGGCGCCGCGAGAGCGGGTCGACGCCCGTGGTCGGCTCGTCGAGGATCAGGAGGTCGGGGTCGTGGACGAGCGCGCAGCACAGGCCCAGCTTCTGCTTCATGCCGCCCGAAAGCTTGCCCGCCGGGCGATCGGGGAACGGGGCGAGGCCCGTCGCGTCGAGCAGGCGGGCCTGATGGGCCGCGCGCTGGGCCGCGTCGAGGCCGAACAGCCGCCCGAAAAAGTCGATGTTCTCGGCCACCGAGAGCGTGGGATAGAGATTGCGCCCCAACCCCTGGGGCATATAGGCCACCCGCGCGAGAAAGGCCGAACGCTGCGCGGTGTCGCTGTCGGCCAGATCGGTGCCCAGCACCTGCAAGCGGCCTTCCTGAAGCCGCTTGACCCCGGCGATCAGGCCCAGCAACGTCGATTTGCCCACCCCGTCGGGCCCGACCAGCGCCACCGCGCCGCCGCGTGGCAGGTCGAGGCTGATCCCGTCGAGCGCCAGAACCGCCCCATAGCGATGGGAAACGCCTTCAACGCTGATCGAGGTGTGCGTGGCGTTCCCCGAAGCCGTCATGCGCCTGATTTCACCGGAGCGAGCTTCGTCAGGTCGGGCCAGGCATGGCCCTGCTCGGTGCGGACATAGCCATCGGCGGTCATCCCGGCCTTGAGCTGCCCGGCATAGCGGCGCGCGACATCGGCAGGGATCTGGAGCTTGACGCGATAGGACAGCGTGTCCCGCTCGTTGGCGGTTTCAACGAACTTGGGCGTAAACTGTGCGTCGCTGGCCACGAAGCTGACCCGCGCGGGCAGCGCCGTGGCAAAGCCCTGTGGCACGATCCGCGCCTCGTCGCCCAAGCGAATGCGCGAGGCTGCCGCTGCGGGCAGGAAGATCGTGAGCGTCACGTCCTCGGGATTGACAACCGAGACCAGCCGCCCGCCCGGCGCCATCATCGTGCCCGGCTCGACGATCCGGTACTCGACCCGCCCCGGCCCCGGCGCACGGATGCGCAAATCGTTGAGCACGTTGGAGACCTGCCGGATCTGGGCATCGGCCTGGGCAATGGCGCCGCGCGCCTCGCCCACGGCGCCGCCTGCCGCGCTCACGCTTTCGCTCGCCCCCGAGAGAGCCAGACGGCGCTGGCGCAACTCGACATCGGAAACCAGCGCACGATCATGAAGCCCGGCGGTCTGCGTCCAGTCGAGCCGGGCGAGATCGGCCTGGCTGCGGTGCGCCGCCTGTTCGCCTTGCGCCCGTTCGAGCCCGCCCTGCGCCCTTTCGCGTGCCGCGCGGGCGCCTTCGAGTTGGGCCAGCGCATCGGCGTCGTCCTGCTGGGCAATGACTTGCCCGGCCTGCACCACATCGCCCTCATGGACGAGAAGCGAGACCAGCCTGCCGGGATATTTGACCGCGATGTCGGTTCGCGTCATCTCGATCCGGCCATTGCTGCGCACGACCCAGTCGGGCAACCTGTCGGCCTGGACATAGTGGCGCCATGCAAGGCCACCGGCCACGGCCCCCCCGGCGCAAACGAGCGCGAGAGCGATCAGAGCAGACCGCTTCACCCGACAACCCCGCCCAAATTGGCCCCGCCCCGATTGGCCCCGGCCCAATTGGCGGCCAGAACCGCATCACGCATCTGCATCACCATATGGGTTCCCGCTCCACCAGCGCAAGATCATGCCTTAGCGGCCAAAAATTCCGTTTTTATTGCGCGACATCAATCCACGGAGAATCGCGTGCAAGCACGCTGCCCTGCCCATCTGATCACGCAGACCGGCATGATTAGTCCAAAAAATGGCCGATGTGTCAAGTTTTCCATGCCACCAGTCGGATCAGCCCCTGCGCCACCTGCCTCACGGCTGAAACATGTTCCGAAAATCAGACGGATACAGCCTTGTAGCGGGCCTCCTGCCCGAACGAGGACAGCGCGCGCGCCGCCTCGGGCAGCGCGATCTGTCCTTGCGCGAGGCGTTCCTTGAGATACGTGAAGGTCTGCATGGTCTGGGCATAGAGATGCTCGCCCGCCACAAGGCCCGCCCGCGCCGGATTTTCCGGGGTCACGAAACGGGGCAGCGGCTCGATCCGGGTGTCGTGGTCGAGGCAGAAGAACAGCGGAAACGAATAACGCTCGGCACTGACCTTGCGCACGCGGTGCGAGGTGGCCACGAAGGCCCCGTTGGTGAGGATTTCGAGCATGTCGCCGACATTGACGACATAGGCCCCCGGCACCGGCGGCGCGTCGATCCACTGCCCTTCCCCGTTCAGCACTTCAAGGCCGGGGCTGGTGGCATGAAGCAGGGTGAACATCTCGTAGTCGGTATGGGCCCCGATCCCCACGACATCGACCGCGAGCGGATCGTAAGGATAGTGGATCAGCCGCAACTGGCTGGGCGGACAGGAAAGAACATCCTCGAAATGGTCGGGCGCCTCGCCCATGGCCTGGGCAAAGCCGCGCAGGAGCAGGCGCCCCACCGCGAACGTGGCATCATAGTAAGCCTGAACCGCCTCGCGAAATCCGGGCAGGTCGGGCCACTGGTTGGGCCCGAGGAGGACATGGCCATCGCGGCAGGCCGGATCGTCGGGCGCAAGGTCGATCGAGAGGTCGTAGGCTTCCTTGCGGTCCTTGCTGGCCCCCTGAAACACTTCCTCACCCTCGGGCACATAGCCGCGATGGTTGGTCGAGCGCCCGATGTAGACATCCATCTTGGCTTCGAGGGGCTGGGCAAAGAAGCGCTCGGCCATCGCGCGCACCCCCTCGAACAGGGCCTCGGAAACACCATGACCGGTCACATAGAGAAAGCCGACCTCGCGCGCGGCGCGGGCCAGTTCCCCGGCCACCCGCGCCCGGTCCTCCGCCCGCTCCGAGCGCAACCCGGAAATGTCGACCAGCGGAATGGAAGTGAACCCGGTACCCATGAATGCATCTCCCCGCGCCGCACGCTTGCGACTCCATCGACAAGCAACGTCTGGCAATACCACGGGATAGCGCGCAAAAGCATCTGATGATCACCATGGATGCCCTGCCCGGCCTCTGGCGCCGTTCCCTTCTGGCCTGGGCCGATGGCCGCCGCGACACCACCACGCGGGTCCATTGGCTGCAAGGGCCGAGCCTCTATGCCGACTTGCGCCAGCCGGAGGCCCGCCCTTCGTTTGCCGGTGTCACCGGCTTCGATGATCTCGACACCATGCAGATCGCCTGGATGGCCCGGCAGGAAGCCTTTGCCGGAAGGCTTGCCCCGGCAGGCCAGTTCTTCGAATGGCACCGGGCCATCGATTTCCAGCCGCCCGCCGCGCTGCCCGATGCCGGGCGCCTCTGGCTGGAAGACGGCATGATGAAGGAGGAAGGGCGCGACCTGCCCTATCTCGAACACTGGCATCACGACAGCGGGGTGAGCACCCCTTGCGGCGCCCTGCTGCTCCACGAGGCGCAGGGCGACCGCCCCGGCCTGCTGGTCTGGGCCGGAAACCTGTTCATGATGGCCCGTGGACGCAAGGAAGCCCTGCCCGCCGGGGCCTGTCTGGCAGACCTGATCCGCGCCGCGCCCGACATTGCCACGACCCGTGCCCTGCTCGATTGCGAAATTTCGCTGGGTGTCCGGCATGACGGCCAATGGACGATCACCGCCTCGACCCTGCCGTGGCAGGAAGGGCGCGCGCTGGCCCCCGGTCTTTCAGGCGGGCAACTGACCACCCGCGCCATGGACGCCCGCAACATGGACGAACGCGCGGCCCCTTGCCAACGGATCTGGACGATCCGCGAACACGAAGGCGATCCGCTCAGTCCCCTGTTGCGCGCCTGATCCGCGCGGCACTCGCCATGCTGCCCACCGCCGCGACCACGAACAGGCCGACCGCCAGCCCCTGAAGCGGCGCCAGCCTCTCTCCGAGCGCGACATAGCCAACCAGACAGGCCATGGCCGGCGCAGTGCTGAGCAGGATGCCCATCGTACTCGTCGGCAGGCGCCGCATGGCTTCCATTTCCAGCGAATAGGGCAAGGCGCTCGACAGCAGCGCCACCCCCAGCCCGAGGGCAAGGATATGGGGATGCAGCAGTGCGATCCCGTCCGACAGGAAGGCGACCGGAAGCGCGGGCAAGGCCGCCACCATCATCCCCCAAGCCACCGCGTCCCCGCCAATGACCGGCGCCACCTGCCGCCCGGCCAGAATATAGAGCGCCCAGCAGCCCCCCGCCAGCAGCGCAAAGGCCATCCCCGACAGGGAGACCGGAGCCCCCGCATGCCCGCCCAGTGGCATGAGCAGCGCCAGCCCGAGACAGCCGACCGCAAACCACACGACATCGAGCCCCCGCCGTGATGCCCACAGCGCCACGCCCAGCGGCCCGAGCGTTTCGATACCCGCCCCCAGTGCGATGGGAATGCGTGCAAAGGCCTGATAGATCGACAGGTTCATCACCCCGAGCGCCACGCCATAGACCGCCAGCGCAGGCCATGCCGGACGCGGGGGCACGCGTCGCCACGCCCGCCGCGCCAGCATCAGGACCAGGGCCGCAAACACCAGCCGCAAGCTGGCCATGCCGAGCGGCCCGATCACCCCGAACAGCCCCTTGGCAAGGGCGGCCCCCAGAAACTGGATGACCATCCCCCCCAGAACCGCGCCCGATCCGGCGGCGAGGTCGCGTGCTGTCCTGTCGGTTCCGTCCTTGCTCATCGGGCCTTCATAGCCCCGGAGCCAAGCCCCCTCAATCGTTTGCCAAAGACCGTGTCAGACAGAAACCTGCTGTCCCATGGCCGGATCGGACCAGCTGGTCTTGCCCGTCTCGACATGCCCGGCAAAGCGACGCACAAATCCGTCCGGTCCTTCGACCAGCAGGTCGTACCAGTGATGGCTTTCGACGATGGGGACGCGCACCGAGCGGGTCTTGCCCGGTGCGAGGCTGACTTCGCCCAGCGACCCGGCATCATAGGCCAGCCGCCGCAGCGAAAGCCGCACCGGGGCCGCACCGGCATTGGCGAGCCTGACGATCACCGCATCGCCGGCTTCTTCGAGCGTTACGCGCACGCCGCCCGGCGCCTCCTCGCCCGCCAGTTCGCGCACGAACCCATTGGGGCCGCGCACAACCAGCCGATAGGGGCCCTCCGCCAGCCCCGGCAGGCGGTCGTCCAGATGGCCGCCTGCGCCCACGGTATAAGTCCAGGGGCCAGCCTCCCCTTTCCGGTCGTAGACCTGAAAAACCGCCCCTTGCGCACCATCGTTGCGGAAGGTCAGGCGCCAGTCCGCACCTTGCCCGCTCTCCTCGACCGCCAGCCGATAGGGCAGCGCCCGCGCCGGGCGCTGGCCCGGTTCCTGCCGGGGCAAGGCCTGTTGCGCAGGCGGCGCGGGATGAGCAAGGCTGGCCTGTGCCGCCACCCGCGCGCGATAATCGCCGATGACGGGCAAGGCATGGAGCGCCGACCCATCAGGATCGGCAAAGTCGAACATCGAGGTCAGGTCTCCGGTCACCGCACGGCGCCAGGGGCTGATATTGGGCTCCATCACCCCGAAGCGCTGTTCGAGGAAGCGGATCACCGAGGTGTGGTCGAACACCTGCGAATTGACGAATCCCCCGCGCGACCAGGGCGAAACCACCAGCAAGGGCACGCGAATGCCCAGCCCCACCGGCTCGCCCTGATAGGCCTCGCCGCGCGTGTCGACCGTGCTGAGCCCCTGTTCGCGCGCGATGGCCGGAACGGGGCCGGGGATATGATCGAAGAAGCCGTCGTTCTCGTCGTAATTGATGATCAGCGCGGTCTTGGCCCAGACTGCGGGATTGGCCACGAGCGCCTCGACCAGCCGGGCGGTCAGGGATTCGCCATAGGCCGGGGTCGCTTCGGGATGTTCGGAATAGCGATAGGGCGCGACGATCCACGAGACTTGCGGCAGGCTGTCGGCGGCAACATCCCTGGCAAAGGCGGCAACCAGATGCTCGGCCTGCGAGGTCGCGGCGGTTTCAAGGCTCGATCCCTCGACCCAGGCCCGCCCCCGGCGATAGAGCGGGGATGCCTTGTCGATCCCCCGGAACTGCGCGAAAAACGCCAGCGAATTGTCGCCGAAGTTCTCGTATTCCTGATAGAGCTTCCAACTGATCCCGGCATTCTCCAGACGCTCGGCATATGTCGTCCAGCGGGAAACCGCCGGGAAATCGGCCTTGTCGCGGGCCATGTCGGCCGTCCAGTTGCCATCATCGACATTGTCGACCGCCTGCGCGCGCGCATCGCCCACGCTCAGCCCGCTCGTCCCCGAAAACAGGAACATGCGATTGGGGTTGGTCGGCCCGTGGATCGAGCAGAAGTACTGGTCGCCAATGGTGAAGGCATCGGCCAGCGCGTGATAGAAAGGAATATCCTCGCGCACGAAGTGGCCCATGGTCTGGGGGGTCTTGTGCCTGATCCAGCTATCGTACTCGGCCCATTGCGCAAAAGCGCCCTTCCAGCTGTGGTCGAGGCTGGCCATGCCCTGGGCATTGCTGATCGTGCCATCGAGATGGAACGGCAGGACGACACCCTTGCCATCGGGCGTGGGCTGGTGGAACACCGAAGCCCCGCTGCGCAGCAACAGGGGGCGCGGATCGCCAAACCCGCGCACGCCGCGCATGGTCCCGTAGTAATGATCGAACGAGCGGTTTTCCTGCATCAGAACAACCACATGCTCGACATCCCGGATCGTGCCCGTGCGGCGGTTGGCCGGAAGGCTGAGCGCGCGGGCAATGGCCGGCGGCATCGTGCCGGCTGCCGCCGCGCCAGCCACGGCCTGAAGAAAAGTGCGACGCGAAGGCAGGTGCTTCATGCTTGTTTCCGCAATAAAAAGACGTTCAAGCCACCGCTTTGGAGGGCGAGTTTTAAGGCATGATGACGGTTTCGAAAATCCGGTCGTCATCCGGCCTGTTCTCTTGCCCCCTGAAGGTTTCCCTTGTCTTTTGCGCCAGGAAGGAGAACCTTCGGAAGGTACAGGGTTCCGCCAGTGGACTCGCGAAGAACGGCTTGGAAACAAGTCCGGCAAGGGAACAGGACAGGGATTACGACGATGGAAGGTGTCGAAATCGATTCCGGCGAAAAGGCGATCATCATCCTGCAAAGCCTGATCTGCTATCTGCGCGAGAAGAACATGTTCAGCCGCGCCGATATCGAAGAACTCAAGGCAAGGGTCGATGCGCGCATTTCGGCTGCTGAAACCATGCCCTGCGACCTCGCCGCCGCCACGGCCGCCGCGCGCGAGATGGAAAACCTCGAAAAGTATTGCGGCAAGCACTATGGCGGGAAGCACCGCCGGAGCAATTGAGGGCTGCGTTCCGCTTGCGGCCTGTTTGACTTGCAGCCGGCCATCGGCCCGCTATGAAGCCAGCGGTCGCCGCTTCTGGCGCCCCCTTCATTGGCAGACCTGATGGCCCGCAAGCATTCCCGACGTGATCCTTTCGACGACCTCCCCGACGAGGAAGAGGCTGCACCCGCGCCGGTGCCCTGCTGGCTTTGCGGGCGCCCCACCGGTTCAACCATCGTGTGGCATCACCCCACCCCCAAGAGCCGGGGTGGCCGCGATGTCGTGCCCATGCACGGCATCTGCCAGCAGACGCTGATCACGAATTTCACCAATTCCGAGCTTCAGCGCTATGGCATGGACGTGGACGGGCTGCTCGCCAATCCGGCGATCCGCAAGTTCGTCGACTGGGTGGCCAACAAGGACCCCGATTTCACCGCCACGATTGCGCGCAAGAAGCGCTAGAACGCCCCGATCCGCTTGCGCAGGACCGCCTCGGTCAGGATGACGATATCACGACCGGCCCCGCGCAGGTCTTCCGCCTTGCGATAGGCCGGGCTGGCTTCGACAAAGCGTCCGTAAGGGTGCTTCGTGGCCACCAGCAGCATCGTGGTCGTCCGCCCGACACCGGCCACGATGCGACCGCCTGCCTGCGCGACCCATTGCGCCAGAGGCCCGTCGACCGCCTCGCCCAGCAGGGCCACCCGCATACCGGCCAACGGCCCGCCAGATCGGAAG
>DQVI01000198.1 GCA_015661825.1 Novosphingobium capsulatum
CGATGCCTCCAGCATCGCTGGGCTCTCAGCCTTCTTGTGGTGACCCAAAATCCCTCGCCAAACCTCCGCCGCCCGACTTTTGGGTCGGGCTCTGAAAGAGGCCTGAAATTCTGACAGCGGTGGCTGTTGTCGTGGGTTGATCTGCGCGAATTGATTTTGTGCTGTCGCTTGTGTGGCTTGTCGGGGCGTGTTCGTGATTTCCCTTTATTCTGTTATTTTACGAATCTTTCGATTCGATTTGCTGTTTTGATCGGATCACTTCCGGGGGGACTTGGTGGCGATGGCGGAAAATGGCAAACCATTGCTTGTAACCGTTCAGGTTCTTCGCGCGGTTGCGGCCCTGGGGGTGGTTTTCTACCATGTCCACATCATCGGAGGGCAGCGCGGTTTCGATTTCGGGGCCTTCATCGGGCGCTGGGCCGAAGTCGGGCGGATGGGGGTCAGCCTGTTCTTCGTGTTGAGCGGCTTCATCATCTGCTTTGCCCATCGCCGCGACATCGGGGCGCCCGATCGGCTGGGGCGCTATTGCTGGAAGCGGTTTGCGCGGATCTATCCGACATACTGGATCTTTTCGCTGCTCTATGTCTCGGCAGCGCTTGCAGGGCTGGGGGATTCGGATTTCATCTACGATAGTGGCCATATCCTCTCGGCGGTGACTCTGCTGCCTTTCGTGGAATCCCCGCTGCCGCCGCTGCTGGTGGCCTGGACGCTGTTCTACGAGGTGAAGTTCTACCTCGCATTTGGCGTACTGATCTGGAATCGGGCTCTGGGAATCGGGGTTTTTGCGGTCTGGCTGGTCTATCTGGCGGCCAGCTATCGGTTTGGTCTGGCCGATCCGTTCCGGCTGTGGACGTTGTGGAATGCGCATTTCTTCCTCGGGTGCGGGGCCTATTGGCTGTACCGGCGGTTTGGCCAGAGTGGGGTGGGGCAGGGCATGAGCGGGCAGGTGCCGGCGCTGGGGGCCATCGGGCTCGGTCTGGGCGGACTGGCGCTCAGCGTGGCGCTGACCGATTTCCGGCTCGAACCCATTGATGGATCGAACAACGAGGTGGTGGTGCTGATCGCCCTGTCCTTCGCGCTCGTGATCGCGGGCATGGCGCGGGCCGATGCCCTGCTGGCGCCGTGGTGCGGGCGGGGGCTGCGCTATCTGGGCGATGCGTCGTACAGTCTCTATCTCGTGCACTCGGCGGTGATTTCGCTGTGCTTCATCGTGGCGGCCCGTGTGCCGGCGCTGGCGCGCCTCGATCCGGTGCTGACCTATTTCGGGGTCGCCGTTCTGGCGGTGGCCGGGGGCTGCATGGCCCACAGCCTGGTCGAACGGCCTTTGCTGCGGTTTGTCGGCCGCTTCGCGCCTGCGCGGGGGAACCGGGGCACTATGGCTGTTCCGGCTTGACCTGTTGCCCGGACATCGGTTCCGGGAAATGGCTTTCGGGACATGGCTTGTCTTTGAGGACTTTGCACCCCATCAGGGAATCGCAGGAGAACACGATGCCCCGACGCGCCGCGCAAGACCACAGTACCCAGACCAGCCCAGTCGATATGGCTGATGGCGTCGACGTGGTCGATGTCCCGCCCGTTCCCGAGGATGTGGTGGAAGCCGTGCGAACCGTTTCAGGCGCCCCCAGCAACGATCCGCGCGCGCTTGAAAAGGCGCTGGGCCTGCGCATCCGGCAATTGCGCCGCCAGCAGGACTTGTCGGTCGCCGACCTGGCGTCGAGCGCGGGCCTGTCGACCGGCATGCTCTCCAAGATCGAGAATGGCCAGATTTCCGCCTCGCTGACCTCGATCCATTCGCTCGCGCAGGCGCTCAGCGTGCCGATGTCATCGCTGTTCGCGCTGGCCGAGGAGCGGCACGACTGCTCGTTCGTGGCTGCCGGGGAAGGCGTCAAGATCGAGCGGCGCGGCACCAAGTCGGGCCATGTCTACCAGTTGCTCGGCCATCTCCTGAGCGGGGAGATGGCGATCGAACCCTATCTGATCACCCTGTCCGACGGCGCGGTGCCCTATACCAGCTTTGCCCATGCCGGGACCGAGTTGATCCACATGCTCGAAGGGACGCTGTCCTATCGCCACGGCAACCGGCTCTACAAGCTCTCGCCGGGCGATACGCTGCTGTTCGACAGCCAGGCCCAGCATGGCCCGGAGGAACTGGGCGAGGGGACGCTGCGCTATCTCTCGATCATCGTCTATCCGCGCGGCAGCCGCGGCGGATAGGCGCCGCGCGGTGGCGCGCGCACTTTCCCGCTAATTCATTAGAATTCGCCAAGACAGCCGGGCGCTCCGGGCCATGATGGGCCCGGAGCGCCCGCGTCTGCGCGCGGCGCACTCGTTACTGCGTTTTGTGCAACTGCTTCTGCGAAATACCGTACAGTATGGTCTATTGACGCAGGTCAAAGCGACGCACATACGCGACCGAACTGTACGGTTATGGAGTGATCGGCCTTGGTTTTCGGATCCTGTGATGTGGTGCCCGGCAGTGGGCGATCCCGTGCATCCCTGCGGCGGCGGGGGCAGGTGTTTTATGGCGGGCTGGCCCTGGGGGTGAGCATGCTGCTGGCGGGTTGCGGAGGGGCTCCGGCTCCCGCGCCCAAGGCGCCGCCGCATGTCGACGTGATCGTCATGCAGCCGGGCGATGTGGAGCGCGACATGGTGTTCTCGGGCCGCACTTCGGCCTATCGCATCGCCGAGATTCGCCCCCAGGTCAGCGGCATTCTCCAGCGGCGCCAGTTCGAGGAAGGCACCGACGTGGTCAAGGGCCAGACGCTCTACCAGGTCGATCCCTCGACCTATCAGGCCGTCTATGATCGCGCAGTGGCGACGGCCGCATCGACCGGGGCTCTGGCGCGCCGCTATCAAGCGCTCGTCTCTGATAGCGTTGTCAGCAAGCAGCAGCGCGATGATGCCGTCGCGGCCTGGCGTCAGGCCCAGGCCGATGTCCAGTCGGCCCGGATCAATCTTCAGCGCGCGCGCGTCTATGCCCCGATCTCGGGCCGTATCGGCCGCTCGCTGACCACCGAGGGCGCGCTGGTGACCGCCGATCAGGCCACTGCGCTCACGACGGTGACCCAGCTCGACCCGATCTTCGTCGATATCCAGCAGTCGAGCGATGCCCTGCTGCGCCTGCGCCGCTCGCTCACCGACAAGAACCTGACGGCGGGCAAGGGGGGCAATATCCCCGTTGAACTGACGCTCGAAGACGGCAAGCCCTATGAGATCAAGGGCAGGCTGGCGTTCTCGGAAGTCAGCGTCGATCCGGGCACCGGCATGACCACCTTGCGCGCGATCTTCCCCAACCCGCAGCACCTGCTGCTGCCGGGCATGTATGTGCGCGCCAGGGTCCGCACGGCGCCTGCCCGCGCCAGCTACCTGGTCCCGCAGAACTGCGTCGAGCGCGACATCCACGCCGATCCTTTCGTCTACGTGGTCGATGCCCAGGGCCAGGCCCGGCAGGTGAAGGTCACCATCGATGGCACGCAGGGCAATGCCTGGGTCGTGACCGGGGGCCTCCATCCGGGCGACCGGGTGATCTCCAACGGCCTCGAAGCGGTCAATCCGGGCGCCAGGGTGACGATCGACAAGTCCGTCAACGGAACCCAGACGGACGCGGGGGCCAACTGATATGGCCCGCTATTTCATCGACAGGCCGATATTTGCCTGGGTTATCGCGCTGATCATCATGCTGGTCGGCGCGATTGCCACGATCTCGCTGCCGATCGCGCAATATCCCAATATCGCGCCCCCGCCGATCACCGTGGCGGTCGTCTATCCGGGCGCCTCGGCCGAGACCGTGCGCGATACCGTGATCCAGCCGATCGAACAGCAGATGTACGGTCTCGACGGCCTCGAATACATGTCCGCCAATGCCCAGGCGGACGGTTCGGCGCAGATCGTCATGACCTTCAAGCAGGGCACCAACCCCAATATCGCCCAGGTCCAGGTGCAGAACAAGCTGTCGCTGGCCCAGCCGATGCTGCCGACCGAAGTGGTGGCGCAGGGGCTTTCGGTGACCAAGGCGACCCGCAACTTCATGCTGGTGGCCAGCTTCATCTCGCGCGACCATTCGATGGATGGCGCCGCGATCGGCGACTATCTGGCCTCCAACGTGACCAACCCGCTCGCGCGGATCAGCGGCGTGGGCGACTACACGCTGTTCGGCTCGGAATATGCGATGCGCATCTGGGTCAAGCCCGAGCGCCTGCAAAGCTATGGCCTGACCATCAGCGACCTGAGCGCGGCGATCAGCAGCCAGAACATCCAGGTCTCCTCGGGTGAAATCGGCGGCATCCCCGCGCGCAAGGGCCAGTTGCTCGATGCGACGGTGGTCGGCCCCACCCGCTTCACCGATCCCGAGCAGTTCCGCAACATCCTGCTCAAGGTCAACACCGACGGGGCGCAGGTGCGCCTGCGCGATGTCGCCGATGTCGAACTCAACCGCCAGAACATGTCGCCGCGCGCCCTGCTCAACGGGCAGGACACCGCAGGCATCGCCATCAATCTGGCGCCCGGCGCCAACCAGATGGAAGTGGCCACCGCGATCAAGGCCGAACTTGACCATCTCAAGCCCTATTTCCCCCACGGGCTCGACGTGGTCTTCCCCTACGACACCGCGCCGGTGGTCAAGCTGAGCCTTGAGGAAGTCGTCGAGACGCTGCTGATCGCGATCGTGCTGGTCGTGGCGGTGATGTACCTGTTCCTCCAGAACATCCGCGCCACGCTGATTCCGACCATCGCGGTGCCGGTGGTCCTGCTCGGCACATTTGCCGTGCTCGGCTTCTTCGGGTTCACCATCAACACGCTCTCCATGCTCGGCATGGTGCTGGCCATCGGCCTGCTGGTCGACGACGCCATCGTCGTGGTCGAGAACGTCGAGCGCCTGATGGCCGAGGAACACCTCGACCCCAGGGAAGCCACCCGCAAGTCGATGGACCAGATCACCGGCGCGCTGGTGGGTATCGCGCTGGTCATTTCCACCGTGTTCCTGCCGATGGCCTTCTTCGGCGGCTCGGCGGGCGTGGTCTATCGCCAGTTCTCGATCACCATCATCTCGGCGATGCTGCTCTCGGCGTTCGTGGCGATCACGTTCACGCCGGCGCTGTGCGCCACCCTGCTCAAGCCCCATGCGCCCGGCCATCAGCCGCGCGGTTTCTTCCACTGGTTCAACACCCGCTATGACGCCATGGTCGTGCGCTATGGCGGCGGCGTGGCGGGCGTGCTGCGCCATGTCCGCCCTGCGGCGGTGGTCTATGTCGCGCTGACGGGCCTTGCGCTGTGGTGCCTCCAGCTCATTCCCGGCGGCTTCATGCCCGACGAGGACCAGCGCACGATCTTCGTGCAGGTCCAGCTCAAGCCCGGTTCGACCGCCGAGCAGACCGAAAAGGTCAACGCCGACATTCGCCAGTACTTTGCGAACGAGGAAAAGACCGCAGTCCAGAACGTGCTGTCGGTCATGGGCTTCAACTTCGGTGGCCGCGCGCAGGATGCCGGTATCATCATTGTCGGCCTCAAGGACTTCGAGGATCGCAAGGGGGCGGACCAGACCGCCGCGGCGGTGACTGGCCGCGCCTTTGCCCATTTTGCCACCTACAAGGGGGCCAGGATCACCCCGTTCCTGCCGCCTGCGGTGATGGAACTGGGCAATGCCAGCGGCTTCGACTTCGAACTCGAGGATCGCGGGCATCTGGGCCACGAAAAGCTGATCGCCGCGCGCAACCAGCTTCTGGCCATGGCCGCCAAGGACCCGCGCCTGATGGCCGTGCGTCCCAACGGTCTCGACGACATGCCCCAGGCCCACTTCGTGGTCGACCGCGAAAAGGCCGAGGCGCAGGGCGTGAGCATCGCCGACATCAACTCGACGCTGCAAGGCTCGTTCGGGCAGCTCTACGTCAACCAGTTCACCCGCTCGGGCCGCACCAAGCGCGTGTTCATCCAGGGCGAGCCCGACTCGCGCATGGAGCCCGACGACCTGACCAAGTGGTACTTGCGCAACAACCAGGGCCAGATGGTTCCGCTCTCGGGCGTCGTGCACATCGACTGGAAGATCGGCGCGCAGAAGCTCGAACGCTACAACGGCGTCGAGGCTGTCGAAATCCTGGGCCAGGGTGTGCCGGGTGTCAGCACCGGGCAGGCCATGGAGATCATGAAGGAATATGCCTCGAAGCTGCCCGCAGGCATTGCGTCGGAATGGACTTCGGTCTCGTTCGAACAGGAACAGTCGTCGGGTCAGGCGGGCAAGCTCTATGCGGTCTCGATCGTGGCGGTGCTGCTGTGCCTTGCCGCGCTCTATGAAAGTGCGGGCGTGCCCATCGCGGTGATCCTGGCGGTTCCGCTGGGCGTGCTGGGTGCGGTTCTGGCCTCGCTCCTGCGTGGTCTCAACAACGACATCTACTTCCAGGTCGGCCTGCTCACCACCGTGGGGCTGGCCACCAAGAACGCGATCCTGATCGTCGAATTCGCCCGCGAAGGCTATGATCACGGACGCGAACTGGTCGATGCCGCGATTGTTGCCGCCAAGGAACGCTTGCGTCCGATCCTGATGACCTCGTTCGCCTTCGTGCTGGGCACGCTGCCGCTGGCCGTGGCCAGCGGGGCGGGGGCCGGCTCGCACATCGCCATCGGTACGGCGGTCGTGGGCGGCATGGTGGGCGCCACCATCCTGGTGGTGTTCCTGGTCCCGGCCTTCTTCGTGGTGGTGATGAAGGCGTTCAAGATTCCGCGCCGGAAGCTTGCTGGCCCCGACCAGTCCGGCCCTGACCATCAGGACGGGCCCGGCCACGCCAGCCCTGAACCGACCCCGCAGGGAGCCTGACGATGCGCAAGACCTGTCTTTCCGCCACGCTCGGCCTGTTGCTGGCCGGCTGTTCGTTCACCCCTCACTACGTGCGCCCGGCAAGTCCCGTCTCGGCGCAGTGGCCCGACCGTCTCAAGGACGTGGCCACACCCTCTCCGGCCTCGGCCGGGGAGGGGGCGGCGGACCCTGTCGCCGCCGACATCGCCTGGGAGGATTTCTACCGCTCGCCGCAATTGCGCGCGGTGATCGCCCAGGGGCTGGCCAACAACCGCGACTTGCGCAAGGCGGCGCTCAATGTCGAAGCCTACCGCGCGCAATACCGGATCGCCCATGCCGACCTCATGCCCACGCTCAACGCAGGGGGGAGCGCCTCGCTCCAGCGGCTGCCGGGCGACGTGTCGCAGACCGGGCAGGCGCGGGTGTTCGAGCAATATGGTGCGACGCTGGGCGTCACGTCCTATGAACTCGACCTGTTCGGGCGCATCCGCAGCCTGAACAGCGCCGCGCTCGAAACCTTCTTCGCCACCGAACAGGCCCGGCGCGCGACGCAGATCTCGCTCGTGGCCAATATCGGCGTGGCCTTCCTCACGCTCGAAACCGACCGCCAGCAGCTTGCGCTCAGCAAGGCCACGCTCGAAAACTACCGGGCCGCGCTCAGGCTGGTGGAACGGGGCCTGCAAGCGGGCACCGCCACCGAACTCGACCGCCGTCAGGCCGCGACCCTCGTGGCCCAGACCGAAGCCGAAGTGCAGCGCGGGGTCCGTCTGGTCGAGACCGACACCAACGCCCTGCGCCTGCTGGTGGGGGCCGATCTTCCCGACGGATTCGACGCCGGATTCATGGATCAGGACATGGCCATCGGCAGTGGTCAGGGCCTTCCTGTGCTGGCCCCGGTCCCTGCCGGTCTTCCTGCCGACCTGCTGCAACGCCGCCCCGACATCCTTGAGGCCGAGCACCAGCTCAAGGCCGCCAATGCCGATATCGGTGCCGCGCGCGCCGCCTTCTTCCCCAAGGTCACGCTGACCGGGTCGGGCGGAACGGTCAGCCAGAGCGTCACGGGCCTGTTCGGCGCGGGACAGGGCGCCTGGTCGTTTGCTCCGCAGATCAGCCTGCCGATCTTCAGCGGCGGACGCCTCAAGGGCAACCTGCACTATGCGCAGGCCAACCGCGACATCGCCGTGACCACTTACGAGAAGGCGATCCAGACCGCCTTTCGCGAAGTGGCCGACGGACTGGCCGCGCGCGCCACGTTCGGCAGCCAGCTCGATGCCCAGCGCCGCGAGGTGAGATCGTCGCAATCCTACCTCGATCTCGCGACCAAGGCCTGGCGCGGCGGGGTGAGCCAGTACATCGTGGTGCTCGATGCCCAGCGCACGGTGTTCAGCGCCCAGAAGCAATACCTGACCGACCGTCTCGCGCAGCAGACGAGCGAAATCTCGCTCTATCGCGCGCTTGGCGGTGGATGGACCGCCGGGACTCCCTCCCCCTCCGGTTGAGCCCCGGTCGGTCCGCCCCGCCGCCGCCGCGTTTCCTGCTGCCTATCCCCCCCATCGCAGGCACAGGAAGCGCGGCGGCTTCCGGGTATTTCCCTCAAAAAAAAGTCCTTTTTACGGAGTCCTGTTCTACGGACTTGTCGGCCAGCTTGCGCGATGTCACGCACTCGCGGCTCCGGGCTGGCCCCCTGCACACCGAGGAGTCTATGGCGCGCAAAAAGTGTGAAAGTCGGCGACGCGATATATTGGCCATCGCCCGTGCGGCTTTCCTGGAGCGGGGCTACAGCGCCACCTCGATGGCTGCGATTGCCGCGCTGGTCGGGGGCTCCAAGGGGACACTCTACGGCTATTTCGCCAACAAGGAGGCGCTGTTCGGGGCCGTTGTGCAGGATCTGCTCGACGAACATTTCCTGCCGGTTTTCGAAGTTCTCGAAAGCCAGCCGAACCAGAGCCTGGAAGACGTGCTGGGCGCGCTCGCGCTCGCGCTCGGGCGCTTCGTGGTGCTGCCCGATGCGATTGCCTCCTATCGTCTGGCCGTGGCCGAGGCGGCCCGCTTCCCGGCGATGGGGCGCACCTTCTTCCTGAGCGGCCCGCAGCGCAGCTACGACTTTCTGGCCGAGTGGATGGCCAGGCGGATCGAGCGGGGCGAGTTGCGCCCGCAGGATCCGCAACTGCTGGCCCGGCAATTCATCGCCTTGTGCAAGATCGGCCCGAACGAGGAAATCCTGCTCGGCTCGCCCATCCAGCCCGATGACGAACAGACCCGGATCATCGCGCAGATGGCGGTTTCGACCTTCCTGGCCGCCCATGCCATGCGCCCGGCGGCCTGAAAAAACGAGGTTCCGGGGGGCCGGGCCATCCGCAAGCCGGCCCTGCCCTCTCTTTCAATCTTCGATCACCAGGGCCTTGCCCATCCGCACCATCGGCACCACGACGCCGTTCGCGTTGACGGATGTCGGTTCGATCGGCTGGTATCCGGCGGCAACATAGAGCGGCTGGCCGCTCATCGTGGCCATGAGTTCGGCGCGGACAAAGCCATGGCGGGCGGCGGCCTGCTCGCAACCATGGAGCACGCGCCGTCCCACACCCTGTCGCACGAAGGCCGGGTGGGTATACATCGCGCGGATGCGGGCCGGATCGCGGGTCGGGTCGAGCAGGGCGGGATCGCGCAAGTCGGCGCTGTGATCGCCGCCATAGAGCGTGGCGCGGCGGCTCCAGCCACCGCAACCGGCGATTTGGCCATCGCGCTGGGCAATCAGATATGTGCCATCGGCGATCAACTGGCGGTCGAGGCCCATGACCGCATGGCTGGCCACGACCTGCTCAGGGGTGAGCACGTCGGCCTGAAGGGTGTCGATGGCCAGACGGATCAGCGCGTCGAGCGCGGGCGCGTCGTCCATGGTTGCCCAGCGCATCGTGAAAGTCCCGTTGTCCGCTTGCGCCTGCGTCATCATGCCTTCCTTGTCTCCCCTCTGCGGGTTCCTCGTCCTGTGCGCTTCGTGGGCGCCACGGGTGCTGTCCTGCTCATAGGCCGTAAATCCGTGCAAGGGCAGCCCTGCCCGGGCAGGTGGCCATAAAGCGGTCTGGCATACCGGGGCGTAATGACAACGAAGGGGCCTTTCGGCCCCTTCGCGTCCTGTCCGGTGGCAGGGAAGGCTCAGTACTTCACGCGAAGGCGCACATAGTAGAAGCCGCCGTTGAAGCCGAAGGGGCCCCCGTTGCGCGGATAGACCTGACCGTCGCTGGTGCCGCCGGTCATCGGATAGATCTGCACCGAGGAGGTCTGCTTCAGGCGGTCGGGGTGTTCGTCGAGGAAGTTCTGCGCACCGACCGAAAGCGTGTAGTGGTCGTGGAAGGTATAGCTCAGCTCGATGTCGGTGGTGAACTTGGAGCCGAAGATCTGGTTGGCGACGCCGTTGGTTTCGCCATAGTCCTGAGCTGCGGTCCATGAGCTGTAGTAGTTCTCGCGGATGGTCAGGCCCACGTTGTCGAGCGACCAGTTGGTGGTGAACACCGCGCGGTGCTTGGGCGAGAGGTTCTCGGCGTCGATCAGCTGGGCCGTGCTCACGACCTGCGGATTGTAGCCGGTGACCTTGGTCTTGTTGTAGTTGTAGGCCAGCGAGAAGTTGAGCTTGGCGCGGGCCAGCGTCGTGCGGTAGGTGGCCACCGCGTCGATGCCGCGGGTGCGGGTGCGGAACCCGTTGGTGAAATACTGGACCTGTCCGTCCACGCCCACCGGCAGCAGCGCGGGCTGCGTGGCGAGGTCGGCGGCGGTGACGGTGAACGGCTGGGTCAGGCCGATGCGGTTGCGCAGGCTGATCTGGTAGGCATCGACCGTCAGCGTCATGTTGCGGACCGGCTCGATGATCACGCCCGCGCCGTAGTTGGTCGACTTTTCAGGGGTAAGGGTGGTTGCGCCGTAATACTGGGCGACCGGATTGGTGGTCGGGTAGGTGCCGCTCTGGAAGGCGACGCCGTTGTTGAACGAGGTCGTCACGATCGACACGTTCGACTGGCCGGGCGAGGGGGCGTGGAAACCGGTGCCCACGCTGCCGCGGATCGAGAGACCCGGAATGATCTTGTAGAGCGCGTTGACCTTGCCCACCCAGGCATCGCCGAAGGTGTTGTAGTGTTCATAGCGCCCGGCAGCGCCGACCGTCAGCGACTTGGTCAGGTCGGTTTCGAGGCCGAGGTAGAACGCGTAGGACTGCTGACTCCATTTCCCGGCGGTCTCCGGGCTGGTCCCGGCATAGCCGCTGGCGCCCACGCCCTGGGCCTTGGTCGTGCCAGCGGAGGTGTAAACGCCCGGCGCGGTCATCGCATAGAGTGGCTGGGCAACGGCATAGGGCCCCGCGCCATAGGATTGCTCGTCGCCCGAGGTCTGGGCGTAGATTTCCTTGCGGTATTCGGCGCCGGCCGAAATGGTCAGCGGGGCGGCCAAGCCCAGATTGAGCGCATAGGTGAAGTCGGCGTTGAAGTTCAGTTCCTTCTGGATCAGGTCGCCGAACTGGAACGTCGTCTGGGTTTCGGGGCCGTAGGAAAAGTTGGCCGAATTGTGCATCGAGAGCGAAAGGGCGTTGCGCGCCCACGAACCCGAGAGATCGTAGGTGAAGTCGCCGGTATGGCCCTTGTAGCCCAGGACGCCGTAGATTTCCTCGGTCTTGCCCACGAAGCGCGGGGTGAAACCGGCCGGATAGAGCGAGCCAAAGCGGAAAGTGTTGCCATCCTTCACGAAACCGCCGGACGGGCACGTGGCATTCCCGGCCGGGCAGGGCGTGAGGTAGAAAATGTTGTTGAAGGCGCTGTTGGCCCCCTGGTTGCGCACGACGCCGCTGGCATCGGTGGCGGTGCTGCTGACCGAGGCGCGATAGTTGAAGCTCTGGTCGCCACGGCTGCGGGCATAGTTGCCGAAGAAATAGATCTTGCTGTTGTCGGTGACATTGAGCGCGGCGTTGACCACCGACTTGAAGCCGTGGCTGGGCGAGCTGCCCCAGTTCTGCACCGGATCGGGATAGTTGGGCAGCTGCGAGGCCAGATCGGGATAGTTTTTCGCGAAATTGGCCGCCGAGGGGCGTTGCTTGCCGCGGCTGGTCTGGCCATCGTCGTCGTATTCGGCGGTCAGGTTGATGAAGCCCCAGTCGCCCTTGAGGCCGCCATGGGCCGCGATCTGGTAGCTCTCGCCGTCACCGGCATAATATTGGCCCATGCGGCCAACGACCTCGAAGCCCTGATCCTCGCGCAGGCCGTAGTTGAGAACGCCGGCGATCGCGTCCGAGCCATATTGCGCGGTCGCGCCTTCACGCAGGACCTGCACATTGCCCACGGCCAGAGCCGGAATTGCCGAAATGTCGGGGCCTTGCGCGCCGCGGCCAAGGCCGGTGTCGCTGCCGCCATAGACCTGCACGAGCGCCGAGCGGTTGTAGCGCTTGCCATTGAGCATGACCAGCACCTGGTCGCCCGAAAGGCCGCGCAACGAGGGCGAGCGCACGAACGTCGAGGCGTCGGAAATCGTGTTCTGGCCGACGTAGAACGACGGGATGATGTTCTTGAGCGCGTCCATCATGTTGGCGGAAGGCTGCGCGGTCAGCTCGTCCGAGCTGATCACATCGACCGGCGAGGCCGAGGTGGTCAGCGTACGGTCGGTGCGGCGCGTGCCCAGCACGACGATGGATTCGGCCACGTCGGACGAAGCCGCGGGCGCATCGGCCGGGGCAGGAGCGTCCTGCGCGAATGCAGCAGCCGATGAAACGAGTGCGACTGCCAAAGCTGTGACCGAAGTCGTAATCCTGATCATTCGTAGCCCCTCATGTCAATTGCGCCTGGAGGCATCCTTCCCTGTGGCCCTGTGGTTTTGCCCGGTGGTCCGGGGCTGATGGTCGCGGATCATTTGTGATCTCACGCTGGGCTCATTGTGGTGAAGAGCGAAAACCGCCTTTGAAATGACGGATACTCCGATGGAGACAGTCATTCGTGCCGGCAATTCCTGTAATTTTGGACAAAATTCAAATAAAGTCGCCGATTGTTATGTTCAAAATGGACTATATTTCGACCAATATTGCGAGCTTTTGGCGCAAACCTCCCTGCGACAGGAGTGAATCGCATAAATTACAGGATATGTTTGGATTTATAACATTCAATTGTTTGTTATGCGGGCAATTCATCATGGAGTGGCGCTGGTTGCAAGCGAAAATATCCCGAATTGTCGCAAGATGTCGCCAATGTTGCAGAATTATCTCACCTGAGAGGGCGGAATGGCTCACGGTGTGATCTTTGAGGCGCTGTCCACCGCCGGACAGCGCGGGATCGTTCCGTCCGGCAGGAGAATGACGCAGGGAGCAAACGGGCGGGTCAGGGCTGGCGCGTCAAAAGCCCGGCCTGGGTCCAGCGGGCCAGCAGGGCGCCCGCGCGGGTGATCCCGTCTTCCATGCCCAGCCGCGCCACGAGGTCTTCGCATATCTGCGCAAAAGGCGTGCCTGTCACGAGCGAAGGCAGCAGCGCGGCTTCATCGTCTTCGAGTCGGCGGAAGCAGCAGACGAAATCCTGTCGCCAGATCATCACCGGAGTATCCGCGCTTCCGCGCACATGGGGCGCCGGGCAGGGCTCTTGCGCTGACAGCGCGCTCCAGATCGCATCGGCATTGGTGCGCAGGGGCAGGAAAACGGTGCCGGGCACCAGCGCGATGGCGGTTTCGTCGAGCGCCCCGGATTGCAGGTCGGCGAGCGTCAGCGCGGTGGCATCGGGGGCGATGAAGGTTTCGCCAAGGGCCAGTTCCAGATCGGCCAGTTCGCCGATTGCGGGCGCATCGGGAAACAGGCGGCGCAAGCTTGCGGGAAACCCCTGTGCATAGGCATCGAGCGTCCAGCGCGACGGCTGCACGCTGTCGATGTGACGGGCGGCGGCGGCATGAAAGGCGGCCTCGCCGAACCTGAGGCCGATCAGCGCCATGGTCTGCGGATAGCTTTCTTCCAGACAGGCCATCAACTGCGCGCGATAGGTGTTCTGGTAGACCGCAAGCCCCCGCCGGTCGGCCAGGGCGAGCCGGTCGGCGGCCTGTTCATCGGATCGGGTCAGCCAGGCGCGGAAGTCGTCCTGAAATGCGCTCAGGCCCATTGCCGGGCCTCCATCCGGGCCGGAAGGTGGCACAGCGCGCGGGCGTGGTCGAGTTCGGCGAGAAGTTCGGGCAAGGGCGGGATGGCGTCGTCGCGCTCGATCATCACGGCCACGTCTTCAAGCGCGGGCGCGACATGTGCGAGCAGGGCCCAGACCGGATCGGCCACTGGCTGGTCGTGGGTGTCGATCAGCAGTTCGCGACCCTGCGAATGCCCGGCCAGATGGATCTGGCGCACGCGCGCCATCGGAATCCCGGCGAGATAGTCGACGACAGAAAAGCCGTGGTTGGTGGCGCTGACATGGACATTGTTGAGATCGAGCAGAAGCTCGCAGCCCGTGCGCGTGGCCAGTTCGGCGATGAAGTCCCACTCGCTCCAGTCAGCGGGGGAAAATTGCAGGTAGCTCGACGGGTTCTCGACCACCAGCGACCGCCCGAGAATGTCCTGTGCGCGGCCGATATTGGCGCAGGCAACGGCCAGTGCCTCGTGGGTATAGGGCAGGGGCAGGAGGTCGTGCGAATTGAAGCCGGCCGTGCCCGTCCAGCACAAGTGGTCGGAAACGATGAAGGGCTCGATCTCGTCGACGAGCTGGCGCAGTGTGCGCAGATAGTCCAGGTCCACCCCTTGCGCCGCGCCGAGCGAGAGCGAGACCCCATGGAGCGCGACTGCATGGCGCGCGCGCGCACGGCGCAGGATGTCGCGCGGGCGCCCGCCGGGAACCATGAAGTTTTCCGAGATCACCTCGACGAAATCGACCGGGACCACCGCGTCGGGCCCGTCACCGGCCAGAAAGTCCTGATAGTGCGGCTTGCGCAGGCCCAGCCCGAACGTCAGGCGCGCTGTGCTGTGGGTTTTCATCGTCGTGCCTTTCGGGCGATGTTAAAAAAGGGGAGGCGGGCGGCCTGCTGCGGGCAGGTGGGGACGACCGGCCCGCCTCCCGCCCTCCGGTCCGCATGGGGACGGCGTACCGGGGGGCGTGCCTGACCTTACTTGGGAGCCGTCAGGCTGCCGCCGGCGGTGGCGCAGGCCTTGGCGGAAGTGTCCTTGAAGCCCTGGCCCTTGCAGTCGTTGAGGCCCTTGCAGTCGTGGTTGCCCGACTTGCAGTCCGACTGGCCCTTGCAGGCATTGATGCCATAACAGGCGACGACCTTGGAGGTCTTGGCCTCGGCCATGGTGCCCGTGGCCGCCGAGGCCAGCGCCACGAGGGCGACGGCAGCGGCAAGGCCCAGACGGGTGCCAGAGGTGGTGATGCCGGAAGGGGTAAGGGCGTTCATTGCGGGTCTCCTGAAATCATGCCGGATCGGCATCAGGCAATTCGTGGAGACGCAGGGGCCGGTTACAGGTTTTTTTCGGCAGCCTGAAATTATCCCGCAACCGGGCCGGTATCACCAGTCCGGTATCACCAGCGCAACAGCCGGGGCCCCAGCGCCGCGCCCAGCAGGCTGGCCAGCGCGATCCCCAGCGAATACCAGGTGAGTACGAAGATCGCCGAGACTTCCGGGCAATGCAGGCAATAGAGCGTGGCGCCCCAGGCCCCGGCGCTCAGGCCCGCAGTTGCTCCGGCCAGCCGCAGCCGCGTGGGCGCGAGGCGGCGGAACGACCACAGCAGCCCGCCAAAGATCGGCAGCGAAAGCAGCAGAACCAGACTGGAGCAGACTTTCCAGCTCCCCCCCAGCCACATGGCCAGCCATTGCGCGGGGGGCGCCTCGGCCAGCTCGGCCATGCTGATCGCCACAAGCCCCAGCACGGGTACGACCATGATCCACATCCACCCCATCCGGGGCGTATCGGGCCGGGCCAGGCTGGCCGTGGCCCGCGTGGCGCACAGCGCGAGCGAGGCTGTGTAGATCCACTTCACCCAGAACGGTGATCCATGCATGGCGAGCCACAGATCGGGCCGGAAGCCGAGCGCGCACCCCACGATCAGCGCGGTCGCCACGCCTCCGGCCAGAAGGCCCGCCAGCAGCCTGCGCGCCAATGCGTGACGGCGCAGGGGCCGCACGTCTTGTGCGAGGGTGGCGATCAGGTCTTCGCTGTTCATTTCCATGTATCCCTGACCCGTGCGGCAAGGGCCTTGAGGCCCCTGTGCACGGATACTTTCACATCCGATTCCCCGAGCGCGAGGCGCCGGGCCGCTTCGTGGGTGCTGAGCCCTTCGAGCCGTGTCGCGCGGATCGCGTCGGCCTGCTTGTCGGGCAGCGCCGCGAGCAGCCGGGCGACATCGGCCTGCGCGTTGCTGGCTTCCTCGTGGCTGTCCTCGACCAGCATGTCGTCGAAATCCCCGATCGCGACAAACCGGCCCTGACGGCGGAACCCGTCGATCATCTTGTAGCGCGCGATGGCGAACAGCCACCCGGTGAAGGGGCGGTCCGGGTCGTAGGTCGCGCGGCGCTGGTGGACCGCGATCAGGGTTTCCTGCACGAGATCCTCGATGTCTTCCTCGCGCCCGTGCATCCGCCGCCGGTAAAAGGCGCGCAGGATCGGCAAGAGCGCGCGCAACAGCGCATCGTGGGCCGCGGGGTTGCCCGCCAGCCCTCCGATCATCCATGCCCTGAGTTGGTGTTCGTCTGCCCGCATATCGTTTCCCGACCGGTTATTCGGGGCGATCGGCGCGATGGTTACAGGCAGGAGCCCGGCTGCCCAGAAATTTTTTTCGTAACCGAGAGGGCAGGGCCGCCGAAATCCCCGTCAGGCCGGTCGCAATCGGACGGGCCGACACATCATCAGCAAAGGAAATCGCGCATGACACCCCATCAGGCCGCCCTGGCCGCCGCTCTCGTCGCCCTTGCCGCCGGGCCCGCTGCCCTCTCCGCCCAGGCAGCTCCGGCGCCGCACATGGAAAAATGCTATGGCGTGGCCAAGGCCGGACGCAACGATTGCAAGGCGGGCGCGGGCACGAGTTGCGCGGGCACCTCGCGCGTCGATTATCAGGGCGACGCATGGAAGTTCGTGAAAGCGGGCACCTGCACGTCGATCCACACGCCCAAGGGGGCTGGTTCGCTAGCTCCCAAGGCATGACCGGGCGCCTCGTTGCCACAGTACAGGGGCGCCGCGACAGCGCGCTCCTGCTGCTCGCACGGCTGGCCATCGCGCCGGTCTTTTTCCTGTCGGGCCGGACCAAGGTGGAAGGCCTGTTCACACTCACCGACAGCACGATCGAACTGTTCCGCACCGAATATGCGCTGCCCCTGCTCCCGCCGGTCGTGGCCGCCTGGGCCGCCGCCAGTGCCGAGCACCTGTTCCCGATCCTGCTGGTGCTGGGCCTGGGCACGCGCGTGGCCGCGCTCGGCTTGCTGGGGATGACCACGGTGATCGAGGTCTTCGTCTACCCCGACGCCTGGCCCACGCACCTGAGTTGGGCGGGCCTCCTCATCCCATTGCTGGTCCAGGGCGCAGGCCGCTACTCCCTCGACGCCCGCTTCGCCTCCCGCCAGCCCTGAAACGCAAAAAGCCCGGCCAAGCCGGGCTTTTTCGTTTGCGCCTCTTTCCCTGTTGGGAAAGAATGGTGCCAGGAGAGGACTCGAAATTGGTCCATAAATATCGAGAATAGCGGCATTTCTGGATTAATGCGTGAAGCCGATACCCACATCGATACCTTCGAACTTTTTTGCTGCGGGGTTTGAGTCCGGCAGTGAGCAATGTCGTTCAATTGCGTCCCGACTTTCGGATGATTCGCCTGATGCCAGCGACCGCGCAGAGAGCCGCGCGATATCGACGATCCCAGCCACGCGGCCATGAACCAACCACATCGCTTTGCAGACCAGCCCGATCACGGCGCCGCCGGCCAGCGTCGGGCGGATTGCTGGATTCATGATACTCATGGACGCGTCTTTTCTGGATCAGGCGAAAAAGCGGTTGGCTGGCCGTGCCAGGCCCAAGTGATCACGCAAGGTTGTGCCGGTGTAGTCCTGCCGGAACACGCCGCGTCGCTGCAATTCGGGAACGACTTTGTCGGTAAAGTCGAACAGCCCCTCGGGCACGAACGGAAACATCACGTTGAAGCCATCCGAGCCGCGCTCTTCCAGCCACTGCTGCATTTCATCGGCGATCGTCTTGGCGGTGCCAACGAAGGCCAGCCCGGCATAGCTGCCCGCCCGTGCGGCAAGCTCGCGGATCGTGAGGTTTTCCCGGCGGGCGAGCGCGATCGTGCGCTCCCGCCCGGATTTGCTGGCATTGGTTTCGGGAATGTCGGGCAGCGGCCCATCGGGATCGAAACCGGAAACATCGTGGCCCAGCATGATCGACAGCGAGCGGATGCCGCTGTCATAGTGTACCAGGCTATCGAGCCTGGCGCGCTTTTCCTGCGCTTCTGCTTCGCTTTCTCCCATCACGACAAAGGCGGCCGGCAGGATCTTGAGGCTGTCGGGATCGCGGCCCAGCGCGCCCATGCGGCCTTTCACGTCGGCATAGAACGCTTGCCCGTTGGCCAGGCTGTCGGCCGCGCCGAAAATCACTTCGGCGGTTTCGGCCGCCAGTTGGCGTCCGGCGTCCGAAGCGCCGGCCTGGACAATCACCGGCCAGCCCTGGGGCGGGCGGGCGATGTTGAGCGGGCCTTTCACGCGCAGGAAATCGCCGGTATGGTTCAGGATGTGGACTCTGGCCGGGTCGAAGAACACGCCGCTATCCACATCGCGGACAAAGGCATCATCGGCCCAGCTATCCCACAGCCCGGTCACCACCTGATGGAACTCCCGTGCGCGGGCATAGCGCGTGGCGTGTTCGAGGTGATCGTCCTGGCCGAAATTGGCTGCCGTTTCGGGATTGCCGGTGGTCACAATGTTCCACCCGGCCCGCCCGCCCGAAATGTGATCGAGTGAGGCAAAGCGGCGCGCGACGTGGAATGGCTCGTCATAGGTGGTCGAAGCCGTGGCAACCAGGCCTATGCGCTGCGTTACCATGGCAAGAGCGGACAGCAGCGTAAACGGCTCGAACGAAGTGGCGGTGTGGCTGCGCTTGAGCGCGTCGATCGGCATGTTGAGCACGGCCAGGTGGTCGGCCATGAAGAACGCGTCGAACTTGGCCGCCTCCAGCCGGCGGATCAGGTCCACCTGAAGCCCCAGGTTGAAATTGGCATCGGGCACCGCGCCGGGGTAGCGCCACGCCCCGGTGTGGATCGAGATCGGGCGCATGAACGCGCCCAGGTGAAGCTGCCGGCTTGCTGTCATGCCCGGCAAGGTGTGCCGCCCGACGCGCCATTTCAACCGCTGGCGTCTTGAGATTTTTTCAACGATCGCCTGAAAAATCGTGCTTGCCCTGCACATGGATTTTCTTGGATCACGCACGCTTGCGCTATTTATCTACTTTTTAGATAGACAAAGCGAGCGCGGTTTTGCGCCGGTGCCGCTACCCTGCGCTGGATGCGTTGCCGATCGATGGATTTGCAAAGGGGCAGGGGGGCATGCCGATCAAGCTGCATCGGGTATCGGCGGCAATGCGCGCCGCAGGTCGGCTCTCTGCGCTGGTCGGCCTGTTAACACTGCTTGGCGGCAGCTTGCCCGGAATTGAACGGCCGCTCGCGGGCCTGGACTTGGCATGGGAAACCCTGCCCGCGCAGGACGAGGAAGGGCGGCCGCTTGGGGCGCTGGTGTGGTCTGCCTTGACAGACCCAGCAACAGCCAGCCCGGCACGCCCGGTTATGGTGGTGTTCAACGGCGGGCCGGGCGCGGCATCGGGCTGGCTGCAACTGGGCCTGCTAGGGCCGTTGCAGGTGTCTTTACCTCCCCAAAGCGGTGCCGACATGCCGGCAGTGCCGCCGTTGCGGATTGCGGAAAGGGGCCTGGCGGCGCAGGCCGACATGCTGTTTGTCGATCCGCTGGATACCGGTTTCAGCCGCCGTGATCCTGCCGTGGCGCCCGATCGCGTGCGCACCGGCGCGGCCGATGGCGCCTATCTCGCGCGGGCTGTGGCAACGTGGCTGGTGCGACACGGTCGGCAGAGCAGTCCGGTGATCGTGCTGGGCGAAAGCTTTGGCGCCGAACGTGCCGTCGCCGTGGCGGAAGCCTGGCAGCGCGACACGCCCTGGGTGCGCTTGACCGGCATTGCCATGATCTCGCAAACGGTGCTCAATGAAACCGACCTGCGCGATGCGGACCGGTTTCAGGCGCTGGCCATGGGGCTGCCGACGCTCGCGGCCACGGCCTGCTACCATCGCCGGGCCACGGTTGGGCCACATGACCCGCTGGCCTGCGCCGATGCTGCCGCGCAGCTTGCCGAGGGCGCGTACCTGCACGCACTGCGGCATGGCGCGGTGCGGCGCGACACTGCGGAGCGCCTGGCGCGCTTGACGGCGCTGAAGCCGGCCGCGATCCGCAGCGCTTCACCTACCGTGGATCGCCAGCAGTTTCGCCTATCCTTGTTGCATGGCCAAGGCCTGGCGCTGGGTCTTTACGATAGCCGGCAGGCCGCGCGGCTCGATGATCCCCGCGGTTGGCGCGATCCTTCGCTGGCTCCCTTGGTGCCTGCATTGAGCGAGGCGATGCAGCGCTACAACCAGCAGTTGCTGGGCCTTGCCCGTTCACCGGTCGATGGCAGCCGCTACATCCTCTACAATCCCGCAGTGCGCCGGACCTGGCGAGCCGGTGGACCGCCATCGTCAAGCGGCTATGCCCTGGCTGATCGGCTTGGTGCTGTCTTGCGTCGTTCACGCGCTGGTCTGCTGCTGGCGAGCGGCGTGTTCGATAGCGTCGGCGGCTATGGCGCCGATCGCGTGCTGGCAGACCGCCTGGCGCTGCCGCCGGGCCGGGTCGTGATCGCCGGCTATCGCGCAGGACACATGCTTTACCTCGACGGTGCCAGCCGCGCCGCATTTCTGCTTCGCCTCTCGGCTTTCGTGGCGCGCGTTGGCGGCACTTCACAGGACATGCCCATATGACACAAGACAAGGATGAGCGTCCGCGCCGGGGCCAGGGCCATCGTTTCGGGTTGCAGGTGGTGATCGGCATGGGGGCGGGCGTGGCATTCGGCCTGGCGGCACGCGCATGGGGGCCAAACGCGGCTGGCGAGGCCAATGGCCTGGCTGTGATGCTGGCGCTGACCGGGTCGAGTTTTGTGCAGTTGCTCAAGGCCTTGGTGCCGCCGCTGGTGCTCGCGGCGATCATCGCCAGCATCGGCCGGCTGCGCGATCTCAACAATGCCGCGCGCCTTGCCGGGCAGACCCTGGTGTGGTTCGGGATCACCGCGCTGATCGCGGTGGGTATCGGGATTGCGATCGGCCTCGTGTTGCGTCCCGGCGCCAGTGCCCAGGTCTCGCTAGCGCAGGCTGCGGCGCCGCATACCGTCGGCAGTTGGCTGGATTTCCTCAAAGGTTTGATCCCCGGCAATTTCCTGGGCCTGGTGGCTTCCACCGAGATCAAGGACGGCACGGCCCGGACCACAATTGCGTTCAATATCCTGCAACTGGTGGTGATCGGCTTGGCGCTCGGCTTTGCCGCGTTGCGCAGTGGTGAGGCGGGCGATGCCGTGCTGCGCGGCGCCGGCGCCATCCTGGCGGTCGTGCGGCGATTGCTGGGCTGGGTGGTGCGACTGGCGCCGCTGGGCAGCGCCGGGCTCATCGGCAATGCGGTGGTGACCTATGGTTGGGGCACGCTGCTCGGCATCGGGCAATTTGCCGTTGCGCTCTATATCGGTCTGGGTCTCGTCCTGTTCGGCGTCTATCCCTTGCTGCTGCGCCTCCATGGGCTCAGCCCGTGTCGCTTTTTCGCCAAGGCGTGGCCGGCGATCGAACTGGCCTTCGTATCCCGCTCATCGATTGCCGCCCTGCCGGTTGCCGAGGGACTGGTGGTGGAGCGGTTGGGCGTGCCCGAAGCCTATGCCGCGTTTGCCGTCCCCGTGGCTGCGACCACCAAGATGGACGGCTGCGCGGCCGTCTATCCGGCGCTTTCGGCGATCTTCATCGCCCAGTTCTATCATCTGGCGCTGGTGCCGACCGATTATCTGCTGATCGTGCTGGTTTCGGTGCTCGGCTCTGCGGCGACGGCCGGGGTGACCGGCGCCACCGTGATGCTGACGCTCACGCTCTCGACTCTCGGGCTTCCGCTCGATGGCGTGGGCCTTTTGCTGGCGATCGATCCGATTCTGGACATGGGGCGCACCGCCGTCAACGTGGCGGGGCAGATGCTCGTACCAGTGATCGTGGCGCGCCGCGAGGGGCTGCTCGACCTCGATCGCTATGCCGCCGCTGCTGCGTCGGGCGTTTCCCCGGTATCCTGACGGGCACCGGGGAAAGATCGCCGATCAGGGGGCCTTGGCGGCAGTCGCCTCGATCTCCACCAGAAAACCCGGGTTGGCCAGCGCGGCGACCTGCACTGTCGTGCGGGCCACCTTGTTCGGCTGCTGTGCCGTCCCGAAGAACTGGCCATAGCCTTGCGAGAAGCCGGCAAAGTCCAGCTTTCCGCCCTTGGCCGGGTCGCCCACAAGATAGACGGTCAGCTTGACCACGTCTCCCAGGCCAAAGCCTCGCTGCTTGAGCGCCGCCTCGATTTTGTGCAGCACGCCCACGGTCTGCGTGGCGGTGTCGCCATAGGCGGCGATGCTGGCGCGATCGGCGGTGGCATCGATCACCGGCGGCACCTGGCCGCTGAGCACAAGGGTCTGCGCGCCAGCCGGGATGATGACGCCGATGAGAATCGGCGCGGCGGGATCGGGCGCGGGATGGCGCACGATCTGCGCTGCTGGTGCCGCTGCCGCCGGCTGGGCCAGGGCGAGCACGGGCCAAGCCCAGAGGTGGCGCAGGAATTTCGGTTCGGGCATGGCTCATTCTCCTTGGGAAGCGTGTGTGGGGGAAAGCAGGCCAACGGCGTGGCGCGCGGAGAGCACCGCTCCCTCCTGCCAGTGGCCGCTGTAAGCAGACAGATGGCTGCCGGCGAAAACGAAAGGACCGTCGCCCTGGTTCAGCCGATCGAGCGTCGCCGGATCGTTGCCATCCTGGCCCCATTCGATCCACGGGCCGAGGCTGAACGGCTGCTTGCCCCAGTTGATCACCACCGGGGCGGACAGGTCCCGGCCATGGCCGGGATGCACTTTGTCCACCGCCGCGCGGGCCAACGCGATCTGCTGCGCGATCGGCCGCGCGGCAAAGGCGTGTGCGCCAGCCGGCGTGGCGGTATAAGCGGCCAGCAAGACCTGGCGTGGCGCCTGGAAACGGTCGGACGGATACCAGATCACCCCGGTCTCCCCGCCGACAAACGACAGGCCGCCATAGATCTGGTCCGCTTCCCAGAACGGGGCGCTTTCGAACGCGACCTTGACCGAATCCGCCAGCCGCGCACTTGCGACCGCCGCCTGGACCGGTGCGGCAAAGTCTGACGGGATGGTGGCGAGGCTCGGCAAAGGCAGGGTGACCACCGCGCGATCGGCCAAGGTGGCCTGTGCCTTGCCGTTGGCATCGCGCCATTCGATGCGCACGCCATCACCTTGGCGGCGAAGGGCGGTAACCCGTGCGCCGGTGACGACCGGGCGGCGTAGCGCGGCGGCCAGCGCCTTGGGAAAGGCGTCCATGCCGCCGCGCGGGGCAACCATGGTGGCCTGCATCAGGATGTCGTCGTCGAACAGGATGAACGGCAGCGCGGGATGCGCGAGAATATCGTCGAGGCTGCGCGGGGCCACGGCGCGCTGCACATCGTGCGGCGTGGCGCCGGGTGGACTGGCCAGGCCCGCCCGCGCCGTGCCGTGGAACTGGCCATCCTGGCCCAGATCGCCATAAGCGGTGAGGAATTTGGCGAGCGCCTGGCGCGTGGGCGCGTCCAGTTCGACATCGAACGTGCCTTTGCGCAGGGCCGCTTGCAGCAACTCCGACAGATAGCCGCGCAGGTCGTAGCTCGCCTCGCGCAGCCGCAGGGTGCCGTGTTCGTCAGACAGGAATGCACTGCGGCTGGCGTTTACCAGCGGCTCGATCGGCACGCCCAGCTCGCGGATCAGGCCAAGGACGTCCTGGTGGTGGCTGGGCAGCCGGGCGGCCCCGACGTTCTGATAGAGGCCGGCGGAAAAGCCGACAGTCTGGGTGACGCCGTCGGTATCGGTAAAGCGGTCGCCGCCGCGCAGTGTCCACACGCGGCCGCCCACGCGGCTGCGCGCTTCCAGAACCGTCACGCTGGTGCCTTGCCGTTCCAGTTCGTGCGCAGCGACGAGACCGGCGATACCCGCTCCGAGCACCACCACGCGGCGGGGCTTGCCGCCATAGGGCAGCGGTTGGGCCAGGCTGCGGCCGGGCAGGCCCAGCGTGATGGTGGCCGCGCCCATCGCGGTCAGCAGGGATCGCCGGTCGATCATCGCAGGTTCCTTTCAGGCCGGATCAGAACGAGAGCGTCACGCGGGCATAGTAATAGCCCCCGTTGATGCCCCAGGGCGCGAGCGAAGTCGGCCGGTCATAGACATTGCTGCCATCGGCCGGCTGCAACACGCCGTTGTTGTTGACGTTGGGCACCGTGGTGGCCTTGTGGTTGAGCAGGTTGTTGGCGCCCAGATCGAGGCGGAAGGCCCGCGTCACTTTCCAGCCCAGATTGACGTCGGTGATCAGCGTGGTCGGCGTGCCGATCACCGTGTTGCCAGAGCCCGTGCCATCCAGGCTCACATGCTGGCGGGTGATGCCATAGAGCGTTTCGCGCAGGTTGAGCGACAGCGGCCCGTGGCTGATCAGCGCACCGGCGATCACCTTGACGCGCGGCGTGGCCGTGGTGAGTGCGTCGATGGCATTGCGGGTGAGCAGCGTGGTCTGGCCGAAAGCCGCGTTGTAGACGGCTGCGGGCAGCGCCGCCACGCGGGTCAGCTGGGTGCGGTTGTAGTTGAAGCCCAGGTTCCAGTCGATGCGGTCACCATTGCCCAGGTGGCTGGTGGCCGTGAGCGTGGCTTCCACCCCGCGCGTGCGGGTATCGGCGCCGTTGGTGAACAGGTTGAGGCCGAAATAGCTGTACCCGCTGGCAGCAATGGCCGCCGGATCGGTGCTGGGGATCAGGCCCCGCGCCACCAGCGTGGACAGCACGGCGGACGAAACCACGCCATTGCTGCCAAAGCCGCTGGAATAGCCAACGATCCCGCCCGAAGCGACGATGCGATTGGTGATCTTGATCTGGTAGGCATCCACCGTCAGTTGCACGCTGCCGCCGGGATGGGCGACGAAGCCGGCCGACAGGTTGGTCGATTTTTCGGGCTTGAGCTTGCCAAAGCCCAGCGCGGCCACAGCCGGCGAATTGGGCGCAAGCTGGGCATAGATCGAATTGGGGCTGACGTTGGTGGAGGAATAGTATTCTTCCGCCAGGGTCGGCGCGCGGAAGCCGTTGGACACCGTGCCGCGCAGGGCAAAGGCCGGGCTGAAATCATACCGCGCCGTGGCCTTGCCGGTCCACACCGATCCGAAATCGGAATAGTGTTCATAGCGGCCGGCCAGATCGAGATGCAGGCCCGATACCGGATCGAGCGCGGCATCGACATAGCCGGCCCAGGTCTTGCGGCCATTCACGCCGGCATCGCTGGGGCCGAAGCCGGGATAGGCGGCTGGGCCGCCGCTGTAATAGGACGCGACTTCGCCATTTTGGATGCCATAGTGGCCCACGCGATATTGCCCGCCCAGCGCCAGGGTCAGCGGCTTGGCCAGGCCCAGCGCGATATCCCGCGTGACGCCCAGATCGGCCACCCACTCGCTGTTGGTCAGCGTGCCATCATAGAAATCGGTCTGCGGCCGAACCGCCACCGTGCTGGCTTTCTGCACGGGGAGCCAGGTGGCGGCGTTGATGGAATCGCGGGTATAAAGCGCATCGGCCACGCGGCCATAAGTGAGCGAGCCATCCCACTGCCACCCAGCCAGATCGCCCGACAGGCCGGTGGTCAGCGAGAAGTCCTCCTCGTCGAGCGCGATGCGCGGCGTGAAGCCGTTTGCGAAAGGCACCACCGTGTTGCCGTTGGCATCGGTGCTGGTATAGCGGCTGGGCGCGCGATAGTTCTGGCGCGCGGACGCGGTGCGGCGGCCATAGTTGCCGAAGGCATAGGCGTGGATCGTGTCGCTCACGTCATAGCCGGAATTGAACGAAAGGTTCCAGATCTGGTACCGCGCATCGCCCAGGATGCGGTTGACGTAGGGATAGTTGGCGGCGCCTTTCAGGCCATTGGAATTCAGCGCGCTCACGCTGCTGCGCAGGCTGCCGTCGGGATTGAAGAACCGGTAATCGTACGTGCCGCGCTGCGTGTAATCGTGAAAGCGGTATTCGCCGGTCACGTTGAGGAACCCGCGATCGCCCAGCTTGAACCCCTTGTTGAAGCTGCCTTCGAAGGTCTTGCCATCGCCCTTGTAATACTGGCCGCCGGTCAGTGAGAGTTGGCCGCCGTGGTCGTCGTTGCGCAGGATGATGTTGACCACGCCGGCAATGGCGTCAGACCCGTATTGCGCGGCGGCACCATCCTGCAGCACTTCGACACGGCCGATCGAGCCGGTGGGAATGAAGCTGAGATCGGTAGTGGCGGCGCCGGAATAGGGGCTTCCGCCCAGTACGGCGAGATTGGCTGTGAAGTGGCGGCGCTTGCCGTTGACCAGCACCAGCGTGTCATTGGGGCTGATCCCGCGCAGCGCCACATTGAGCGTGAGATTGGCGGCATCGCCCCCGAATGACTGTGTGCCAAGGCTGGGCAGGCTCTGGCCCAGAACCTGGCGCAGGTCGCGCTGGCCAACGTTCTCGATCGTGCTGGCACCCAGGATCTGGATCGGCGCCGCGCTATCGGCCGCGCGCGTGCCGGTGGTGCGAGTGCCGGTGACGATGATGTCGGTCGCCGTGGCGGCTGGCGGCGCGCTGGGATCAGCGACCGGGGCAGGCGCGCCCTGCGGCACCGCATGGGCCAGGCCCGGCAGTGCCAGCACCATCGCAGACGTGACGAACAATATGGTTTTCATGGATTTCCCCCCCGGATATGAGCGTTCGTTTCCTGGCTTCGGGCCAAGGGCGGCGAACCGCTTGGGAGGTAGGCGGAAAACTCAACTTAAATAATTGAGTTTGCGTCGGCGTGGATTTCGAAATCGCAATATGTTGCGCAGCAGGAATAGGATCGCGCCATGCACCGTCGGCAGCGCGGGGCATGGCAGAGGCTGACTATTCGCACTGCTCAACAGTCGTTGCGGCGTCTTTTGCCAAGCTTGAGCGGCTTCAATCACCCTATCAGCAATGCTCGCTATCCGTCGTCGCGGCGATCGGCCTATGCCTTCTGGCAAACAGGAGGAAGTGATGACCCAGCCTCGCCAATTGCATCTCGGCGCCATTCTGGAGGGCGTCGGCACCGACCAGAATGCATGGCGCGACCCCGCGCTGTCCAGCAATGCCAGCATCAGCATCGATTGGTATGTCGAACAGGCGCGCCTCGCCGAAGCGGCGAAGTTCGATCTGGTGTTCATCGTCGACAGCCCGTTCATCACGCCCGACACCGCGCCGCATTTTCTCAACCGGCTCGAACCGCTCACGCTGCTGTCTGCGCTGGCCCTGGCGACCAGCCATATCGGCCTCGTCGGCACGCTGACCACTTCCTATTGGGAGCCATACAACGTCGCACGGCAGTTCGGTTCGCTCGATCATATCAGCAAGGGCCGCGCCGGCTGGAACGTGGTGACCACCGGGCTGGAAGGGGCGGCGGGCAACTATGGCCGCGACGCGCATTTCCCCCATGCCGAACGGTACGCCCGTGCCCGCGAATTCGTCGACGTAGTGCAGGGGCTGTGGGACAGCTATGAAGACGACGCCTTCGTGGCCGACAAGGCCGGCGGTGTGTTCCTCGACAAGACCAAGCAGCACCGCCTCGATCACAGGGGTGATTTCTTCTCGGTGGCAGGGCCGCTCGCGCTCAGCCGCTCGCCGCAGGGACAGCCGGTGATCTTCCAGGCCGGAGACAGCACGCAAGGCCGCGACCTGGGCGCCGCGATTGCCGATGGCACGTTCACCATCGCCGCCGATCTCGCCACGGGCCAGGTCTATTACGCTGATCTCAAGGCGCGGGCGGCGGCGCTGGGGCGCAATCCGGACCATATCAAGGTCTTGCCCGGCCTGTCCCCCATTCTGGCTGACAGCGATGCCGAAGCGCAGGCCATCGTGCGCGCGCAGGACGAGGCGCTCGATTTCGGCAAGCTCCTGGTGCAACTGGGCCGCGCGTTCAACTATCACGATTTCGCGCAGTACGATCCCGATGCGCCGTTTCCAGATGTCTCCGGCCTGACGCTCAACAGCTACAAGGGCCATGCCGAACGCATCGTTGCCACCGCGCGGGCCGAGGGCCTGAGCCTGCGACAAACGGCCTGGCGCTTTGGCCAATGGCGCAGCCCGTTCGTCGGGTCGCCCGAAACGGTGGCCGACGAGATCGAGCGCTGGTTTGTCGGCCGCGCGGCCGATGGCTTCAACCTGCGGGTCACGCGACCGGGCGAATTTGCGCTGTTCCGTGAACGGGTCGTGCCTATCCTGCAAAAGCGCGGGCTGTTCCGCACCGACTATGCCGGGCAGACCCTGCGTAGCCATCTCGGCGTGCCGGTGCCGCCGCATCGCCACGCGCAGCCGGTCCTGGCCGAAGCTGCCGAATGAGCGCTTCGCCCCTGGCGCTGCGCGCCGATGTGCTGGTGGTGGGCGGCGGCATGGCGGCAGCCTGGGCGGCCCTGGCTGCGGCAGAAGCCGGGGCCTCGGTCATTGTGGTGGACAAGGGCGCGATGGGCACCAGTGGCGTGACGGCCACGGGTGGGCCGGGCCATTGGTTCGTGCCGCCCGAGGGACGCGAGGCGGCGATAACCCGCCAGATCGCACGCACCGAGGAACTGGCGCAGGCCGACTGGATGGCCCGCGTGCTCGACCTGACCTGGCGATACCTGCCGACCATCGCACCGTGGTATCCGTTCGGCAGTGACGGGCGCGGCGGCCGCTATGTCCAGGGCGTGCGCGGCCCCGAATACATGCGCGCGCTGCGCCGGATGTGCGCAGTCGCCGGGATCGCCGTTCTCGATCACCATCCCGCGCTCGAACTGCTTGCTGGCCCGGACGGCGCGATCGTCGGCGCGCGTGGGCTGGCCTTGGCCAGCGGCGAGGATTGGGAAATCCGTGCCGGCGCTACGGTGCTGGCGACCGGCGGCTGCGCGTTCCGATCCGGCCTGATCGGTAGCCACACCCAGACCGGCGATGGCCTGCTGATGGCGGCCGAAGCCGGTGCGGCGCTCTCGGGCATGGAGTTCTCGATTTCCTATTCGCTCTCGCCGGCCTGGGCATCCACCCGCACTTTGCCGTTTACGGCCGCGCGCTTTTTCCGCGAGGATGGCACCGAACTGGCCATTTCCTCGCTAAAGGCCGGTCATGCCCATTACCAGGCGCTGGGGGCCGCGATGTTGCAAGGGCCGGTGCTGGCTGACCTTTCCGCTGCGCCCGCCGGGCTCCCCGCCGTTCTGCGCCAGATCCAGCCACTGACCGTCGCCGCGTTCGAGCGACGCGGGATCGACTTGTTTCGCCAGCGCTTTCCGGTGCGCCTGTTTGGCGAAGGCACCATTCGCGGCACCGGCGGCATTGCCGTGGTCGATGCCGACTGCGGCACCGGCGTGGCCGGGCTCTATGCGGCCGGAGATGCCGCAACGCGCGAACTGGTTGCAGGTGCGATCAGCGGCGGCGGCGCGGTCAATTCCGCCTGGGCGCTCGCCTCTGGCCGCATCGCTGGCGCGGCG
>DQVI01000092.1 GCA_015661825.1 Novosphingobium capsulatum
CTGCCCCCGCTCCGGCGCAAGAGCCCGTGCCCCCGGTCGACATGCCCGCCGCCATCCCGCTGGTGACCTCCACCCATGCCCAGGGCGGCGCCCCGTCCGCCCGGCAGCCCGACAGCCTGTTTGGCCGCTATGGCCGCCCCGAACGCGCGCAGAACATCCGCTCGCTGCTGCAACGCCTGTCCGATGCCGTCGAAGGGGGAGACGTCTGATGGCCCTGATCCTGTTCCACAGCCCGCGCGGCGGCACCGGCACCTCGTTTCTGGCGGCGACCACCGCCATCGCGCTCTCGCGAGCCGGCCACGACGTGACCGCGCTCGATTTCGCGCGCAGCGGCACGCTCAAGCTGCACTTCGGCCTCGGGCCGGGCGACAGCCTGCCGCGCCTCGATGCGCCGGTCGAGGAGACCGCCAGCGCCTCGGCGCAGGGCGTCGCGCTGCGCCGGGCCTGGGAGATGAGCCTCCAGCCCGATTTCGCGCAGGGCCTGGCCAATGGCGACTTCGGCTTTGGTGGCGACTCGATCTTCGTGGCCGACATTCCCTCGGACAATCGCGAGCTGCGCGATCTGCTGATGCCTTATGCGGCCTTCGAGATCTGCCCGCTCACGGCCACCGCCGAATGCCTGATGATGCTGCCGGGCGCTTCGAGCGCGGGCATCGCCAAGACCTGGTTCGTGCTCTCGATGATCGAGGACACCCGCCGCTTTGCCCGTCACACCGCCGGGTTCCTGCGCGAACTGCTCGGGGACCGGCTGATCGGTCAGGTGCGCCGCGATGAATCGGTGATCGAGGCGGGCGCCATGGTCCAGACGCTGGGGCGCTATGCCCCGCACAGCGCGGCCCTGGCCGATACCATCAAGCTGGGCGCCCAGGTCGCCGAACTGCTGGCCGAAACCTGGGGCGACGACGACGATGGCGGCGATGGCGACCACCGCGACACGGAAACCGACGAGGACGCCGGCTTCTCCGACGCGCCTCTGGCCGCCCCGGCCAAGGCCGGCATGACCTCGGCCCTCAACACCGGAAAGACCCGCGCGGCATGATCGCCCTGCTCCGCAACCCCGCCAATCTGGTGCGTCTGGCCACCTTCATGGTGCTGGGCCTGACCGCGATCGTGGTGATCGGCGTTCCGCTCGACATCAAGCAGCAGTGGACGCTGGCAGCCGGGACGATCGTGGGCATGGCGGTGCTCTCGCGCTGGAAATCGCGCAAGGGGGCGATCGCCATCGGCATTCTGGCGATCATCACCTCGACCCGCTACATCTTCTGGCGCACGACCCAGACGCTGGCCTTCGGCACCCCGCTCGAAGCCCTGTTCGGCACCGGGCTCTATCTGGCCGAACTCTATGCCTGGGTGCTCATGCTGCTCGGCTTCCTCCAGACCTCGTGGCCGCTCGAACGCCCGGTGGTGGAGATCGAGGGCGAGCCCGACACCTGGCCCACGGTCGATGTCTACGTGCCGACCTACAACGAGAGCCTCGACATCGTGCGCAACACCGTGTTCGCCGCGATGGACATGGACTATCCGCACGACCGCTACCGGGTCTTCATTCTCGACGATGGTCGCCGCCCGGAATTCCGCGCCTTCGCGCGCGAGGCGGGCTGTGGCTACATCACCCGCGACAACAACCTGCACGCCAAGGCGGGCAACCTGAACGCGGCGATGAAGAAGACCGACGGCGAACTGATCGCGATCTTCGACTGCGACCATGTGCCCACCCGCGCCTTCCTCCAGCTGACGGTCGCCTGGTTCCAGAAGGAAGAGAAGCTGGCGCTGATCCAGACGCCGCACTTCTTCTATTCGCCCGACCCGGTGCAGCGCAATCTGGCCGTCGCCAAGAACATGCCGGGCGAAGGCGACCTGTTCTATGGCCCGGTCCAGGGCGGCAACGACTTGTGGAACGCCACCTTCTTCTGCGGTTCGTGCGCGGTCATCCGCCGCGAGGCGCTGATGCAGACCAACGGCTTTGCCGGCGAGACGGTGACCGAGGACGCGCACACCGCGCTCAAGCTCCAGCGCATGGGCTGGGACACTGCCTATATCAGCGCGCGCCTGTCTGCGGGTCTGGCGACCGAACGCCTCGTGCTCCACATCGGCCAGCGCATCCGCTGGGCGCGCGGGATGACGCAGATCCTGCGCATCGACACCCCGCTGTTCCGCCCCGGCCTCAAGTGGCAGCAGCGCCTGTGCTACCTCAATGCGATGATCAGCTTCCAGTTTCCGCTGCCGCGGATCTGCTTCCTGACCAGCCCGCTGGCCTACCTGATCTTCGGCCAGAACATCATCGCGGCTTCCGCCTCGCTGATCTTCTCCTATGCCGCGCCCCACCTGTTCTGCTCGCAGGTCACCAGCCAGCGCTCGCAGGCAGGCGAACGCCGCCCGTTCTGGGGGGAAATCTACGAGACGATCCTGGCCTTCCACCTTGTCGCGCCCACGGTCATGACCTGGTTCAACCCGCGCAAGGGCAAGTTCAACGTGACCGACAAGGGCGACCTGCTCGACCGCACGTTCTTCGACTGGGCGATCGTCAAGCCGCACCTGATCTGCATCGGCCTGATCGTGTTCGGGATCGTGCTGGGCGTGGGCAAGCGCGTGTTCTTCCCGCACCTGTTCAATGTTCAGCTCGACACGCTGGCCCTGAACGTGAGCTGGGCGCTGTTCAGCCTCGCGATCCTGATCGGGGCCGTCTCGGTCGCCCGCGAGACCCGTCAGGCCCGCCAGACCATCCGCGTCAACGCCGAACTGCCGGTGGCCGTCCACTATTCCTCGGGCCATGTCGTCGATGGCACGACCATCGACATCTCGATGGGCGGCGCGGCCATCCAGCTGCCCGCCGAACTGCCGGTGGGCGACGCGAAGGTGACCGACATCGTGCTGGCGATGGGCGATGACCGTCTGGCCATCCCGGTCGACACCATCCGTCTGGCCCATGGCCGCGCCTATGTGCGCTATCGTCCACTTGACACATTGGGCCAGCGTCGGCTTGTTCGCGCCGTTTTGGGGCGCGCAGACGCCTGGCAACGGTCTGCGCCTCCGCCGATCGTGCCCGGCCTGCGTTCGTTGAGGGATATTCTGGTGGTCGACGGGGTGACGATCAAGCGCATGCTGCTGCTCAATTTTGCCGAGCGCAAGCATATGCGCGACGAACAGCGCCGCGCCGCCGAAGAGGCCCGAATCGCCGCCCGCGCCGCCGAGGAAGACGCCAGGGCCAAGGCCGCCGAAGCCAAGAAGGACAAGAAGCGCAAGAAGCGCGAAGCCCTCGCCGCCGCTGCCGCGCTGCTGGTCACCCTGCCGATGGTCGGCGCGATGTTCGCGCCCGGCCGGGCCCAGGCCGCCCCGCTGGCAACCTCTTTGGCAGCCCCTGCTGCCGCCCCTGTCTCCGCCAATGCGGCCACATCGGGCGGAGGCCTCGTTCGCGAACGGCTGACCTTCAAGGACCTGCGCATCCGCAACGCGGTGCGCCTGCAAGGCACCCACGGGGAAATCTCGATCCCCTTCGGCGTGCGCAAGAATCAGGTCGTCACGCAGGCGACGATCACGCTGCAACTGGCCTGGTCGCCCGCCCTGCTGGGCGACCTGTCGCAACTGGTCGTGCTGGTGAACGGGGAAACCGTCCAGACGGTGGCGCTGCGCCCGCAGGATTCGGGCGGGCAGCTCCTGACCCTTCAGGTCAACCCGGCCCTGTTCCTGCCCGGCGACAACCAGCTCAACTTGCGCCTGATCGGCCACTATGCCCGCGATTGCGAAGACCCGTTCAACTCGGTGCTCTGGGCCAATATCAGCAACACCCGCTCGTGGCTCGACCTGACCTTGCAGGACCTGCCCGGCGCGCCCGACCTCTCGCACCTGCCCGGCCCATTCTTCGACCGCGCCGACAACACCGCGCTCAAGATGCCCTTCGTCTTTGCCGGACAGCCCCACCATGGCGAGCTTGAGGCCGCCGCCTCGGTCGCCAGCTGGCTGGGCAGCATGGCCAGCTATCGCGGCTTCTCGTTCCAGCCGCTCTATGGCCAGCTTCCTGCGGGCAACGCCATCGTCTTCCTCAAGGGCGGGCAGAGCCTTGCCGGCGTCAACATTCCGGTCACCGGCGCTTCGGCGGCGGTGATCCGCAATCCGCGCGATCCGTTCAGCACGCTGCTGGTGATCATGGGCCGCGATGATGCCGAACTGCGCGTGGCCGCCGCCTCGATCTCGTCGGGCCGGGGCGTGTTCGGCGGCGCCCGGATGAGCTTCGATGGCGCCCGCGTGCCCAGCTATCCGCGCTATGGCGCGCCGCGCTGGATCACCACCGATCACCCGGTCAAACTGGGCGAGATCACCGAGCCTTATGCCCTCCAGGGCATGGGCCTGCCGCCCGGCCCGCTGACCGCGCGCTTCCGCGTGGCGCCCGACCTGTTCTTCTGGCCGCGCCAGGGGGGCACGCTCAACCTCACCTATCGCTATCCGCTGGCCAAGTGGATGGACCGCAAGGCCTCGCGCCTCGACATCTCGATCAACAGCCAGTTCCTCAAGACCCTGCCGCTGGCGGGAAGCTGGTGGAGCAACTGGTTCGGTACGTCCGGGGCCAAGAGCTTCGACGGCACCGCCAGCCTGACCCTGCCGCGCTACAACCTGTTCGGCCAGAACGAGCTGGTCTTCGACTACAACCTGATCGTGGCCGACAAGCAGAAGTGCACGGGCTCCTTGCCCGACAACGTGCGCGTCTCGGTCGATTCCAATTCGACCATCGACCTCAGCCACGCCTACCACGCGCTCGAAATGCCCGATCTGGCGACGTTCGCGGGCGCGGGCTATCCGTTCACGATCCGCCCCGATCTGGGCGAGACGACCGTGCTGATGAGCCGCAACCCGACCCCGGCCTCGGTCGAGGCCTTCCTCGACCTGATGGGCCGCTTTGGCGACAGCACGGGGGTTGCCGCCACCGGGGTCACCGTGGCCGAGGGGATCGATCCTGATCGCCTGTCGGGCCAGGACATTCTGGTGATCGGCAGTTCGGCCATGGCCGGGGCGGGCGCGGTCTTCGCCAATGCGCCGGTGCACTGGGACGGCCACACCCTCAAGGTCGCGCAAAAGAGCCCGCTGCAATATGTGACCGCCCTGTTCGGTGATCGCGGGCTCACCAACGAGGCCGAAGTCGAGCCGATGATCCATGCCGCGCGCGGCTTTTCCGGGATCGTCAGCTTCCAGTCGCCGTTCGCCTCCGACCGCACGGTCGTCGCGCTGATCGCCGACGATGCCGCCGACCTGCCCGCGCTGGTCGATGGCATGGCCGACGCCAAGATCAACGCGCAGATCCAGGGCGACATGTCGGTGACGACGGGCGATGGCATGTCGAGCTTTGCCCTGGGTTCGACCTATTGGGTGGGCAGCCTGCCCATCTGGATGAAACTTGCCTTCTGGTTCAGCCAACGCCCCTTGCTCATGGCGTTCGGTACGCTCATTCTGGCACTGGGGCTGACTGGTCCTGTCTATGCCTACTTCCGTCGCCAGGCTCGCCTGCGTCTGGCTTCCAAGGATGAATGAGATGTCCTGCGCGCCTACCGATTTCCGACGTGCTGCCCTGAGGGCCTTGCTGGCATCCCCGGCACTCCTGACCGTTCCCGACGTGGCCTTCGCCGAAGTGCCCGGCGTCAAGGAACTGGTCGCGCAAGGGCTCTACTGGAAATCGAAGGGCCGTCAGGATCTGGCCGAACAGGCGCTGCGCCGGGCGCTCGCCCTCGATCCGGGCAATGCCCAGGCGCGTCAGGCCCTTCATGGCGGGGGCAGCACGCCTGCGCCCGCTCCGGCCCGCACCAATCCGCCCGCTCACCCGGCTGACCAGGCCCTCGCCACCAAGGCCGCGC
>DQVI01000197.1 GCA_015661825.1 Novosphingobium capsulatum
CCGCGCGCTGGGACGAAGCCTGGCCGGGCCGCGTGCCCGCGATCGCCGCCGGGATCGCCACGCCCCCGCCGCTCGACCTGACCTTGCGCGATGCCACGCAAACGGAACTGTGGGCCGAGCGTCTGGGCGGGATCTCGCTGATGCCCGGCCATGTCCGCCTGCCGCGCGGCAGCGCGGTGGAAAGCCTGCCCGGCTTTGCCGAAGGGGCATGGTGGGTTCAGGATCTGGCCGCGAGCCTGCCCGCGCGCCTGCTCGGCGCAGGCCATGGCGCCCGCGCGCTCGACTTGTGCGCCGCGCCGGGCGGCAAGACCATGCAGCTTGCCGCGATGGGCTGGGACGTGACCGCGCTCGACAAGTCGGCCCGCCGCCTCGAACGCCTGTCGGCCAACCTCGCGCGCACCGGCCTTTCGGCCCGGATCGTGGCTGCCGACGCGCTGACATGGGAGCCCGAAGCCCCGTTCGACGCCATTCTGGTCGATGCGCCGTGCAGCGCCACGGGCACCTGCCGCCGACACCCCGACGTGCTTCACCGGATCGCCCAGATCGACGAGCTGGCCACGCTGCAAGCCGCCATGCTCGCCCGTGCGGCGGGCTGGCTGCGTCCGGGCGGACGCCTCGTCTACGCCACCTGCTCGCTCGAACCGGCCGAGGGCGAGGAGCAGGCCCAGGCCTTCACCGCGCTCACGCCCGCCCCGCTCGACCAGACCGAACTGCCCGAAGGCATCGCCCCCACCGCGCAAGGCTGGCTGCGCAGCGATCCGGGCATGCTGGCCTCATCAGGCGGCATCGACGGCTTCTTCGCCGCCCGCTGGACCGCCTGACCGGACAGCGGGGGAAGCGCCCTTCCCCCGCCTGTTCGCAATTTCTGATCCGAAACTATCGTTTCGGATCGTTCGGCACCGGCCCGCTCCCCCACCCGGCCGCCCAACGATAGTATCCTATGGGAGGTCGGGTGGGGGAGCGGGCCGGTGCCGAACCGAAATTCGCCCCTTCGGCGAATTTCGAATCAGACCCTCAAGCCTTGACCTTGCCCGCAAAGCTCTTGCGCAGCTTCATCAGCTTGGGCGGAATCACCGCCAGACAATAGGGATTGCGCTGGCCTTCGCCCTCCCAATAGTCCTGATGATAGTCCTCGGCCGGATACCACGGCGCCACCGGCTCGATGGTGGTCACGACAGGCTCAGCCCGCTCGGCCTGCGCGCGCGCAATGGCCAGACGGGCTTCCTCCTCCTGCTCCTCGTCGAGCGGGAACAGCGCCGAGCGATACTGCGTGCCCACATCGTTGCCCTGACGGTTGAGCTGCGTCGGATCGTGGGTCGCAAAGAAGATGTCGAGCAACTGGCCATAGGCGATGACTTCGGGGTCGAACGTCACGCGGATGGCTTCGGCATGGCCGGTCGATCCGGTGCAGACCAGCTTGTAGCTCGGGTTTTCAACCGTCCCGCCGATATAGCCGCTCTCGACCTGCGACACGCCGATCACGTCATGAAACACCGCCTCGGTGCACCAGAAGCAACCGCCGGCAAGAATGGCTTGGGCCATGATGGGATCCTTGTCGTTCAAAAGAATGTTGTTCAGAGGAATATCGTGCCCGCCAGATAGGAAGCCGAACGCCGCCTGTCATCCTCCGCGCCCGTTCCTGCCCACGATTGTCATGCTGCTGTCGTTGAATTGCACGCCTCAAAAGCATAAGTGCGCAGGCATGACCCAGCTGACCGTCGCCGCGCTGCAACTTGCGCTCGCCTCGCCCGATCCGGCCGACAACATCGCCGCCGTTGCCGCCCAGGTGGAGGCCGCCGCCGCGCAAGGCGCGCAAGTGATCCTGCCGCCCGAACTGTTCGCCGGTCCCTATTTCTGCGTAACCGAGGACGAGGCGCGCTTTGCCCTGGCCCACACGCTGGAGGAAGACGCCTCGGTCAAGGCCATGCAGCGCCTCGCCAAGGCACTGGGCGTGGCAATCCCCACCAGCTTCTTCGAGCGCGAAGGCCCGCACTACTACAACACCCTCGCCATGATCGACGCGCAGGGCGAAATCATGGGCATCTACCGCAAGAGCCACATCCCCGATGGCCCCGGCTACGAGGAAAAGTACTATTTCCGCCCAGGCAATACGGGCTTCAAGGTCTGGGACGTATTCGGCACGCGCATCGGCGTGGGCGTCTGCTGGGACCAGTGGTATCCCGAATGCGCGCGCGCGATGGCGCTGATGGGGGCAGAAGTTCTGTTCTACCCCACCGCCATCGGCAGCGAACCCTATGACGCCGATCTCGACACCAGCCGGGTCTGGCGCCGCGCGATGCTCGGCCATGCCGCGTCCAACTGCATGCCGGTCGTTGCTGCCAACCGCATCGGTGTCGAGGAAAACGGGCAGGCCTTCTATGGCCACAGCTTCATCGCCAACCAGTGGGGCGATTTCCTGGCCGAGTATGGCGCTCAGGAAACCGGCGTTCTGGTCGCCACGCTCGATCTGGAAGAAGCCGCCCGCCACCGCGCCGGCATGGGCTTCTTCCGCGATCGCCGCCCGCAACTCTATGGCCGCCTCGCACAAGACATCTGAGCGATGCATCGCTACCTGATCGCGCTGGGCTCCAACGTGCGCCACCCGCGCCACGGAGCCCCGCGCGAAGTGCTGCGCGCCGCCGCGCGCGCGCTCGACAGCGCGGGTATGGACCTTGAGGCGCTCTCCCCGATCATCGCGAGCGCCCCGCTCGGCCCCTCGCGCCGCCGCTATGCCAATGCCTGCGCGCTGGTCTCCAGCCCGCTCGCCCCGGCAGCGCTGCTTTCCCGCCTCCAGAGCGTAGAACACGCGTTCGGTCGCGTCCGTCGCGGCGCCCCCTGGCGCGCCCGCACGCTCGATCTCGACATCGTGCTGTGGTCGGGCGGCGCGCTGGCCGACATCGAAGCCAACCTCGTCATCCCCCACCCGGCCTACCGCACGCGCCCCTTCGTGCTCGGCCCCGCCACGACCATCGCCCCCGATTGGCGCGACCCACTCACAGGTTTGGCCACAAAACACCTGGCTTCCCGCTTGACCCGCCGCCGCCCCACGCCTAGGTGACCAGCCCAACCACGCGCCAAACCGGCGCCACGGGGCCCTTAGCTCAGTCGGTAGAGCAACTGACTTTTAATCAGTAGGTCGCTGGTTCGAACCCAGCAGGGCTCACCACCACCCCAGAACGGCACAATTTGCTTACCGGGAAGCGAAACAATTTCTGCCTTCAGGGGAACTGCGGGCTGGCACAGGTATGCCCGCAGTTCACATGAGATTGGCCGGGCGCGTCAGGCGGGAACGGCCACCCGGGCCGCGATTCCGTTTCGTCCGGGAAAGTCCGGGGCAAGTTCGCGAGGCTCGGCCATCTTCAGCCAGAGGCGCAGCAACTTGCGCCGTTCATGCGGCGTTTCGTGGTCCTCGAAGCCCGTGCGCGAGTGGAGCACCGCGTAGTTGTTCGCAAACTGGATGTCGCCTGCTTCCAGAAGCATATCGAGGCGCAAGTCCGGCTCCGCAAGGATGCTGTCGAACAGATCGAACGCTTCCATTTCGATCCGCGACAGCGGAAGACCGCGCAGATCATGCCCCAGTTCGATATATTGGCGCATGTAGCGGCAGCTCAGCTTGCCAGCGTTGTACGAGAATATCGGCGAAAGGCTGGGAAGCGCCTCGCCCAGGTGCGCAAAATAGAACGGCTTGTAGAACAGCGCGAGGTATTCCGGGTAATCCCGCAGGATCCGGTTGTAGATTGCCGCGACGCTGATGAGGCTGCTTACCCCGCCTTCCTTCGCTTTTCTGAGTGAAAGCAGGCCGACGACGTCCGAAAGGTCCGAATGATAGGGAAGGTAGGCGTTGGTCTGATAGACGCGCGTCTTGCGGTCCCCCTTGTCACCCACGTTGATCACTTCGGCGATCAGTTCTCCGCCTTCATTCTGGGTGACCGGAATCCCCATGTGCAGGCCCATGCCATAGTACACGATGGCCATCTCGTCTTCGCTGTACCGTTCGGCGGGCAGGCCGCGAAGCGCCAGAAAGCCCTGACCATGCTGCAATTCGGCGACATAGGTGGAAAGCTCATCCTCGACGCCGTGGAGAGGGAAGTCCGCCTTGCCGAAGCCGGGCGCCCGCAGGCCTCTGGCCTTCACATGCTCAAGCGCGCCCTGCAAGGCAGCCAGCAATCGGGGCGAGAGGAAACGCAAGTAGCCGCGCGCATTCAGCTCAGCGCCGGTCCACGCTTCGGCCCCCAGGATCGGTTTCTTGAGAAGAAGGCTCGTCATTGGTCACCTGTGTCGGAAGTTTTCGGAGCCGCATCATGCTTCGATAAGAAGAATGGTTTCCAATAGCGAAATTTTCGATTGCATTATAAGACCAGTTTATGACGCCCGACCTCAACCTCCTGCTGGTGTTCGATGCGCTGATGCTGGAGCAGCACGTTGGGCGTGCCGCGCGCCGTCTGCATCGCTCGCAACCCGCGGTCAGCCAGGCCCTCGCGCGTCTGCGCGACTTGTTCGGAGACCCGCTGTTCACCCGCCATGCGCGCGGCCTGACCGCGACTGCGCGCGCGAAACAGCTCTGGGCCGAAATTCAGCCCCCCTTGCAACGCCTGAACGATTCTCTCTCGCCCCAGACGTTCGATCCGTCAAACGCCCGGCTGAACCTGACGTTCGGCGCGGCCGAAGACGTGGAATTGCTGTTGCTTCCCGAACTGATGGCCGAATTGCGCCAGAAGGCACCCGATGCGCGTTTCGATGTGCAGCCCACTGATTGGCAAGTCGTTGACGATGATCTCCTGCGCGGCAAGTTCGACATCGCCTTCACCATCGCGCCGGACGGTCCGGCCGGAATTCGGCGCGAGTCCCTCATGGTCACGGGGTTTTCCTGCCTCTACGATCCGGTCGAGGTGACGCCTCCCGATCCCGCCCTGAACTGGTACCTTGGATCAGAGCATGTGATTGTCACTTTCTCCGATGCAAGGCCGACTTTCATCAGTGATTATTTCCGCAGTATCGGGCGCCCGCGCCTCAGGGCCGTTTCGACGCGCAACATCCTCGCTACGCCATACTATGTCGCCGGAAGCAAGGCGGTGGCGACAATGCCGACACCGCTCGCTACCCTCTTTGCCGCACAATTCGGTCTGGCGACCATCCCCCTGCCACTGGCTGCGTGGCAGATCGATTATTCGATGCTCTGGCCCCAAAGGCGGGCTGCGGATCGCAGCTTTCAATGGGTGCTCGACGAGATACGCCGGTGGGCCTTGCTGCGGGAGGGCCAGGCCACGGCCTGAACAGGCCGCTTCATCCTGCCTCCCCCGCCTCGTCATTCAGCAAATTTGCGGCGGGCGGCGGCCAGGGAGGCCGGTTCGGGCAGGCCTTCGGGGGTGTGGTTGTCGGCGATGCCGCGGCCAAGAGCCGTCACGACCGGAACCACGCCAGACCACAGCCCCAGGGTCAGGTCGTCTTCGTCGTCGACCGGGGGGCCGGTGCGGATCTTGGCGGAAGCGGTCTCGATTTCCAGGGCGACAACGCCGGTGGCCTTGCGTTCCTTGGGCAGGATGGGGCGCACTTCGCCGTAGCGGCCCGGCAGGAGATGTTCGGTGATCAGTTGCAGCGCGTGGTCGTGCTCGGCGGCATCCTCAACGGCCCGTGCATGGCCATGGACAATCGCGCAACGATAATTGACCGAATGGTGGAAGGCCGACCGCGCGGCCACGATGCCGTCGAGGATCGTCACCGACAGGCACAAGGGCGCCGCATCGCGGCACAGCTTGACGAAGCGCGTCTTCGAGGCGCCGTGCAGGTAGAGGCATGCCCCATCGCGGGCATAGGCCAGCGGTACCGTCATCGGGCGGCCATCGGCAATGAACGACAAGTGACCGACCAGCCCCGCATCCAGAATCGCATGGACAGTGGGGGCATCGTAGTGAGCACGCATAGAATAGCGGATGCGGGCGTAGGCGGGAAGCGGGTCGGTGGCCATGCGGGTCTCCAATGCAGCAAGCGGCTTGATGAAGCCCGGTGATGCCGCCTAACCTGGTATTCCGTAAGATCCACAAACTGGCATTTTCATGGAACCACTTACTCTCCTCCAGTTCACCCGCCCCGATCCCGGACGGGCAGAAACACTGGTCAGCCAGATCTATGCCGATTTGCGCACGGGGATGACCAGCGGCGCGATCCCCGTCGGCACGCGCCTGCCATCCAGTCGGCGGGCTGCCGCTATTCTGGGGGTTTCGCGCAACACGGTGAACACCGCCTACGACCTGTTGCGCGCCGAAGGACTGGTCGAGATCGCCCTCCAGCGGCGCCCTGTGGTAACGGGCGGATCGGCCATGCCGGTGGTCGACATGCGCGCAGCACCTCTCGCGCCCACGCCCCCTCGTGTGGCCTCGAACTGGACCTGTGACCATCGCGAGCCCTGTTTCATCGACCGCAATGGCGCGATGGCGCCCGGTCGGCCCGATCCGGCGCTGTTCCCGCATGAAGCCTGGGCGCGCACCTTGCGCCGCGCCTCGCGCCATAGGCTGGCGGCGGGGGATTTCGCCCCCCCTTCCTCCCCGCCCTCCCCCTCCCTGCCAGCCCTGCGCGAGGAACTCGCCCGCGGGCTTGCCCGCGACCGCGGGATGACGGTCGATCCCTCGCAGATCATCATCACTGGCGGCACGCAGGCTTCACTCGCGCTCGTTGCGCTGGTGCTGGCACGGCCGGGCGACAGGGTGTTGATGGAAGACCCCGGCTACATGAGCGCTCGGGCCGCGATGCTCGGCGCGGGCCTTGTCCCCGAACCGATGCCACTCGACGAGGAAGGGGCGCGCGTGCCGCCAGCAGGCGACAGGGCCAGGCTCGTCTACCTCACCCCGTCGAACCAGTATCCGCTCGGGCACAGGCTGTCGCTGGCGCGGCGCCTTGCCTTCATCGACCATGCCCGGCGCACGGGCGCGATCATCCTCGAAGACGATTACGACAGCGAATTCCACTGGCGCGGGCGCGAGATCGCCGCGATGCATGCCCTGGGCTCCGGGCGAGAGGTCATCTATCTGGGTACGACCTCAAAGGCGCTCGCCCCGACCCTGCATCTGGCCTGGATGGTCGTTCCGACCGAACTGGTAAAACCGTTCACGCAGGCGCAGCGCAATCTGGGCATGATGGTCAATCTCCAGATACAGGCCGCCTATGGCGACTGGCTGGCCAGCGGCGAGTACCGCGCCCACTTGCGCCGGATAAGCCGCTGTTATGCCCGGCGCGGGGCCATGCTGGCCGAGCGGCTGCGAGAGGCCTTTGGCAAGAGAGTCTCGCTGCATGGGCCTGACGGTGGCCTGCAACTGGCGCTGGTGTTCCGGGCCGGGCAGGACGAGGACGCTGCGCTTCAGGCGCTGCATGCCGCCGGATTTTCACCATCCCGGTTATCCGCCTTGTGCCTTCAGGCCGGGATGACCGGGATGGTGATCGGCTTTGCCGATGCGACGGAGCAGAAAATCACGCGCTTTTGCGACACGCTGGCCGCCAGTTTTGCCGGGGCAGAAACACCCTGAAACCGGCCATCCCGTCCGCATCTGTGGGCGGACAGAATGCCCCCTGCCCGCGTGCCCTGCCTCGCGCGTTCTACCTCGCGCGCCCTGCCTCGCCCCACCACCCAAACGGCCTTGTGTGTCCTGCCAGACATGGAACGTGATCGTTGCGTAAGCAAAGACGTCTGCATTTTTGGCGTCTGGTGAAGAAGTGTTGCTGGCCAGCACAGCGTGCCATCCCGGTTTGCATCGCCCCCGGAATTGTGGCTGACCGGGTCCATGCGGATGAAATGGATTGAAACAGGGGCGCGCCGTGGCGAGTGAGAACATCGGCCTGCGTCAGGCGGTCGCCTGGCTGAGGGAGATCGTCGGGCCTGACAGGGCCTATATCAACTTGTGCATCGTCTATTCGATGGCGATCAGCCTGCTCTCGCTGGCCACGCCCATCTCGGTGCAACTGCTGATCAATTCGGTGGCGCGCACCGCGCTCGTGGCGCCCTTGTGGATCCTCTCGGGGGTCCTGCTGGCGCTGCTGCTGGTGGTGGCCGGGCTCAGTTCGATGCGGCTCTATATCCTTGCCCTGTTCGAGCGGCGCCTGTTCGCCCGCGTCGTGGCCGAGATCACCGTGCGCACGGTCCATGCCCAGAACCCGTTCTTCGTGGACGAAAGCCGCAGCAGCCTGTTCAACCGCTATTTCGACACCGCGATCATCCAGAAATCGGTGCCCAGTCTGGTGATCGGCGCCTTTACCATCGTGCTGCAAGGCGCGGTGGGGCTGATGGTGACGAGTTTCTACCACCCGTTCTTCCTCGCCTTCAACCTGATCCTCGTGCTCGCCTGTCTGGCGATCTGGCTGATCTGGCGCCGGGGGGCGATTGCCGGGTCGGTGGGGGTCAGCCATGCCAAGCACAATGCCGCGCAGTGGCTGGAAAGTCTGGGCGGCTCCAACGGCTTCTACAAGTCGGCCCGCCACTTCGACTTTGCGATGGACCGCTCCGAAGCGGTGACCGCCGACTATATCCGCGCGCATCGCCGCTTCTTCCGCTACAGCTTTGCCCAGACGCTCGCCTATTTCCTCGTCTATGCCTTTGCCGCCTCCGCGCTCCTGGCGCTGGGGGGCAATCTCATTCTGGCGGGCGAGCTGTCGATCGGCCAGCTCGTCGCCGCCGAGCTGATCCTGTCGGGCGTGTTCTACGGAATCTACCAGCTCGGCTCCTACCTCGACGTGTTCTACGATCTGGTCGCCAGCGCCGAGGAACTGTCGCAAGTCTTCGCGATCCCGCAGGAACGCAGCGGCGGCAGCGGGCAGGCCCCGGCCGATGGCGCAGTGCGCTTCCGCGAGGTCGAAATCGGCGAGAACAGGATCGGTCTCGCCCGCCTCGACTTCGAGATCGCCAGCGGCGAACAGATCGTCTTTGCCGCAGCACCGGGCATCGAGAACGAGGTCGCCCTGCTGCTCAAGCGCCATCACACACCCCATGCCGGGATCGTCTCGATCGGCGGGAGCGAACTGGGCAGCCTCGATTCCTACCTGCTGCGCTCGGCGGTCACCGTGCTCAGCCGCCCGACCATCGTCGACATCACCATCCGCGAATTCCTCGCCCTGGCCTGCGGCGGCACCCCGGACAGCGTGCGGATCATGCAGGCGCTCGATCTGGTCGGGCTGGGCAGCCGCATTGCCAGCCTGCCCACCGGGCTCGACACCCGCCTTGCCGCCTCCGGCTCGCCCCTTTCGATTGTCGAGGTCATGCAGCTCAAGCTTGCCAATGCCGTGCTCGCGCGGCCCCATGTCCTGCTGCTTTCGCCGCTCTACGACATGATGCCCATCGCCGCGCTCCGGGCCACGCTGGACGAATTCCGGGCCATGGGAACGACCGTCCTGCTCAGCACCGGGCGCCCCGAAGCCCTCGATACCGATGGCCACGCCGATGGCGGAAAGGGCCCCGACGCCTGGTACTGGCTGGGCAGACACGCCCAGCACCGCTTCACCAGCCGGGCCGATCTCGCCCGCTTCCTCGCCGAACGGGAGCGCCGCGCATGACCGGCCAGAACAGCACGGGCTCCGAAATGCCGCTCGAAGCCGCACAGATGGCGCACTTCCCCTCACTCGCCCGGCTCCGTCCGCCGCGCATCATCAGGACGGTCGCCTGGCTGATCGTGCTGGGAATCGCGCTGGCCATCGCGATCCTGTTCGTGCCCTGGCTCCAGACCGCCGAAGGGCGAGGGCAAGTGACAACCCTCAACGCCGACGACCGCGCCCGGCAGGTCTCCTCGCTGGTGAGCGGGCGCGTCGAGGAATTTTACGTGCAGGATGGCGATTTCGTCAAAAAGGGCGATCCCATCGTCCGCGTGGTCGATGTCGACCCCGACCTGCTCGACCGGCTGGCGGGTGAAAAGGCGCAAGTCGAGGCCCAGATCGCCGCCGTCGAACAGGCCCGCTCGACCGCCGCGATCGACGTGGCGCGCACCCTGCAACTCTATCGCGAGGGGCTGGCCGCCCGCCGCGACTACGAACAGACGCTGATCAAGGTCGCCGATGCGGGGGCCAAGCTTGCCGAATCGCGCGCCAAGCTCCAGCAGATCAAGGTCAAGCTCGCGCAGAGTTCCGCCCAGCTCGTCCGCGCGCCGCGTGACGGTCGCGTGCAGAACCTCAACGCCGCCTCGGGGGGCGCGCTGATTGGGTCGGGCACCGTGCTGGCCACGATTGCGCCCGAACATGTCGAGCGCGCGGTCGAACTCTATGTCGATGGCCGCGACATCCCGCTGGTCGAAGCCGGACGCGCCGTCCGCCTCGAATTCGAGGGCTTCCCGGCGATCCAGTTCAGCGGCTGGCCCTCGTTCGCGGTGGGGATCTATGATGGCCGCGTGCGCGCGGTCGATCCAACCCCGCGCGGCGACGGCCTGTTCCGTGTGCTGGTCGAACCCGCGCCGGGCAAGACCCCGTGGCCCGACCTGCGCTTCGTGCGGCAGGGCGGCAAGGTGCTGGGCTGGATTCAGGGCGACACGGTGACGGTCGGCTACGAACTCTGGCGCCAGCTCAACGACTTCCCGCTCAACTTCGGGCAGGAAAAAGTCGGCTACGGGCAAGACCAGAAGGCGGGCGGCGCCAAGGCCGATGGCGGCAGCAAGGGCGCAGGCACGGGCGAGAAGAAGAAGTGATGATGCTTCCAGCCCGCTTCCTCCCCCTGCTGGCGCTGTCCGCGAGCCTCTGCCTTGCGCCTGCACACGCGGAAACCATCCCGGCTGTCCTGCCCGGTGGCGAACTCGTGGCCACCCCCGGCCAGAGCGCCACGCCGCTCCTGCTCGACGAAGTGCTGGCCTCTTCGGCCCGCGCCGCGCCCGACATCATCGCTGCGCTCGCCCGCACCCGGCAAGCCGAAGGGCGCTCGCTGACCGCCGACGGCGCCTTCGACACCGTGTTTTCAGTCGATGCCCGCAGCCGCGTGGCAGGCTATTATGACGGCACCGAGGTCACCGGCCTTGCCGACACCCCGTTTGCCAACAACGGCGGCCATTTCTACGGCCAGTACCGCAATTCGCGCGGCTCGTTTCCGATCTACGAGGACAAGGCCTACACCAACGAGGCGGGCGAATTCAAAGTCGGCGTGCTCTATTCGCTGATGCGCGACCGCCTGATCGACGCGCGCCGCGCCGGGCGCAGCATGGCCGCCAACGACATCGACATCGCCCGCTTCGAAGCCCGCGCCACCAGCATCGGCGTTCAGGCCCGCGCCACGCAGGCCTACCAGAAATGGGTCGCCACGGGGCTGAAACTCAAGGCCTATCAGGCGCTCTACGATCTGGCCGCCCGGCGGGGCCGGGGCATCGGCCGTCAGGTCGTACTGGGCGCCAAGCCCGACATCCTGCTGACCGAAAACGAAGCCAACATGGTCAAGCGCGAGGCGCTCGTGCTCGCTGCCCGTCAGGACTTCCTCGACGCGGCCAACAAGCTCTCGCTCTACTTCCGCGACGATCAGGGCGCGCCGGTGATCGTCGACACCAGCCGCCTTCCCCCCGATGCCAGCGCCTTTTCCGGCCTGCGCCTCGATCCGGTGTTCACCATCGAGAACCGGCCCGATTTCGGCATCCTGATGGAAGAGATCGATCAGGCCGGGATCAAGCTGGCGCTCGCCCGCAACGAATTGCGCCCCAAGCTCGACCTCAAGGGCGAAATCGCCAAGGACATCGGCCCCGAGGGACTGGGCGGCCACAGCCGCACCGCCACCGAAGTGATCATGGGCGTGAGCCTCAAGATCCCGCTGCAAAACCGCAAGGCCAAGGGCAAGCTCGCCGAAACGCAGGCCAAGCTCGACGAGCTTTCGATCAAGCAGCGCTACCTCGGCGAAAAGATCCGCGCCGAAGTGGCGGGCATCGGCATCGAGGTGGAAACCGCGCGCAAGCTCGTCGACACGACCCTGCGCCAGCGCGACCTTGCCGGAAAGCTGGCGCAGGCCGAGCGCCGCCGCTTCGAGCTGGGATCGAGCGACTTCTTCCTCGTCAACCAGCGCGAGGAAGCCTCCACCGACGCCGAGGTCAAGCTGATCGAGGCCCGCGCGCGCATCGCTGCCGCCCATGCGGAACTGGCCGCCGCGACCGCCGACGAAGGCGCGCTCAGGCTGCAATAGCGGTCTGTTTTCAGAGACAAACAGAAAAAGGGATATCGAAGGGGGCATCGCCCCCTTCACCCCATTAGCTTTGGCTGGCGCCGTGCCATGGGCCACGGCAGGACTGGCAGCAGGCATCTGTCACTGGAGCGTGCCTTTCCGTTTATGACTTGCACATGAGAATGACTCTCATTAGTTGACCTGCCATTCAGGCAGCCGGGCACCGCCACGGCATCCCTTCATCGCGGATCAAGGCGCGATGCAACGGGACAAGGTTGACAAGGACAAGATCATGCACGCTCGTTTGAGGGGTTTCGGGAAAATTGGCGCCGGCCTGATGCTGTCGGCCTCGCTGCTGGCGCTCGGCGCTCCTGCGCGCGCCGCAGAATCCTCCGATGCAGCCAGCCCCGAAAGCGCCTCGGGCGACAGTGAAGGTCAGATCGTCGTGCGCGGGCTTCACGATGACATGGAATCGCTCGCCGCCACCAAGTCTCCCCTCCCCATCGCCGAAACCCCGCAATCGATCAGCGTGGTCACCGCCGACGACATTGCCCGGCTGGGCCTTGCCAATCTCAACCAGTCTTTGCGCTATGTCGCCGGGGTCACCCCCGAAACGCGCGGGGCCAGCGCCGAAGTCTACGACCAGTTCAAGCTGCGCGGCTTCGATGCACCAGTCTATCTCGACGGGCTGAAGCAATTCGCCAGCGCCTCGGGCTATGCCTCGCCGCAAGTCGACATGTCGCGCCTCGATTCCATCGAGGTGGTCAAGGGGCCCGCCTCCGCGCTCTATGGCCAGTCGAGCCCCGGCGGCCTCGTGGCGATGACCAGCAAGCTCCCGCTCGACGAGGCGTTCTATGGCGCGGCCTCGGCCACGTATGGGTCCTACAACCTCTATCGCGTCGATGCCGATGTCGGCGGCAAGCTGTCCGATGCGGTCAGCGTGCGCCTCTATGGCAGCGCCAACGGCGCCGATACCCAGCAATATTACGGCAGCCGCGCACGCCAGACGCTCAGCGGCGCGGTCACCTTCAAAATCGACCCGGCCACCACCCTGACCGTGCTCGGCGCATGGTCGCACGATCCCAAGAACGGCAACTACAGCGGCGCGCCCGGCTATGGCACGCTGTTCGACAACCCCAACGGCAAGATCGACACCCGCTATGCCGATGGCGAACCGAGCAACTATTTCCGCCGCAATCAGGAAGCGGGAACCTACATCCTGACCCACGATTTCGGCGCCAGCTGGCATTTCCGGGCCAGTGGCCGCTACCAGCATGTCGATACCGATCTGGGCGCGATCTATGAAACCGGCGTTCCGGCCGATGCGGCCATGGCGCAATTTGCCCGCGCCAGCTACGCCACCCACGAAACCCTCGACAACTGGACCTTCGACCACCAGCTTTCGGGCACGTTCACAACCGGCCCGGTCCGGCACGCGCTGCTCGTCGGCGTCGATTACCAGACCGCCCACTCGTTCGAGGCCGCCGCCTTCGGCACCGCGCATCCAATCAATGCCTATGATCCGGTCTATGGCACCCAGCAGGCGCCCACCTCGCCCTACACCGTGCCCGGCTACACCCCCGGCGCCTATGCCGACGTCACCACCTACAACATCCGCCAGCACCAGACCGGCATCTATGCCCAGGACACGATGAGCTGGGGCGGCCTGCGCCTGATGCTCTCGGGCCGCCACGACTGGGCCAGCACCCGCAGCGGCACCGACAGCCAGACCGACCGCAAGTTCACCGGGCGCGCGGGCCTGCTCTACAAGACCTCCTTCGGCCTCGCGCCCTATGTCAGCTATGCCACCTCGTTCGAGCCGCAAAGTGCCAGACTCGCCACCGGTGGCCTTGCCCGCCCCTCGCTGGGCAAGCAGGTCGAAGTCGGCGCCAAGTTCCAGCCCAATGGCTCCGCGATCCTCGTCACTGCGGCCTGGTTCCACATCGAGCAGACCGGCGTCGTCACCACCAATCCGGTCACCTTCCTCTCTTCGCAAAGCGGCAAGTATCGCTCCGAAGGCTTCGAGATCGAAGCCAGGGCCCCGCTGCCCTATGGCTTTGCCCTGCGCGCGGCCTACAGCCACCAGCGCGTGCGCGACGTGGCCGACGATGACGCGCGCTATGTCGGCGGCGGCCTGATCGGCGCGGGCGACGGCAATCTGGCGGTCAACCTCGACTGGACGGCGCGCAGCGGCCCGCTCAAGGGCCTGAATCTGGGCGCGGGCCTGCGCCATGTCGACGGGGTCTATGGCGGGGTCTTCGACCAGACGCTGACCGGCAATGCCTATCGCCAGTATTACACCCCGTCCTACACCCTCATCGACGCCATGGCCCACTACGATCTGGCCAACCTCGATCCGCGCCTGCAAGGCCTCAACCTCGCGCTCAACGTCACCAACCTGTTCAACAAGAAGTACCTGACCAGCTGCTATCTCTATCCGGCCTACAGCGCGTGGTGCTGGTATGGCCAGCGCCGCACGATCCAGGGCACCATCAGCTTCCGCTGGTGAGCACGGCAATGACGCGCGCGCTGCCATCGCGAAAGGTCTGGGTGCTCGTCCATCGCTGGGCGGGCCTGAGCCTTGCGCTGTTCCTGGCCATCGCCGGGCTGACCGGCATGGCGCTGGCCTGGGAAGACGAACTGGAAGCCTGGAGTGCGCCGGGCCTGCTGCTGGCCGCGCCCCCCGTGCCCGGCGCACGCGCGCACGATCCGGTCGAACTGCGGGCGCTGGCTCTGACCCGCCACCCCGGCATGGTCGCCGATTTCCTGCCGCTCACGATCGAACCGGGCCACAGCCTGCGCCTGCGCGTCAGTTGGCGCGATCCGGCCCATGCACAGGGGTGGGACGAACTCTTCATCGATCCCTACACCACGCGCGAACTCGGCCATCGCCACTGGGGCGACATCACCGAAGGGCAGGTCAACCTGCTGCCCTTCCTCTATCTGCTGCACTATACCCTGCTGCTCGGGCCGACAGGCAGGCTGGTGATGGGACTGGCCGCGCTGGTGTGGACGCTCGACTGTTTCGTGGGCTTCTATCTCACGCTGCCCGTGCGCCTGAAAAAGCCGTCTGCTCCAATCCCGCGCCCGGTCCGCCGGACCAATACGCCGCCCAGCTGGTGGAAGCGCTGGAAACCCTCGTGGCAGGTGCGCTGGCGCGCGAGCGGCCACAAGCTGACCTTCGACCTCCACCGCGCGGGCGGCCTGTGGATCTGGCTCGCCCTGCTGGTCTTCGCCTGGTCGAGCGTCTCGTTCAACCTGCGCCCGGTCTATACCACGGTGATGGGCGTGATGGGCGCGAGCGACCGCCGCGCCGATCTGGCCAGCCTTGCCGCCAGTCGCCCCGTCCTGCCCCGCCCGATGCCCGCGCTCTCCTTTGCCCAGGCCGCCGCCCGCGGCGCGCAACTGGCCCGGAACGAGGATGCCTTGCCCCACGCCGGCGCCCGCTGGCTCTGGCACGTGCCGGCCAGCGGCGTCTATGTCTATGGCTTCACCACGCGCGCCGACATCCCCGACGAAGGCGGCGGATCGCAGATCGCCTTCGACGATCGCACGGGCGTCCTGCGCCTCGCCCGCCCGACCGCCCGTGCCAATCTGGCTGATCGCCTGACCGACTGGATCGTGGCGCTGCACATGGCGCGCGTCTGGGGATCGGTCTGGCAGGTTCTGGTGACGATCATCGGGGCCTGTGTTGCCATGCTGAGCGTAACCGGTGTCCTGATCTGGTGGAAAAAGCGGCATGCCCGCGAAACTGCACGCATCAAGACACGCCTCAGGACGGGGCCAAACACGGGGACCATCCGACCGGACTGACCACCGGCGCTCGCCCACGCCCCCTTTCTTCCAGACAACCTGTCCGACCGATCCGGGCAGCGAAATGGTCGGAAAAATAGCCGCGAAACACCGAAATGGCTTTCATCTTGCGACAAAGTGCGCTTGCAAGGTCATGTGCTGCGGCTGCGCGCCTGAGGATGCCCCCCATCGCATCACCCTCATCCCCGCGCAGCCGGCCCCCATTGGTGAGTTTACGATTAAATGTCGCATCCTGTCGCTTCCCGCTCCGCGCGCCTTCGCTTCATGTCCTTCATCACGACCTCCATCCTGCTGCCCACCCCGCTGATCGCAGGGGGTGAGGCATGACGACCGGACAGGACACTGCCCCCTCCCCGCTCGTGACGGAAGGCGGCAAGACCCAGATCGTGATCGTGGGCGGCGGCGCTGCCGGTCTCGAACTGGCGGCCAAGCTCGGCGCGCGCTACGGGCGCAAGAAGCACGACATCATCCTCGTCGACCGTAACCGCACCCACATCTGGAAGCCCCTGCTCCACGAAGTGGCCACCGGTTCGCTCGACGCCAACCTCGACGAGACCGGCTATCGCAGCCACTGCCGCCGCTGGGGCTATCGCTATTTCCACGGCTCGCTCGAATCGGTCGATCCGCAGCGCCGCCAGGTCATTCTTGCCCCGCTGCTCGACGATGACGGCAGCGAGATCTTCGGTCGCCATGCCATCCGCTACGACTATCTGGTCATGGCGACCGGATCGGTCACCAACGATTTCGGCACGCCGGGGGTGGCCCAGAACTGCCTGTTCCTCGACGGACGCCACCAGGCCGACCGCTTCCGCACCAAGCTGCTCAACCACTGCCTGCGCGTCTCGCGCGAGATGAGCGCCAACCCGTCCGCCGATTCGCGCGTGCGCGTGGCCATCGTGGGCGCCGGGGCGACCGGGGTCGAACTGTCTGCCGAACTGTTCAACGCCGCCGAGGCGCTGAGCTATTATGGCCTCGAAGTGTTCGATGCCAGCCGCCTCGAAGTCACCCTGATCGAGGCGGGCCCACGCATCCTGCCCGCCCTGCCCGAGCGCCTCGCCGCCGCCGCCCATGCCGAACTGACCGCGCTGGGCGTGCGCGTGGCCACTGGCACGCAAGTTGTCGAAGTGACCAGGGATGCCATCATCACCCGCGATGGCGAAGTGATCGAGGCCGATCTCAAGGTCTGGGCCGCCGGGGTCAAAGGCACGCCGATTGCAGGCGGGCTGGGCAATCTCGAACTGTCGCGCAATGGCCAGATCGTGGTGCGCCCCACGTTGCAGACCACGACCGATGATCGCATCTTCGCGATGGGCGACTGCTGCTCGTGCATCCTGCCGGGCAGCGAACGCCCGGTCCCCCCGCGCGCACAAGCCGCCCACCAGATGGCCGATACCGTCGCGGAGAACCTCACCCGCATGATGAAGGGCCAGCCGCTCAAGGACTTCGTCTACCACGACCACGGCTCGCTGGTCTCGCTCAGCCGGTTCTCGACCGTGGGCAGCCTGATGGGCAATCTGGTCGGCGGGCGCATGGCCGTCGAAGGGCGCCTCGCCCGCTTCGTCTATACCTCGCTCTACCGGATGCACATCATCGCCATCCACGGCTGGGTAAAGGGGCTTGCCATGATCGCCATTGGCCGCGTCAACGCGATCATCCGCCCCCGCCTCAAGCTGCACTGATCGCCCGCGCGCTCAAGAACAAGGAATACCGCAGGGGGCAAAGCCCCCTGCACCCCATCAGCTTTGGACAGGGCAGTGCCTGCTGCCATGCCCGGCATGGCCAATGGCGCAACGACTGCCAAAGATAATGGGGTGAAGGGGGCCCTGCCCCCTTCGTCATCCCTTTTCTTCAGCCGCGATCAGACGAGCGTGCCACTGCCCGAGCCCAGCTCGGCGAAATAGCGGGCCATGGCGTCCGCAGCCTTGTCGGTCAGGGTGATGAAGGCGCGACGGCGGTCGGTTTCGTCGTCCACCCTTTGCAGCAGGCCTGCCTCGGTCATCTGGCCGATCCAGCGCAGCGCGGTCGTCGGCGGGACGCCCGAGGCGATGCACAGCGAGGTGACCGACACACGCACATGTTCGACCCGCGCGGCGGTGAGGTCGAGCAGCATGTCCCAGGCCGGATCGGCAAAGAGATCGCCCTCGAAATAGCGGGCGCGCACCTGACGCTGGCGGATGATCTTGCGGATCAGACGCGGATCGGGCAGCGGCGGGCGCGCGGTGCGGACCAGACGGTCTGACCCTTCGTCGACACGCGGCGCGCTGTCCGCCTCGCCCTGAAAGCGGAAGGCCGAGGGGCTTTCGACATCGGCCCCGCCCGACGAGAGTTGTTCGAGGCGCGCGGCGATGGTGGTGACCTGCTCGGTCAGGCGCAGCAGGGTGAGCCGGTCTTCCTCGCCCAGTTCGCGCACGCGGTTGCCCGTCCGGGCCAGCATGCGGCCCAGCGCGATCACCCGCTCGGCCCGGCTGGGGTTGACCAGAATCTGTGCCTCGGACTGGTCGAGACAGCCGAACACATCGTCGAGCGCGCCGATACTGGTGGAGACCACCAGTTGCGCCCCGCGCTGCCCCACATGCATCGCCAGCCACGCCAGCGCGGCCAGCCCCGCCCCCTCGATCACCGGGCAATCGACCAGCACCAGATCCCCCGGCACGAGCGCATCGGGGCCCCGGTCGTTGGAAGGCGCACCGAGCCCCCCGCTTGCAGCGCCACCACGATCATTGTCGGGGCTGCGTTCGAGCAGGCTTTCCAGCGTGGACGACCGGGCCACATGCAGACCCGCAGCGGTGGCATCTTCGGCGATTTCGGCCCGCAGATAGCCCCTGTCGGCAAAAATCGACACCGCGACCGCGGCCACCCCCGGCCCCCGGCCATAGGCGCCGTCCCCGCCCGGCGTGGAGCCCCAATCCTGCCCCCATGCGCCCTCAAGGGCCCGAGACGACGAACCGCCGCCCGACACAGGGCCTGAAATCAGGGAATTGGCCTGACCAAAATCGAAACGCGCCGCAGACTGCCCCATTGTCCCCACACTCCGTAAAATCGCGTATGCGAACACTTGCGGAACAAATCAGGATCAGGTCAACGCCAGATACTTCGATTCTGGATCAAGGATCGGTGCGTTTTGGTCCTACCCCGCCAGAGCGCTCGCATATTTACTCGATTTCGGAGGAGATCGGTCGGCACGCCGGGAAAGCCGCCCGGCTCTCGGTTCACAGACAACAAACAAAAGCGGCGGCAGCGCCAGAAGCGCCGCCGCCGCCTTGCAAGCAAGCCTGTCCTGCCGCGATCAGTCCACGAAGGGATCGCGCACGAGGATGGTATCTTCACGCTCGGGCGAGGTGCTGACGAGCGCCACCGGGGTCTCGATCAGTTCCTGCACGCGCTGGATGTACTTGATCGCCTGGGCGGGCAGATCAGCCCACGAGCGCGCACCGGCGGTGGTGCCCTGCCAGCCGTCCATTTCCTCGTAGATCGGCTCGACCGCGGCCTGGTCGGCAGCGTGGCTGGGGAAGTAATCGATCACCTTGCCGTTGAGGCGGTAGCCGATGCAGATCTTCACCTTGTCGAAGCCGTCGAGCACGTCGAGCTTGGTCAGCGCGATGCCGGTCACGCCCGAAATGGCGCAGGACTGGCGGGTGAGCACGGCGTCGAACCAGCCGCAGCGGCGCTTGCGCCCCGTGACGGTGCCGAATTCATGGCCGCGTTCGCCAAGGCGCTGGCCCACTTCGTCTTCCAGTTCGGTCGGGAACGGGCCCGAGCCGACGCGCGTGGTATAGGCCTTGACGATGCCCAGCACGAAGCCGGTCGCCGCCGGGCCGAGGCCCGAACCCGAGGCCGCCGTGCCCGAAACCGTGTTCGACGAAGTGACGAACGGATAGGTCCCGTGGTCGACATCGAGCAGGACACCCTGCGCGCCTTCGAACAGGATGCGCGCACCGGCCTTGCGCACGGCGTTCAGGCGCTTCCACACCGGCTGGGCGAACTGAAGCACGAAAGGCGCGATTTCGCGCAGTTCGGCCAGCATCGCCTCACGGTCGACCGGCGGCTGGCCGAAACCGGCGCGCAGCGCGTCGTGGTGGGCACACAGGCGGTCGAGCTGGGCGTCGAGCGCGTCGAGGTGGGCCAGATCGCACACGCGGATCGCGCGGCGGCCAACCTTGTCTTCATAGGCCGGGCCGATGCCGCGACCGGTCGTGCCGATCTTGCCAGCGCCAGCGGCGGTTTCGCGCAAGCCATCGAGGTCGCGGTGCATGGGCAGGATCAGCGGGCAATTGTCGGCAATCGCGAAATTGTCGGCGTTGATTTCCACGCCCTGGCCCGAAAGCTTCTCGATTTCGGCCTTGAGCGCCCAGGGATCGAGCACCACGCCATTGCCGATGATCGACAGCGTGCCGGTGACGATGCCCGAGGGCAGCAGCGAGAGCTTGTAGACCTGCTCGCCCACGACGAGGGTGTGGCCGGCATTGTGCCCGCCCTGGAAACGCACGACAGCGTCGGCCCGGCTGGCGAGCCAGTCGACGATCTTGCCTTTGCCTTCATCGCCCCACTGGGCGCCGATCACGGTTACATTGGCCATAGATACACTCCTCCACCCTGCCAGGTGGATCCAGACAACGCCCTTCGACAGGACTCGGCGTAGTGGATGGTCAGATGGACGCGCACGGGCGCCCGAGGTGCGGGTGGCGCCCTAGGGGGAGCGCCACCGTAAAGTCAAGCCGGGACGGCCAGATTCTAGGCGCTCAGAGCGCCGCTCAGAGCGCCTCTGGGCCATCGGCACCCAGCACATGGCTGCACCCGAGCGTCGCGGCCTCGTCCGCCTCGCTCAGCGCGGCCACCGTGCGCCAGCCGATCGCGCGCAGGCGTTCGGCGGCCTGCACATCGTGGCCGAGCGGCAGGAACAGCTTGTCGGGCGCGGGTTCGCTGCCCGCCAGAAGGTCGATCAGCGCATCGGGATAGAGCGAGAAGCCGGTGGCCACTTCGCCGTGTTCCATGCCACCGGGAACGGCGATGCGATAGGTGCCGCCCCGGCCCAGCGCCCCGCGCACGCCTTCGGCATAGAGCACGAAACCGAACCACGACTGATATTCGAAGCCATGACGCTCGGCCGGATCGAGCGTGAGCCGCGCCCGCCCGCCCAGACGCGCGGCAATCGCGCGCAAGGCGTCGATACGGCCCGCCAGAACCCCGCCCGCGTCGATCGCCGCGAGCTTCTCGATGGCGGTATCGAAATCGCCGGTTGCATAGAGCAGCGGGACATAGGCCTCCCCGCCCGCCTCGACGAGGCCGCCTGCGTCCTTGGTGTCGAGTTCGCGGCGCACCGCGTCGATCTGGCCCGGCGCCAGCGGCAGGGCCTTTTCGGCCAGCGTATCGACCAGATCGGGCAGCGTGAAATCGACGCTCACCCCGCGCGCGCCGGCTGCCTGAAGCGCTTCGATGGCAACGGCCACCACTTCGGCGGCGGCGGCCACGTTGTCGACGCCGATCAGTTCGGCCCCGCACTGAAGCTTTTCACGCGCCGGATCGAGCCCGGCGCCCTTGATCGTGACCACCTGCCCCGCATAGCACAGGCGCAGCGGACGCGGCGCGCTGGCCAGCCGGGTGCCCGCGATACGGCCGATCTGCGGCGTGATGTCGCTGCGCAGGGCCATCATCCGCAGCGACTGCGGATCGACGAAGCGGAACATCCGGCGCGAGCTGATCCCGGCCATGCGGCTGGCGAGCGAGCGTTCGAACTCGATCATCGGGGGCAGCACGCGGTCGTAGCCATGGCCCTCCATCACGCCATGGATCGTGCGCATGACACGCGTGGCGGTGGCCGCCGCACGCGGGAGACGGTCTTCGAGGCCTTCTGGCAGGAGATCGGGATCGCTGGTGTCCATGGGCCGGGCCTTTAGCGGCAATAGGCGCGGGGGGACAGGGGGAAACCGCGCAGACCATACCTTCTTCGGGCCAGAATCGCCCCGGTTCGCCCCCTGTTCGCCCCCCCCTGTTCGCTCAGGCCCGGTTCACCCGGCGCGCGCCAGAGCAAAGGTCATGGTTGTCGTCGGTTGTCTCGCCCTGCTCGTCTTTCCCATCCTCGGCCTGATCGCCGGAGGCCTGATCGCCGGGCGCACCGGGGCCGAATGGGGGGCTGGCGTGGGCCTGATCCTGGCCCTCGCACTCTGTGGAACGACCGGCTCGATGCTGATCAAGGCCGCCCGGAAACGGGTCTGATCCGCCCGCGATTCCCGTGCGAGAGACGGCGCAGGTTGGAGCGCACCTTGCGGCGATAGAGCCGCACGACCCGCGTGGCCTGCTGCTCGGCCCCGGGGAACGCACGGGTGCCCCAGGCCGCCTGCCAGTTCGCATCGGCCAGATGCCACCAGACTTCGCCCAGCGCCTCGACCTTTTCGGCCACCATGCGCCCGCTTTCATCGCCCACGCGCGGATCGCCCGCGGCGATCATCATCAGGCGCGCGGCAATCACGCCCGCCGCCTCGCTGCACAAAAGGGCCTGTTCGCTCCACAACCGGATCATCCGGCTGGCCTGCGCCGTAACCTGGGCACGGGCTTCGCCAAAGCTGGCGGCGGGATCAGAGGTAATGCAGAACATCAAAGGCCTCGCAAACGCGGATCGGCATGGTCACACGGGCCGACAGGCACGTGGAAGAACAGGCGATTCCCGAAGCCTCATACCACGGCAGACATGCCCGCGCGCCTCGGTTTTTTGCAGTGCAGCGAAATTGGACGCAAGTCGCCCAAAGTGTGACATTCCGGCCTGCCCGTCCCCTCAGGGCCTGCTGTCGAGATAGGCCCGAACCGCATCCTGGACATGGCGAAAACGGTCTCCGCCCAGATGCTTGCCGCCATACCAGCGGGTGACGACGACGAGGTGGTCGTCCACCCCCTCACGTTCGAGCATGCGCAGGATGATCATGCCCGCCCCGCTCTCGCCATCGTCGTTCTTGACGGGCCCGGCAGCACACCGCAGCCCCCAGGAATTGTGCGTGGCACGCGCAAACTTCTTGTTGGTCTTGAGCGCGGCAACCAGCGCGCGGGCTTCCTCCACGCTCGTACACGGCGCGCCCGACACCGCATATTTCGAGCCCCGGTCGCTCAGGATATTGTCCAGCGTGCGCATGGGCGGGCCATAGCCGCACCGGGCATGAATGCAAGAAAAGGGGCGGCCCCGCGCATGCGCGGAACCGCCCCTCCCTCAACAGTCTTCAATGGGCAGCCCCCCAACGGGCCGCCCCCGAGAGACCGGCAAGATCAAAAGGCCGGCAAGATCAGAACTTGAGGGCCTTGATCACGCGCACGCCGGGAATCTCGCGCGCGGAAGCCAGCACCGCCTCGCTGACCGGGCTGTCGACCGAGAGCAGCAGCACGGCCTCGCCACCGGCTTCGCGGCGACCGAGGTGGAACGTGCCGATGTTGATGCCCGACTGGCCCAGCAGGGTGCCGATCGAACCGATGAAGCCGGGCGCGTCGGTGTTGACGATGTAGAGCATGTCGCCATCGAGGTCGGCCTCGATGCCGATGCCGAAGATCTCGACCAGACGCGGCTGGCCATTGCCGAACAGCGTGCCGGCCACCGAACGGTCGCCCTGGCTGGTGCTGACGGTCACGCGGACCAGCGTGCGGTATTCGCCTTCGCGGTCATGGCGCACTTCGCGCACGTCAAGGCCGCGTTCCTTGGCCAGGAACGGCGCGTTGACCATGTTCACGGTGTCCGAATACTGCTTCATCACGCCGGTCAGGACCGCCGCGGTGATCGGCTTCTGGTTGAGCTGGGCGGCAGCACCTTCGACCTCGATGGCGATCTTGGTCAGGTTGTCGTGGGCCAGCTGGCCGACCAGGGTGCCCAGCTTTTCGGCCAGCGCCATGTAGGGCTTGAGCTTGGGGGCTTCTTCAGCCGAGAGCGAGGGCATGTTGAGCGCGTTGGTCACGCCGCCGGTCACGAGGAAGTCGGCCATCTGCTCGGCAACCTGAAGCGCGACGTTGACCTGTGCTTCGGTGGTCGAGGCGCCCAGATGCGGGGTGCAGATGAAGTTGGGGGTGCCGAACAGCGGGCTTTCCTTGGCCGGTTCGGTTTCGAACACGTCGAGCGCGGCGCCCGCGATGTGGCCCGAGTCGAGCAGGTCCTTGAGCGCCTTCTCGTCGATCAGGCCGCCACGCGCACAGTTGACGATGCGCACGCCCTTCTTGGTCTTGGCGAGGTTTTCCGCCGAGAGGATGTTGCGGGTCTGGTCGGTCAGCGGGGTGTGGAGGGTGATGAAGTCGGCCTTGGCCAGCAGCGTGTCGAGGTCGGCCTTCTCAACGCCCATTTCCACGGCGCGCTCGGGCGTCAGGAAGGGATCGAACGCCACGACCTTCATGCGCAGGCCCAGCGCGCGGCTGGCAACGATCGACCCGATGTTGCCCGCGCCGATCAGGCCGAGCGTCTTGCCGGTCACTTCCACGCCCATGAAGCGGTTCTTTTCCCACTTGCCGGCCTGGGTCGAGGCGTCGGCCTCGGGCAGCTGGCGGGCAAGCGCGAACATCAGCGCGATGGCGTGTTCGGCGGTGGTGATCGAGTTGCCGAACGGGGTGTTCATCACCACCACGCCCTTGGCCGAGGCTGCCGGGATGTCGACATTGTCAACGCCGATGCCGGCGCGCCCGACGACCTTGAGGTTGGTGGCCGCTTCAAGGATTTCCTTGGTCACCTTGGTCGACGAACGGATGGCGAGGCCATCGTACTGGCCGATGATCGCCTTGAGTTCTTCCGGGGTCTTGCCGGTGATCACGTCCACGTCGCAGCCGCGCTCCTGGAAGATGCGGGCGGCGTTGGGATCCATCTTGTCGGAAATCAGAACCTTGGGCTTGGTCATGGTCTTGGCTCCATACCCCCGGACACAAGGGGGCGCAGCGGCACGCGCAACGACGCGGCCACGGGAAAAACGGGAAAGAAGAAGGATGGTGTATGGCAGCTCCCGCTATCCGTCCGCAGGACGGACAGCGGGACTTGTCTGCAAGATCAGGCTTCGGCCTTGGCGGTCAGCTGGGCATAGGCCCAGTCGAGCCAGGGGCCGAGCGCCTCGATATCCGCCGTGTCGACCGTGGCGCCGCACCAGATGCGCAAGCCAGCGGGCGCATCGCGATAGCCCGCGATGTCGTAGGCGGCGTCTTCCTTTTCGAGGAGGGCGGCAAACTTCTTGATGAAGTCGGCGTCCGCGCCTTCGACGGTCAGGCAGACCGAGGTCTTCGAGCGGGTGCCGCTGTCGACCGCGAGGTGGCCCAGCCACGAACGCTCGGCCACGATCTTGTCGAGCGCATGGGCGTTGGCGTTGGAGCGCGCCTTGAGACCTTCGAGGCCACCGACCGACTTGGCCCATTCGAGCGCGAAGATCGCGTCTTCGACGGCCAGCATCGAGGGGGTGTTGATGGTTTCACCCTTGAAGATGCCTTCGGCAAGCTTGCCCTTGGCCATCAGGCGGAACACCTTGGGGAGCGGCCAGGACGGGGTGTAGGTTTCGAGGCGTTCGACCGCACGGGGGCCGAGGATGAGCACGCCATGAGCGCCTTCGCCGCCCAGAACCTTCTGCCACGAGAACGTGGCAACGTCGATCTTGTCCCACGGAATGTCGTAGGCGAAGACGGCGCTGGTCGCATCGGCAAAGGTCAGGCCTTCGCGATTGTCAGGGATCCACTCGCCATCGGGAACGCGCACGCCGCTGGTGGTGCCGTTCCAGGTGAACAGCACGTCGTCGGCGAAATCGACCTTGTCGAGGTCGGGAAGCTGGCCGTAATCGGCACGCATGACGGTCGGTTCGAGCTTGAGCTGCTTGACCGCGTCGGTCACCCAGCCTTCACCAAAGCTTTCCCAGGCCAGCGTGGTCACGCCACGGGCGCCCAGCATCGTCCACATCGCCATTTCGAAAGCACCGGTGTCCGAACCGGGCACGATGCCGATGCGGTGCGTGTCGGGCAGCTGGAGCACTTCGCGCATCAGGTCGATGGCAAGCTGAAGGCGAGCCTTGCCGATCTTGGCGCGGTGCGAGCGGCCGAGCGAGACGGTGGCGAGTTTTTCGGGGGCGTAGCCCGGCGGCTTGGCGCACGGACCCGAAGAAAAGAAGGGACGCGCCGGCTTGGCGGCGGGAATACCAACAGTCATGTAAAACTCTCCTCACAGAGAGCACGCGCGGCGTTGGGACCGCGTGGCCCGATGGCGTTCATAAGCTCAGCTGATGGCTTGTCAATCGACCTTTTGCACTATGCCGAGTGATGGGCTGGGTGATGGCTGCATGATGGGCCGTACAGCGGGCGACGCAGCGGTTCGTCGCAAAAAACCACGCATCGCGCCTTTGCGGGCTTTCCATTTACCACCGGGTAACCAAACATCGCGCAGGTTTCATCCCCATGGCACATCGGAAATTTCTTGCCTGGGCCATGCTTCCGGTGGTGACACTTGCCGGTTGCGTCGATGCCCCGCAGGCCACGCACCGCCGCCCGGCGCGGATGGTCTCGCGCCCGGTGGTCCAGCCCCTGCCCAGTGCCGCCGCCACGCGCGCCTGCATGGTCAGCCTGCGCCGCGACGCCATCGGCTATACCCGCGTTCCCGACCAGTCCTATGGCGCGGGGTGCAGCACGCTGGGCAGTGTGCGGCTGGCCTATCTGCGCAGCGACCGCGCGCAACTGGGCCTTGCCAATGCCGGTCCGGTCACCTGCCAACTGGCCAGTTCGCTGCAAGGCTGGGCACGCTTTGGTGTCGACCGCGCGGCACAGCAGATCATGGGCAGCCCGCTGGTCAAGATCGAGACGATGGGCAGCTACAACTGCCGCAACGTGGCCGGCACCGGCCATCGCTCGGCCCATGCCACGGCCAATGCCATCGATGTTTCCGGATTTCTGCTGGCCGACGGGCGGCGAATCACCGTCCTGCGCGACTGGCGCGATAACGACCCGCAAGTGCGCGCCTTCCTGCGCACGGTGCGCGAGAGCGCCTGCAAGCGATTCGGCACGGTCCTGAGCCCCGATTACAACGCGGCCCACCGCGACCATCTGCATCTGGAAGTGGGCTCCAGCCGGCCATTCTGCCGCTGAGGATAGTGTTTCGCAGAAGGCTCCCGCCAGAAACCGGCCTGAAATTCAGGACCACCCCAAACGGCGCCTTTTCAGGCCGCATCCCCCAGCCCGGTGGCCTCGATCCGCAGGCGCACGGCCTCGGCGGCATGGCGGGCGCCGAGCTTGCCCATCATCTTCATCCGGTGGATTTCCACGGTGCGCGGGCTGATGTCGAGGTCGCGGGCGATGGCCTTGTTGCTGCACCCTTCGGCGAGGCGGTCGAGCACCTCGCGTTCGCGCAGCGAGAGACGGGCGATTCGCTGCCGGGCCTCGGCAGCGCGGGCGCGCTGGACGCGGTGCGATTCGGCCTCCTGCGAAGCACGGGCAATGGCATCGTTGAGCGGAGCGATCTGGGTGGGAATGGCCAGATAATCGAGCGCGCCGGCCTTGATCGTGCGGACCACGGCCCAGGTATCGGGCGCATCGCCAATGGCAATGACGGGGAGCCAGTGCCCGGCCCGCATCATCGCGCCGATCAGCGCGGGAACCCCCTCCCCCGGTGGTTCGTCATGCGCGAGCAGCAGGCCGGCGCCGGGTGCATGGGCCAGCAGTTCCTCCGTCGTGCCGTAGATCTCGGCATGATGCCCGGCGGCAAAGGCGAGACGAGCGAGCTGGGCCCGGCGGGCGGAGTCGCTATCGAGGATGTGGAGTGTGACACGTTCGACCATAGGGTTGAAGTAACCACTCTCGCCCCTTGCCGCGCCATGCGCGAAAGCTTCGTTCTGAACACTTCCGGCAGGTTCCACCGGGGTGACATCCCCAATTCCCTTAGGGATTTCGGCTCCGAACCGGAGCCGATAATTCAGACGGAGTTCATCGATATGTGTTGGTTCTTGTCCCATGCAACCAGCATGAAGACAGGGTGTGTTTCAAATATTTGCAAACATGATTGACCGATCAGCCAGCGCATCTAGAAGAATATGCGTAGTGCTATTACGTAGCATTCACGCGCGGACAGGCCCTCACTCAAACGAATAGTCGGGCAACTGGTGGAAGGCATTGCGCAACGCCTCGCTCCAACCTGAGGAGATCGCCTTGAAATAGGGATCGTCGGCGCGAATCCGGCGCTGATGAAGCGGCGCGAACGTGTCACGCTCGATCACCATCAGGTCGAACGGCAGGCCCACCGACAGGTTGGCCGCCACGGTCGAATCGAACGAGACCATCAGCAGCTTGACCGCCTGCTCGAAATCGAGCCCCTTGTCATAGCCGCGCAACAGGATCGGGCGCCCGTACTTGGTTTCACCGATCTGGAAAAACGGGGTGTCGAAGCTGGCCTCGATGAAATTGCCTTCGGGATAGATCATGAACAGGCGCGGTTCGCCGCCCTTGATCTGGCCGGCCACGATCATCGTGGCGGTAAAGCGCGCGCCCTCGCCCTGAACCGGCCCCGACTGGCGCCGCTCGATCACCGTGCGCAAGAGGTTGCCGACATGGGTGGCCACCTGGAACATCGTAGCCTCTTCGAGAACCGACGGGCGGCGCTCGTCAGGCGCCTTGTTGCGCTCCTCCAGCTGGCTGATCACCGACTGGGTCGTGGCCAGATTGCCCGCGGTCATGATCGTGATGATGCGTTCGCCCGGCACCGACCAGGTGAACATCTTGCGGAACACCGAAATGTTGTCGACGCCCGAATTGGTGCGGGTGTCGCTCATCAGGACAAGCCCCTTGTCGAGCATCATCCCCACGCAATACGTCATCGTCTGTTCCTGTACCGTCTGTTCCTGCCCGGCCCTGCCTGGGCGATACCCCTCACCCGGCAGGCACTTCAAACGCCTGACCGACAGGGACTCGCACATGTGCAGATGTGAACACAGGCTCATGCCGCCGATGGCCGGGGACCGCAAGCGGTTCCGCTGCCGTTGTCTCCAATCGAGACGCGGCACCATCCCGGCGGCGTTACTGTTCGACGCGCTGCTGCTCCACCGCGAGCGAAACCTCCATCGCCTCGTCGCGCGCGCCATAGCCGATGCCGGTGATCGGCGCGGCGGCGGTATAGTCGCTTCCGGTCGCCAGATGGACATAGCGCGCATCCGGGCAGATCGCATTGGCCACGTCAAAGCCCACCCAGCCCAGCCCGGCGACATAGGCCTCGGCCCAGGCATGGCTGGCGTCCTGTTCAACCCGGTCGTCCATCATCAGGTAGCCGCTGGCATAACGCGCGGGAATACCCAGCATCCGCGCCGCGCCGATGAAGACATGGGCCTGATCCTGGCAGACCCCGCGCCCGGCTTCGAGCACCTGCTCGGCCGTGCTGGCCACGTCGGTATGGCCCGGTTCATAGACGACCGCCTCGCGCACGCGGTCCGAAAGGGCGTGAAGCCGCGCCAGCGTATCCTCGCCCGCCGCAAGCCCTTCCTGCAACGCCGCAACCAGCGCCTTCATCCGCGCGCCCCCGCGCGTGAGGCGCGTCTGTTCGGTGAAATGCCACAAGGGCAGGTGCCCGCGCTGCTTGCCCACGATCCCGGCATTGTCCGCCGTGAGGACCACGCCCTTGCAGGCAATGACCACCTCGCGCACGCCCGGCACGAACGAGATCAGCGTCACATGGTTGCCGTTCTCGTCGTCGTAGGATGCCTCGTGGCGGGCGCCCTCCAGATCGATCGCCCAGGATTCCACGCTTTGCCCGCCCCACGAGAGCGGGGTCAGGCGCAGACGCTGAAGCCCATGGGCGACCGGCCCGGAAAAAGTGTAGCGCGTGGTATGGCTGATCGCGAGGCGCATGGCGAAGCTCCCCTCTTTCCTTATTCGACGAAGCGGTAATCGCGCTGGATCTGCTGCGCGAGATGGTTGTTGCGGGCGATGAACTGGCTGATCGTCTGGTGCAGGCCCTGCTCGAACACCGTCTCGATGGTCTGTGCATTGAGCCATTCATGGGTCTGCGCGACGATGGCGTGGGTCTCCAGCCGCTCGCCATATTCGGCGCCCAGCCGATCGAGGCAATCGTGCAACTGGGTGTAGCAAAAGGCCAGCCCGCGCGGAAAACGCGAATCGAGCATCAGGAACTCGGCGATCCCGCGCGCGTCCATCCGCCCGGCATTGAGCCAGCGATAGGCGCGATCCCCGGCCACTGCGCGCAGGACATTTTCCCACTGCACATTGTCGAGGCTCGACCCCACATACGAGACCGAGGGCAGCAGGACATAGTACTTCACGTCGAGCAGCCGCGCGGTGTTGTCCGCCCGCTCGATGAAGCAACCCGCGCGCGCGAAATAGTAGATCTCGTTGCGCAGCATCGTGCCTTCCATCGCCCCGCGCACCAGCGCAGACTGGCGGCGGATGATGTCGAGCACGGTGCCCAGCCGCGTCTCGGCAACGGGGTGGGCCAGCTCCTCCTTGAGGATCATCCAGCTTTCGTTGACCGCTTCCCACACCTCGCGCGTGATCCCGGTGCGCACCATGCGGGCATTGTGGCGCGCCTGCTCCACGATGCTCAGCACATTGCCGGGGTTGTCGCGGTCGCGCAGCACGAAGTTGAACACATTGGTACCGGCATAATCGGCACCGAACTTGGCCTCATAGGCCGCCTGCTGCCCCATCGTGACGATGACCGAGCGCCATTCGTCGCTGGCATCGGAGGCATCGCGGGTCAGCGCCATGCGGAAACCCGCCTCGATCAGGCGCGCGGTATTTTCGGCCCTTTCGAGATAGCGGAACAGCCAGAAAGTGCCATTTGCGGAACGTCCGAGCATCGTGTTGTCTTTCCCTTCCGGCTCAGTCGTCCAGAACCCAGCTGTCCTTGGTGCCCCCGCCCTGCGAGGAATTGACCACCAGCGACCCCTTCTTGAGCGCCACGCGCGTCAATCCGCCCGGCGTGATGTCGATCCCCTGGGGCGAGACCAGCACGAAGGGCCGCAAGTCGACATGGCGCGGGGCCAGCCCGGCCTTGGTGAAGATCGGCACGGTCGACAGCGAGAGCGTGGGCTGCGCGATGTAGTTATCGGGGTTGGCGCGCAGTTTTTCGGCGAACATGGCGATCTCGCGGCGCGACGAGGTCGGCCCGATCAGCATGCCATAGCCGCCCGAGCCATGGACTTCCTTGACCACCAGATCGGCCAGATTGTCGAGCACATAGGCCAGACTGTCGGCCTCCGAGCAGCGCCAGGTCGGCACATTGGCCAGAATCGGCTTCTCGCCGGTGTAGAACTCGACGATCTCGGGCATGAAGCTGTAGATCGCCTTGTCATCGGCAATACCCGTGCCCGGCGCATTGGCGATGGTGATCCCGCCCGCGCGATAGACATCCATGATCCCCGACACGCCCAGCACGCTTTCGGGCTTGAAGGTGAGCGGATCGAGGTAATCATCGTCGACCCGGCGATAGAGCACGTCGATCGCCTGCCAGCCACGCGTGGTGCGCATGGCCACGCGCCCGTTCTCGACCCGCAGGTCGCTGCCCTCGACCAGTTCGGCCCCCATCTGGTCGGCCAGGAACGCGTGTTCGTAATAGGCGCTGTTGAAGGTGCCGGGCGTGAGCACGGCGACCACCGGCTTGTGCCCGCTGGCCGCAGGCGGCGCGCAGGCGGCAAGGCTGCGCGCAAGGCGGCGCGGATAGTCCGACACCTCGCGCACGCGCACCTTGGTGAACAGCTCGGGGAACATCGCCATCATGGTTTCGCGGTTTTCGAGCATGTACGACACGCCCGAAGGCGTGCGCGCATTGTCTTCGAGAACCATGAACTCGTCCTCGCCCGTGCGCACGAGGTCGATCCCCACGATATGGGTATAGACCCCGCCGGGCGGGGTGAACCCGGCCATCTGCGGCAGGAACGCCGAATTGCCCTTGAGCACCCGCTCGGGCAGGCGCCCGGCCCGCACGATTTCCTGACGGTGATAGAGATCGTGGAGAAAGGCGTTGAGCGCGCGCACGCGCTGTTCGATGCCCTTGGACAGCCGCCGCCATTGCGCCGCGCTGATGATCCGGGGAACCATGTCGAAAGGAATCAGACGCTCTTCGGCGTCCTCGCTGCCGTACACATTGAAGGTGATACCGGTCTTGCGGAAAAAGGCCTCGGCCTCCCCTGATTTCCGCCGCAACAATTCGGGTGGCTGTTCTTTGAGCCACTCGCAATAGCCGCTGTAAGCGGCACGCGTGGAGCCATCGGCTTCAAGCATCTCGTCATAGGACGAGAGCGAGGATTTTGTCATGCAGAACCTCCCGTCTGGCCTATTGCTTGCACACGATCGGCCCCACCGCAAGCGTGGATGCCGCAGTTGCGAAACAATTGTTCCTCTAGGTGATTCCGGCTTGCGGAAGGGCTTCCCCGACGGGCGCGCCACGAGATCCGGATTCGGAACAGCCCCCGGCGCAAAATGACGGTAAATCAGTTATTAAGCACGGATACCCCATGCCCGCTCAATGCTGTGCGATCAGATCCACCAGCGTGCGCGCCACTTGCGGGTGGGCGGCAAAGCCCAGATGCGTGCACCGCAGCGCCACCGCCAGATCGCGCTCGCCCGGCCATCCGGCGGCACAGCGCGGGGCGATGAACCCGTCGCGCGGGCTCCACAGCGCCACCGTGGGCACCGGCGGCTTGACGGCCAGATCCTCGCCCATCGGCGCCTCGTCGACACTGTGCCCGGCCACCAGTTGATAGGCCCGCCAGGCATTGTTGGCGCGCCGGTCGCCCGAAAAGGGCGTGCCCATGGTGATGACCAGCCCGACCTGTTCGGGCACGGCCTTGGCCAACTGGCGCGCGAACAGCCCGCCCAGGCTCCACCCCACCAGCACCAGCGGCTCGCCCTCGCGCCGGGCCATGACCTCGACCCGCTCGGCCAGCCGGGCAAAACGGTCCTCGCTCGGCCCGAAATTGAAGCCCAGCCCCCAGTCGCTCACCCGGTGCCCGGCCGCTTCGAGCGCCGTGGCCAGAGGCTTCATCCGCACCGGATGCGTGCCAAAACCGGGCAGCAGCATGACCGCGCGCGACCCTGCGGGCCGCTCTGGCGGCGCCGGTTGCAGATCAGACTGGTGTAGATCAGATTGGCGGGAGGCCTGCCAATGCTCGATCGGCGTGCCCAGTTCACCCAGCAGGCGCGGCCAGGCTGGCCCGTGCACACCGCGCGGACGCGGCGCAAAGGCCAGCGCCCGCCGCCGCGCCAGTTCGGTGCCCAGCGTTTCAAGCTGCTGCCCGAACTGCTGCCAACCGCGGCGCGGGGCAAGAGATGCCAGAGAAGAGTGCCAGACCATCGGTTTCATCCTGCCACCTATGAAGCCCCGCCAGCCACAATGCCAATAAAGTCGCCGGGCTTCACAAAACTGTCACATGACACCTGAACCCTCGCTGTCATGTGCAGGGGGCGGCATTTGCAGGGGCCGATTGCATCGCCGGGCAATGTTCCCCATATGTTGCCCATGGCCGAAATCATCATCCGCCGGGGTCTCGAAGAACCCGACACCTCGGGCACCTTCGTTCCCCACAAGCCCGTGCGCCCCGAAAAGCTGGAGCCGGGCCGCCCGTTCAGGGTGGTGTCCGACTATCACCCGGCGGGCGACCAGCCGACCGCGATCGCCGCCCTCGTGGCAGGCGCGCAGGAGAACGAGAAAACGCAGGTGCTGCTCGGCGTCACCGGCTCGGGCAAGACCTTCACGATGGCCAAGGTAATCGAGGAATTGCAGCGCCCGGCGCTGATCCTCGCGCCCAACAAGATCCTCGCGGCCCAGCTCTATGGCGAGATGAAAAGCTTCTTCCCCGAGAACGCGGTCGAATATTTCGTCTCGTACTACGATTATTACCAGCCCGAAGCCTATGTGCCCCGGTCCGATACCTACATCGAGAAGGAAAGCTCGGTGAACGAGGCCATCGACCGGATGCGCCACTCGGCCACGCGCGCGCTGCTCGAACGCGACGACGTGATCATCGTCGCCTCGGTCTCGTGCCTCTATGGCATCGGCTCGGTCGAGACCTATTCGGCGATGGTCTTCGACCTCAAGGTGGGGGAAAGCGTCGACCAGGGCGAGATCGTGCGCAAGCTGGTCGCCCTGCAATACAAGCGCAACGACCACGCGTTCCAGCGTGGCACCTTCCGCGTGCGGGGCGACAACCTCGAAATCTTCCCCTCGCACTATGAAGACACCGCCTGGCGCGTCACCTTCTTTGGCGACGAGATCGAGGAAATCGCCGAGTTCGATCCGCTGACCGGCAAGGCGGGCACGCGCCTGCAAAACGTGCGTGTCTATGCCAATTCACACCACGTCACCCCCGGCCCGACGCTGATGCAGGCGCGCGAGGCGATCAAGTTCGAGCTGGCCGAGCGGCTGAAGGAACTCAACGCCGAGGGCAAGCTGCTCGAAGCCCAGCGGCTGGAGCAGCGCACGCACTTCGACCTCGAAATGATGGCCGCCACCGGCTCGTGCGCGGGAATCGAAAACTATTCGCGCTTCCTGACCGGGCGCATGCCCGGCGAACCGCCGCCGACCCTGTTCGAATACCTGCCCGACAACGCGCTGCTGTTCGTCGATGAAAGCCACCAGACGATCCCCCAGATCGGCGCGATGGCGCGCGGCGACCATCGCCGCAAGATGACGCTGGCCGAATATGGCTTCCGCCTGCCCAGTTGCATCGACAACCGCCCGCTGCGCTTCAACGAGTGGGACGCGATGCGCCCGCAGACCTTTGCCGTCTCGGCCACGCCCGGCCACTGGGAAATGGAACAGTCGGGCGGTGTCTTTGCCGAACAGGTCATCCGCCCGACCGGGCTGATCGACCCGCCCGTGCTGATCCGCCCGACCGAGGACCAGGTGCAGGACTGCATCGCCGCCTGCCGCGAGGCCGCCGCGCAAGGCTATCGCACGCTGGTCACCACGCTGACCAAGCGCATGGCCGAAGACCTCACCGAATTCATGCACGAGGCGGGCCTGCGCGTGCGCTACATGCATTCGGATGTCGAGACGCTCGAACGCATCGAACTGATCCGCGATCTTCGCCTTGGCGTCTACGACGTGCTGGTGGGGATCAACCTGCTGCGCGAGGGGCTCGACATTCCCGAATGCGGCCTTGTCTGCATTCTCGACGCCGACAAGGAAGGGTTCCTGCGCTCGGAAACCTCGCTGATCCAGACCATCGGCCGCGCCGCGCGCAACGTGGACGGGCGCGTGATCCTCTATGCCGACCGCATGACCGGCTCGATGGAACGCGCCATCGCCGAAACCGACCGTCGCCGCGAAAAGCAGCAGGCCTACAACGTCGAGCACGGCATCACCCCCGCCACGATCAAGCGCCAGATCGCCGACATCATCGCCGACACCGCCAGCCGCGACGGGGTGCTGGTCGATCTGGGCGACGACACCACCAACAACCTCGTCGGCCACAACTTGCGCAGCCATATCGAAGACCTCGAAAAGCGCATGCGCGCGGCTGCCGCCGACCTCGAATTCGAGGAAGCAGGCCGGCTGCGCGACGAGATCCGCCGCCTCGAAGCGACCGAACTGGGCCTCCCCGAAGGCGAGCAAAAGGCCCCCATCGTAGGCCGCAGCAACGAAGGCAAACCCGGCACCCGCAAAACCCGCTTCGGCAAGTCACAAAAGAAGTGGGGAAAGTGACCCTCCCCAGTCCTCCCCATGCAATGGGGAGGGGGACCGCCCGCATTGCGGGTGGTGGAGGGGCGGGGGCGGTGGGGCTAAAGCGGCCACCCCACATTTGCCGGTTCAGAACCCGGCCCCGGCCTGATAGCAAGGGCCCACCATGACCTTGCGCCGCCTCACCCCGCTCGCCGCCCTCACGGCCCTTGCAGCCCTCGCCGCCTGCTCGTCCAAGGCCCCCGTCCCGCAGGACAGCGGGGCCCCGGTCAATGCCGTGCGCGTTCCGCTGCCCGAAAACGAGGCGCTGCCCCCCGCGCCTTCGGGCGACACCAAGCCGATCTGGGCCGGATCGCCGGGCGGCGACAGCGTGCGCTTCGGCCAGCCGGGTGGCGCGCCCGCGCTCTCGCTCGCCTGCCGTCAGGGGGTCATCGTGGTCACGCGCCATGTCGCCGCCGAAGTGGGCGCACAGGCGCTGTTCGCGCTTCAGGGCAGCAAGCGCATCGTCCGCCTTGCCGTCGATGCCACCGCCGTTCCGGGCGCGCGCGGCTATCTCTGGCAGGGCAGCCTTCCGGCCGGAGACCCGGCCGCCGAAGTCTTCGACGGCCCCTTCGTCGGCACCCTGCCCGACGCGGGCAAGATCAGCGTGCCGGGCAGCCCGCTGGTCCGCGCCCTTCTCGCCCACTGCGCCACCCACCCGGCCACTGGCGCCAAGCCCGCCGGTCCGGGCGCGGTGGAGTAAAGGCCGGGCGCCTACCCGCCCGGATGATAGAAATCGTAGATGGTCTGCGCCACGGCCTCGCTCACGCCGGGCGCGCGCTTGAGGTCGTCGAGCGAGGCCGCGCGCACTTTGCCCGCCGTGCCGAAGTGGAGCAGCAGCGCGCGCTTGCGGGCCGGGCCGATGCCGGGAATCTCGTCGAGCGGGCTGGCGGTGATCGCCCGGCTGCGCTTGGCGCGGTGGGCTCCGATGGCATAGCGGTGCGCCTCGTCGCGCAATTGCTGGAGGTAGAACAGCACCGGCGAGGTCAGCGGCAGCATCTTTTCCCGGCCATCGGGGAAATGGAAATGCTCGCGCCCGGCGTTGCGGTCGGGCCCCTTGGACACCGCGATCAGGGGCACGTCCTCGATCCCCAGTTCCTCCAGCGTCTCGCGCACGGCGGTCATCTGGCCCTTGCCGCCGTCGATCAGCACGAGGTCGGGCCAGGTGCCACTGTCGCGGTCGGGGTCTTCTTCCTGCACGCGGCCAAAACGCCGGGCCATGACCTCGCGCATCATGGCAAAGTCGTCGCCGGGGCGGGTCTCGGCGCGCTTGATGTTGAACTTGCGATACTGGCCCTTGAGGAAGCCTTCCGGCCCGGCCACGACCATGCCGCCCAGCGCATGGGTGCCCTGAATGTGGCTGTTGTCGTAGATCTCGATGCGCCGGGGCACGTCGCCCAGTTCGAGAAATTCGGCCAGTTCGGCCAGAATCTTCGCCTTGGTGCCGGTTTCGGCGAGGCGCCGGTCGAGCGCCTCGATGGCGTTGCGTTCGGCCTGCTCCATCAGGCGGCGGCGGTCGCCGCGCTGGGGCACCGAAATCTCGACTTTTCCGCCCGCGCCTTCATGCAGCGCCTCGGCCAGCAATTCGGCCTCGGGCAAGGCCCGGTCGACGAGGATCAGGCGCGGCGGGGGCACTTCCTCGTAGAACTGGGCGAGGAAGCTGGTCATGATCTCGACCTCGTCGAGGCCCTCGGTATGCGTCGGGAAAAACGCGCGGTGGCCCCAGTTCTGCCCGCCGCGAATGAAGAAGGCCTGGATGCCGACCTGCCCGCCCTTGGCGGCGATGGCAAAGACATCGGCATTGCCCACGCCCTCGGCATTGATCGCCTGACTGCCCTGGATGAAGGTCGCCGCGCGCAGGCGGTCGCGCAGCATGGCCGCGCGCTCGAAATCGAGCGCTTCTGCCGCCGCGCTCATCTGCGTCTCGATCTCGCGCTGGACCGCGCCCGATTTGCCGCCGAGGAAGTCCTTGGCCTGCCGCACGAGATCGGCATAGCCCTGCTCGTCGATGCGGTCGACACACGGGGCCGAGCACCGCTTGATCTGGTAGAGCAGGCAGGGCCGGTCGCGCCGGGCCATGAAGCTGTCGGTGCAACTGCGCAGCAGGAACAGCTTCTGCAAGGCGTTGATCGTGGTGTTGACCGATCCGGCGCTGGCAAAGGGGCCATAATAGTTCCCCTTCGCCTTGCGCGCGCCGCGGTGCTTCATCAGCCGCGGGAACGCATGGTCTGATCGCAAGAGAATGAACGGAAACGATTTGTCGTCGCGCAGCAGGACATTGTAGGGCGGCCGGTAGCGCTTGATGAGCTGCGCTTCGAGCAGCAGCGCCTCGGCCTCCGAATTGGTGGTCACGATGGTCATCGACCGGGTCTGGCTGACCATCCGGCGCAAGCGGTTGGGCAGGCGCTCGACCTGGGTATAATTGACCACCCGGTTCCTGAGCGCGCGCGCCTTGCCCACATAGAGCACCTCGCCGCGCGCATCGAGCATCCGGTAGACCCCCGGCTTGGGCGCCAGCGTGCGCACGACCTCGCGGATCGTCTCGACACCCTTGTCGAGGTCGGGCGTCTCGGCACCACCGCGCATGGTGGTGATCGCCGCGTCCTCGTGGAAGCGCTGGGTGTCGCGGTCGGGCGGTGGGGAAGCGGGCTTGCGGGCCATGGCGCGTGAGATAGGCCCTCCCGCCCGGTTTGGGGAGGGGGCGCGCGGATCGTCCGTGGACAATCGCCAAACATTGGCCCCAGCCCGGCCCCAGTCCCAGCCCGCCCCGGCCCTCAGAACTGCTTGCGGAACTCCACCTTGAACAGGCGGCCGACCGGATCGAGATAGCCCGCCTGATAGCGCAGCGGGATTTCGCCGTTCTGGTCGGTCACCTTCTGTATGGCATTGAACAGGTTGTTGACCGACAGCGAGAAGCGCGCGTTCTTGAGGAACGGCACGGCCCTGACCACGCCGGGGCGTCGGCCCAGATCGGCGAAAAGCCGGACGTTGACCTTGGCGATCGGGTGGAAATCGAGGTTGGAGGTGCCCGAATCCGCCCGCGCCCCGCCGGTATAAGTGCCCGACACGCGCAAGCCGAAGCTGCGATAGAAACCGCCGCCTTCCAGCTCGATGCTGTGCCGCGCCACGCCCGTGCTCGACAGCGCGCTGCCGCCCAGCAGGTCGTAGACCGTGCCTCCCGGCGTCAACTGGACCCGGCTCATCATCATGATCGTGTGGGTCAGCGAGAGATTCCAGCGCCCGCGCCCGTCGAAGCCGCCGGGACCACCGGGGCCACCGGGGCCACCCGGCCCCCTCGGCCCGCCCGGACCTCCG
>DQVI01000190.1 GCA_015661825.1 Novosphingobium capsulatum
CTGGCCGCCGCGCGCGAGCACCGCGCCGGAGCCATCGCGCGCGCCGCCCACGAGGACCAGCGCCGACAGGACATGGCGGGTGTTTCGGGCGACCGCTTCCAGTGCCCGCCCCCGCTCCTGCCCGAACGCTTCGCGTTTGCCTCGGCGCACGTGGGCAGCGCCGCACAGGAAAACGACACCCACGAAAGCCTTCTGGCCGAACGCGAGCGGATCGGCCCGGTCAACCTCGTGGCCGCTGCCGAACTGGCCGAGATGGAAGGGCGCCACGCCGAGAGCCTCGCCCAGCAGGCCGAACTTGCCGAGGCGGTCAACCGGTTGCGCGGCTCGATCGGCAACCTCAACCGCGAGGGGCGCGAACGCCTGCGCGCCGCCTTCGAGGCGGTCGACGGGCATTTCCGCCGCCTTTTCACGCGCCTGTTCGGCGGGGGCGAGGCGCATCTGGCGCTGATCGACAGCGACGACCCGCTCGAAGCGGGCCTTGAAATCATGGCCCAGCCGCCGGGCAAGCGCCTGCAATCACTGACCCTGCTTTCGGGCGGGGAACAGGCGCTGACGGCGGTGGCGCTGATCTTCGGGCTGTTCCTGACCAACCCGGCGCCGATCTGCGTGCTCGACGAAGTCGACGCCCCGCTCGACGATGCGAATATCGAACGCTTCTGCGACCTGCTCGACACGATGGTGGCCGAAACGAGCACCCGCTACCTGATCGTGACGCACAATGCCGTGACGATGAGCCGGATGCACCGCCTGTTCGGCGTCACCATGGTCGAACGCGGCGTCTCGCGCCTCGTCAGCGTGGACCTTGGCGGCGCGGAAGACCTGCTGGCCAGCGCGCCCGCACCCTCCGCCGCTTAGGCGCTGCCCACGGCAAGGCAGGCCAGCGCCATCAGGAACCCGGCCATGCGGTTGGAGCGGAACCGCGCAAGGGCATTGTCGTTGTCCCCCACCTTGAGGGTCAGGACCTGCCAGGCCAGATGCCCGGCCACCGGCACCAGCGCGAGCAGCGCCAGCGGATCGGGCCGCACCAGCCAGAAGGCGAGCGCCCAGCACGCCACCGTCACGCCATAGAACGCCCCCACGCCGGGCTTGACCTTGCTGCCCATCGCCCGCGCGCTCGACCGGATGCCGACGAGCGCGTCGTCCTCGCGGTCCTGCAACGCGTAGATCGTGTCATAGGCGATGCACCAGCAGATCGACCCGGCATAGAGCGCGGCCAGGGCCCCCAGATGGTCGCTGCTGACGGCGATCCACCCCGTCGGCGCGCCCCACGTAAAGACCATGCCCAGCCAGGCCTGCGGCCACCAGGTGATCCGCTTCATGAACGGATAGCCCGCCACGAGGCCGAGGCTGCCGACCGCCACCAGCTGCGCCTGCCAGCGCAATTGCACCAGCACGACCAGCCCGACCAGCGTGAGCAGGCCCAGCCAGGCCCAGGCCGCTTTCTTGCTCACCCGTCCGCTCGCCACCGGACGCTGCGCCGTGCGCGCCACCCGCGCGTCGAGCTTGGCATCGACGATGTCGTTGTAGACGCACCCCGCCCCGCGCATCACGACCGAGCCCACCAGCATCCAGACCACCAGCCGCCATTGCGCCGCGCCGCCGCCCAGGAACACCCCCCAGGCGCAAGGCCAGAACAGCAGCCACCAGCCGATCGGCCGGTCGAACCGGGCGAGCAGCGCATAGTCGCGCAAGGGTTGCGGCAGGCGGGCCACCAGCCCGCGGTGCTCGCTGTCGGGAACGATCTGGTCGGTTGCCCGAGCCGTAGTTTGAGCCGAAGTTTGAGCCGTCATGGCAGGCCGCATGCGCCGCTTGGGCGCGCGGCGCAAGACCCCAGATTGCCTGAACCTGCCCGCGCGCCTATGAACCGGCCACCATGACCCAGCACTTGCCCGCCACCCCCGCCTGGCCGCCCCGTTCCGCCCCGCGCCTCTTCGTGAGCCAGCGCCTTGCCGAAGGGGAAACCATCGCGCTCGACGGGCCGCAGGCGCACTATCTGGGCAAAGTCATGCGCGTGGCGGCAGGCGACGCGGTGATCCTGTGCGACAACCAGACCGGCGAATGGGTCGCCCGCGTGGCGCAGGCGGGCAAGCGCGACGTGGTGCTGGCGGTCGAGACGTGCCTGCGCCCGCGCGAGGACGTGCCCGACCTCTGGCTCTGCCCGGCCCTGCTCAAGAAGCAGGCCTATGACTGGGTACTCGAAAAGGCGACCGAACTGGGCGTCGCGCAGATCCGCCCGGTGATCACCCGGCGCTGCGTGGCCGACAAGCTCAACCCCGAGCGCGCCGAAGCGATCATCACCGAGGCCGCCGAACAATGCGCGCGCACGGCCCTGCCCACGCTTGCCCCGCCCGCCCGCCTCGACGCGCTGCTGCGCGACTGGCCCCAGACCCGCACGCTGTTCTTCGCCGACGAACAGGGCGGCGCCCCCGCGCGCGCGGCCTTTGCTGCCCATGAGGGCCCAGCCGCGCTGCTGATCGGCCCGGAAGGCGGGTTTGACGAGGCCGAACGCGCCGCCATTCGCGCCCATCCGCGCGCCCGCGCGATCACGCTGGGCCCGCGCATCCTGCGCGGCGAAACCGCAGCGGTGGCGGCCACCGCGCTGTGGATGGGGACCATGGGCGACTGGTGAGCGTCCTTCCCGGCTGATTTGGGAATCCGATCAGATTGTTGCGGCTCTGGAAAGGCCCGTCCCGCGTTTATCGCTGGCGCAAACCCGGTTTGTTCTCTAACGCATGCGGGCATGAGCACCCGACAGGTTTCAGATAGCAACGATCCTATCATCGAGAGCCGCGACCAGCTTGTCGCGCCGATGGAGCGTGGGGAAAAGCCCCGTGAGGCCTGGAGGATCGGCACCGAACACGAAAAGTTCGTCTACCGCACCGCCGACCACGCCGCGCCCTCCTATGCCGAGCCCGGTGGCATCCGCGACCTGCTGCTGGGCCTGAAGGAATTCGGCTGGGAACCGGTCATGGAAGGCGACAATGTGATCGCCATGGCCGGGGCCGACGGCACGGTCAGCCTCGAACCGGCAGGCCAGCTCGAACTTTCGGGCGCGCCGCTCGAAAACCTCCACCAGACTTGCGCCGAAACCGGGCGCCACCTCGCCCAGGTCAAGACCATCGGCGAGCGGTTCGGCCTTGCCTACATGGGCCTGGGCCTCTGGCCCGACAAGACGCGCGAAGAACTGCCGATCATGCCCAAGGGGCGCTATGACATCATGCTGCGCCACATGCCCCGCGTGGGCACGATGGGCCTCGACATGATGCTGCGCACCTGCACGATCCAGACCAACCTCGACTACAGCAGCGAGGCGGACATGGCGCAGAAGTTCCGCGTGAGCCTCGCCCTGCAACCGCTGGCCACCGCGCTGTTCGCCAATTCGCCGTTCCTCGAAGGCAAGCCCAACGGCTTCCTGTCCTATCGCAGCCATATCTGGTCGGATACCGACCCGGCGCGCACGGGCATGCTGCCCTTCGTGTTCGAAGAGGGCTTCGGCTACGAACGCTATGTCGACTACATGCTCGACGTGCCGATGTACTTCGTGTTCCGCGAGGGCCGCTATATCGACGCGGCGGGCCAGTCGTTCCGCGACTTCCTCGAAGGGCGCCTGCCCGCCCTGCCCGGCGAGAAGCCCACGCTGGCGGACTGGACCGACCACCTGTCGACCGCCTTCCCCGAAGTGCGCCTCAAATCGTTCCTCGAAATGCGCGGCGCCGATGGCGGCCCGTGGGATCGCATCTGCGCGCTGCCCGCATTCTGGGTGGGCCTGCTCTATGACCAGGGCGCGCTCGATGCGGCGTGGGATCTGGTCAAGGACTGGGACATGGCGGGCCGCGAGACCTTGCGCGCCAGCGTGCCCAAGCTCGGCCTCGACGCCCCGCTTCCCGGTGGCGGCACCTTGCGCGATATCGCGCCGCGCGTGCTCGACATCGCGCGTGGCGGCCTTGCCGCGCGGGGACGCCTCAACGCTGCGGGCGACAACGAGACCGGCTATCTGGCCCCGCTCGACGAGATCGTCGCCAGTGGCAAGACCCCGGCCGAGCGGCTGCTCGATCTCTATCACGGGCAATGGGGCGGCGACCTGTCGAAGGTCTACGCGCTCAAGACGTTCTGAGCGGAGACACCATCATGATCCTCGTGATCGGCACGTTCCGCCTGCCTGCCTCCTCGGTCGAGGCGGCAGGCCCGCTCATGGCCTCGGTCATCGCGGCAACGCGGGCCGAGGACGGCTGCCTGGCCTATGCCTATTCGCACGACGTGCTCGATGCCGGGCTGGTCCATGTAACCGAGAAGTGGCGCGACCGCGCCGCGCTCGAAGCCCATTTCCAGACCCCGCACATGGCCGCCCTGCTCGAAGGACTGAAGGCCTTCGCCGTTTCGGATTTCGACATCCGCACCTTCGAAAGCGACGAAGGCACGCCCCTATGAAGCAACAGGTGTGAAGCGACAGGTGTGAAGCAACAGGCCTGACAGTCAGGCCTATTGGGCAGGGTGCCGGTCGCCCTGCCCGCTTTCCTCTCCGGGCCCACCCTCTCTGACCACGCCCTCTCCAGCCCCCCGGCGACGCCCGACGAGAGCGTTCTCCAGCGCGGCCAGACGGCGGGTGACCGGCCCGTTTTTCCCCATCCACGCGTGATAGGCGCGATATTTGGGGTCGGCGGCCAGAAGGTGGCGCTCCTCGGTCTTCGCGCGCCAGAAATAGACCCCGCTGACAATCCCGAGGATCACCGTGTTGCGCACCGCGTCGACCAGCGAGTGGGTCGTTACCAGAAACGGCAGCGTCGCCAGCCACCAGAACAGGTTCTTCGACAGATAGGCCGGGTGCCGCGTCCACGCATAGGGCCCGTTGGTAACCACCCCGCGCCACGTCAGGTTGGAAAAGCGCAGGCCAAAGGCCACCGTCGCCCAGGCATAGATGCCCGTGAGCACGACCATCATCGCGCCCCAGAGCCACAGCAGCGCCGGGTGCCCGGCCAGCCAATACGTCCATTCGGCTGTGTTCTGGTGATAGTCGAGCACCCCGCCGCCGCCCATCAGCACGAACGGCGGATAGCAGATCAGCGCCGCCACCCAGCCCGCCAGAAACGGATTGGCCGTGCGGATCTGCGCATCGAGCGGCTTCATCGTCAGCAGATAGCCGACCATCGCGATCTGCACGTCGATCATGAACATCGCCGAAATCGCCGCGTTCGACCAGGCCACCGGATCGGCTCCCAACCGGCTCCAGTCGGCCTCGACCACCGCGCCAAAGCCGCCCGGCAGGATCGAGATCATGAAGGCGCAGAAGAAGCCCTTGACGCTCCACGCGCGCAAATGGTGCCAGACCTGTTCGCGGTCATAGGCCTCGCGCCCGATCAGCATCGCCCCGAAATGCCAAGCCCCGTCGCGCGGCTCGACCAGCACGCGATCGAGCCACAGCACATAGGGAATGGCGCCCAGAAACAGCAGCGGCGCGGCCTGTTCGAGCAGGTCCATCGCGAACACATATGGCCCGCGCCAATACCACCGCGCGAGGCAATAGACGAAGGCGATGAGCCCCCATGTCGCCCACAGACCCGCCAGCTTGGTCATCGCCCCGTCGGTCACGGCGCGCAACGGGCGCGGGGCCGACCAGTCGATCCCGGTCGAGGGGCGCAAGTGTACCTTGTCGACCAGCAGCGACCACAGCACCATCGGCGTGCCCGAAAAGACCAGCGCCAGCACCGCCGCGCTCGATCCGGCCAGCCGCTCGCGCGGGCCGGGCAGGTTCAGCGCCGCGCCGATCTCGGGCCAGGCCCGGCAGATCGCCACCCAGACCATGAGCCCGGCAAGGCCCGCCAGCCCCACGGCGGCGGAAACATCGCTGGCCGGGCGCGGCGGGGCGCCAAAAACGGGCGCCTGAGAAACGGGCGCTTTAGAAACGGGCGTTTGCGTCATGCCCGCCCGGTTATAGCATCAAGGTGGAAATTGCGTGAAGACATGCAAAAAGGCGGGAGCAGGCCCCTGTGTCCTGCCCCCGCCCCCGATGTCTCCAAGCGCCCGGTCCGCTCAGCGCCAGGCGGTGATCGCGCCGCTGTCGTCGAGGACGTAGAGCGTCTTGTCGGCCACGATCGGCGCGAGCGTAACGGGCGCGTTGACCCGGCCCGCCACGGCCATCGTGCCGTCGCCCACCGTCACCTTGACGATCTGCCCGCGCGAATTGGCCGCCCAGAGCTTGTTGCCCGCCAGCACCGGGCCGGTCCAGAAGATCGGCTTTTCCTTCTTCTTGGGGCTGACATAGCGGGGAAGCTGGCTCATCCAGCGGACCTTGCCGCTGGCCTTGGCGATGCACAGCAGCTTGGCCTCGTCGGTGAGCGTGAAGATCCACTCGCCCGCCACCGCCGGGGTGGAGATCCCGGCGAGGTTGAGTTCCCAGATGCGCTGGCCGCTGACCAGTTCATAGGCCGCCATGCGCCCGCCCTGACCCAGCGCATAGACGTGGCCGCTCTCGATGATCGGGTCGGCGTCGATGTCGGTGATGGTCGAGACGCTGGTGGCGATCGACGTGCGCGCGAGCGCGTCCGACCACAACTGGCGCCCGTTTTCATAGCGATAGGCGACCAGTTCGCCCGAGCTGTAGCCCGCGATCACGGTGCCCTGCCCGGCAGCGGGCGCGGCCACGCCGAACACGCCGCTCTGGGTGGTGGAGGCCGATTCGTTCCACAAGCTGGTGCCATCGGCGATGTTAAGCGCGATGATCTGGTTGTCCTGCGTCATCACGTAGACCGCGCCGAACGCGACCGTGGGCGCCCCGCGCAGCGGCCCTGCGGGCTTGACCCGCCACTTGATCTTGCCGTCGGTGGCATCGAGCGCGGCCACTTCACCAAGGCCGGTCGTGATATAGACCGAACCTTCGTCGAAGCTCACCCCGCCGCCGAAGATCGAATTGTTCTTCCTGGGCAGGCGGAAGCCCTGCTGCCACTTTTCGCGCCCGGTGTTGTCGTCGAAGGCATGGACGATGCCCTTGGTGTCCATCGCATAGAGCAGCCCGCCGCCCACGACGGGCGAGGCGCCAAGGCGCTGCTGGGGCGAAGACCCGGCGATGCGCACGCTCCACACCTTGCGCGGCGCGTCGGCCAGCGCGAGGTGGCCCGAAGCCTTGCTGGCCGTGCCGCCGCCCTGGGCCCACTGCGAATTGACCTCGGGCGCGGGCACCACGACATCCATCGAGGCGAGCGCGGTATCGACCTTGGTGCCCGATTCGATGTGCGAGAGCACGGGAATGCGGTTGCCGACCGTCGGCGTCGCCTTGATCTTGGGCTTGTGCGCGGCGCAGCCGCCCAGACCCAGCGCAGCGATGCCCATCCCCAGCGCGAGGCTCAGCCTCAGGCTCATCCCGCGGCCAATACCGGTTTCTTGCGCCGTGCCGGCACGGGGCTGGCGGGGAATGCGGATCATGCCTGTCTTCCTTGTCCTGTCATGCCCCGGCCTGCGCGCTGGCGGCGGGGGCTGTGCGCAGAGGCGGTTGCCGCTCGCAGAATGAATGGGCCTTGCTTATTGCCCAGCGGCCTGACCGGCACTCTGCGCCATCAGCGCGGCCACGTCGTCGACCGCATCGACGCCAAGTGCGCCTGCCATCTGGCGCGCACGCTGGCGGATCGAATCGGGCACGGTCTTGTCCTTGGCGAGCGCGGCAAACAGCGGTCCGGCCAGATCGGGCTTGTTCTGCCTGAGATAGGCCATGGCGACCAGTTCGCCCGCGCTGCCGAACCACGGATTGCCCGGCACGGCCAGCGGCTTGAGACGGTCGACCACCTGCTGGGGCTGCATCGCATCGAAGCGGATCGCCACTTCGCGGATCGAGGCAAGGTCGCGCAGGGCCTGCGGCGCGGCGCTGTCGCTGGCCACGGCGGCAAAGTCTCCGGCGGCCTTGGCCAGTTTGGCCGCATCGCCCTTGGCCTGATCCTGGGCGATGCCCGCCTGAAGCAGCTGGGCCGTCGCCTTGTAGCCGGGGGTGCCATTCTTGATCAGCGCGCCGAGCGGGGCGGCGACATCGGCAGTGCGCTGCGCCTCGACGGAATCGAGCACTTGCGTCATGGATTCGCCCTGAATCCCGCGCTGGTTGGCCTGATGGGTGTCGTACCACAGCCATCCGCCCAGCCCGAGCAGGCCCGCCACGAGCGCGGCCCCCACCGGGATGCCCCAGCGGCGCACGGCCTCCATCGCGGCGTCGGCCCGCAGCGCATCATCGACTTCGCGGGCAAAGACATTGCCTTGCGCGGCGCGCGCGGCGGCAAGTTGGTCGGAACGGGACTGCGGGCTATTCGGTCTCAGGGCCAAGGCTGCGCTTTCGGCGTTAAAGTCTGGAATGACGTATTTCAGGGAATCTGGCGGTGTTTAGCGGATGGCGCCACCATTTCAACGGCAATGATGCTGGCTGTCCCCCGCTGAACCAGCCGTGAAGGCCCGAACCGGTCCATCAGGGGAACTGCTCGCGCCCCATGGCGCGGGCATAGACCGCGCCATAACGCTGCGCCATCACGCCTTCGTCATAGTCGCGGCGGGCCAGCACGCGGTTGGCCTCGCCGATCCGGCGGCGGGCTGCCTCGTCCTCGGCCAGTGTTTCGAGCGCATGGGCAAGCGCGGCATCGTCAGCCGGAGGGGTGATGAACGGGGCGTTTTCGGGCGCCACCATCGCCGCCACGTCGCCCACCGCCGGGCTCACCACGGCCAGCCCCGCGGCCATCGCCTCGACCACCGAGAGCGGGAACTGCTCGCTTCGGCTCGACAGGGCAAACAGGTCGAACAGCCCCACCGCCGCCGCCGGGTCGGGCACATGGCCGGGCAGGTGAACGCGGTGCCCCACTTCGAGCGCGATGGCCTCCTGCACGATCGCCTCGCGCTCGGGCCCCTCGCCCAGGATCACCAGATGCCAGTTTTCGGGCATGCCCCGGAACGCGCGAACCAGCCGGGGCAAATCCTTGACCGGGCGCAGCCCGGCCAGCGTTCCCAGCCACTTTTCGCCGGGGCGCTTGATCACGCGGGGCAGCGCATCGGCCTTTGCCTTTCCGGTAGGGGCGCGGGCATAGGCGGCCGTATCGATCCCGTTGACGATGCGGTGAACCCGGCCCTCGGGCTGGTGCCAGACCTCGCGCGCGATGGTTTCGAGGCGCTGCGAGGGCACGATCACCGCGCTTGCACGGGCCAGCGCGATACGACGGAACCAGTTGCGCCGGGCCAGCAGGCCATCGGCCTCGTCGGCATTGAAGCCGTCCTCGTGGTGGACCAGCGGGGCAAGGCCCATCAGCGGGGCAAAGATGGCGTGGGCCATGACCGCATCCATCGCCCCCCAGTTGTAGGTACAGACAAGATCGAACCCCTGCATCCCGCGCGCCAGTGTCTTGAGGCGCCCCATCCGCAGCTTGCCCGCCAGCGGAGGGAACCCGAACGGGAAATGCACCCGGATACCGGGCGCCAGCAGCGCCCTGGCCCCCAGCGCGCCGGGCTGGGCCGAAACCACCGAATGATCGATCCCGGCGCCAAACCGGTTCATCAGCGCAACGCTGCGCCGCTCCTTGCCCCCGGCATCGAACGAGGAATGGAGGTGCAGGACATGCGGGCGGACACCGGACGACACCATCAGCCTCTCAGGACAGGCGGGCGAGCAGACGGTCTATGGCCGCGCGCGCTTCGGGCTCGTCGAGCGTGGGGGCATGGCCCACGCGCGGCAGGGTGACCAGTTCGCAATCCGGGTGCTGCGCGGCCATGGCCTGCGCGGTCTCGCCCGAGAGAATGTCCGACAGCGCGCCGTGGACGACCACCAGCGGCACCCCGGACAGGGCCTTGAACAAGGGCCACAAGTCTGCCGCCGGGGCCGCCGTGCCGGTCTCCTGCGCAGCCTCGTCGCGGGCCTTGGCCGCCGCGTCGATGGGTTCGGCGATGTTCATGTCGTAATCGAAGGCGATGCGCCCGCCCGTGCCCAGCGCCATGAGCCGCTTGGCCAGACGCAGCCAGTCCCCAATCGCGAAATCGGGATAGATTTCGGCCATCGTCTCGTGCAGCCCGCGCGCGGCATGCATCCAGGTCAGATAGCTGCGCCCCTGCCCGACATAGCCGCCGATGCGTTCGAGCCCGACCGGATCGATCACCGGGCCGATGTCGTTGAGCACGGCCCCGGCGATCAGGCCGGGTCGTGTCGCGGCCATCATCATGGTCAGAATGCCGCCCAGCGAGGTGCCCACGGCGATGAACCGGGTGATCCCCTCGGCCTCGAACAGTCCGGCCAGATCCTCGACATAGACCGGCGGCTGATAGCTCATCGCGTCGCGCGCATAGTCGCTCTCGCCCCGCCCGCGCAGGTCCGGGCAGAACACGCGGCGCCCCCCTGCGGCCAGATGCAGCGCCAGATCCTCGAAATCGCGGGCATTGCGGGTGAGGCCGGGCAGGCAGATCACCGGCAGGCGCGCCTCCCCCTCTCGCGCATGGGCCCCTTCGCCGCCGTTCTCCGGCTCATAAACACGGTAGGCCAGGCGCAGGCCATCCGGGCTGGTCCAGCTGCGAATCTCGAATGCGGCCATGGCCAACCCTTGCTCTCTTGCGTCTCGTACGGCGCGACAGACTGTCGATGGCGGCTTGCCTCGCCGCGCTGCGCCCCCCACTAATGGAAGAATGGAGCCTTTGCCGCAAGCCGTGACCACCCGATCCACGCCCTATCGCCCCGATCCGCGCCTGCTCGCGCTGGCCTCCTGGCTGGGCGACCCGGTCGAGGCGGCCGATTTCCCGGAGACGCGCCTGCGTTTCCGCAACGATCGCGCCGCCGCGCAAGTCGGGCTGGAGAGCCTCACACCGGCGGAATGGATCGCCCATTTCGGGCGCTTCGTGCCCCTGCCCGACAATTTCCCCCAGCCGCTCGCGCTGCGCTATCACGGGCACCAGTTCGGTTCGTACAACCCCGAGCTGGGCGATGGGCGCGGCTTCACCTTTGCGCAATTGCGCGACGCGCACGGGCGCCTGATGGATCTTGGCACCAAGGGTTCGGGGCAGACACCGTGGAGCCGCCGGGGCGACGGGCGGCTGACGCTCAAGGGCGCCGTGCGCGAGATTCTCGCCACAGAAATGCTCGAAGCCCTCGGCGTCAACACCAGCCGCACGTTCTCCGTCATCGAGACCGGCGAAAGCCTGTGGCGCGGCGACGAACCCTCGCCCACCCGCTCGGCGGTGCTCGTGCGGCTGAGCCACGGCCATATCCGCATCGGCACGTTCCAGCGCCTGCTCGCGCTCGACAAGCCCGAGGAAATGCACGCGCTGATCGCCTATGCCCTCGAAAATTTCCCCGCGAGCCCCGATACGGCCCCGGATACGGCCCCCTCAGGCCTGAGCCCGGCGGCCACCCTGCTCCACCACGTCGTGGCCCGCATGGCCGACATGGCCGCCAGCTATACCGTCGCCGGCTTCGTCCACGGCGTGCTCAACACCGACAACATGAACATCACCGGCGAAAGCTTCGACTATGGCCCGTGGCGCTGGCTGCCGCGCTGGGACGCCGGGTTCACCGCCGCCTATTTCGACCATGCCGGGCGCTATGCGTTTGGCCGTCAGGCCGAGGCCATCGGCTGGAACTGCGGGCAGATGGCCGTCGCGCTGCGCCTGGTCGAGGAAGCCCCGCCGCTGATCGCCGCGCTCGACCGCTTCGTGCCGCTCTACAAGGCCGCGCTGGCCCGCCGCTGGTGCTGGCGGCTGGGGGTGGTCCCGCGCGACGCGGAGACCGACGCCGCCCTCGTCGAAGCCTCGCAGGACGCCATGCGCGCGCAGGACATCGGCCCCGACGCCTTCTTCTTCGCCCAGCGCCGCGCGCCCACGCTGCCCGCCCTCAGCCCCTACGAGCGCGTGGCCGACACCCATTCCTGGTGGCACGAGGAAACCCCGCAAAGCCTGCTGATCGAGGAAGTCGAAGCGATATGGGCTCCGATTGCCGAACACGACGACTGGAGCCTGCTGGACGCCAAAGTCGCCGCGATCCGCACCATGGGCGAGGCGCTGGCTCCCGTCCCGCTGCCGCAGGCGCAGGGCTGGACAGCGGGAATCGCATCGTGATCGACTGGACCCTGTTCCCGAACGGTTTGCTGACCCATTCGTAACGCTTCAGGTTTACAAGCTGCTCTCGTGACGCCCGAAATTACCCCAAGAATGGAACCTGCGCCCGCTTCAGGCGCCGAGATCGTCTCTTTCGCGCCCGCCACGGGCGAGCCGATCTGGCGCGCGCCGAGGGGCGATGTCGGGGCTTGCGTGGCCCGCGCCCGCCGGGCCTGGC
>DQVI01000154.1 GCA_015661825.1 Novosphingobium capsulatum
GACCTATAACTTTAGTAACACTCATAAAAATCTTCAACAACTGTAACCAAACCGTAACCAAACTGTTTCCCTATTGTTACCACTTCATATTAGTATAGATTATTAATTTTTATATTGGGCCTGCTGTTCACGCTGGGCGCGCGGCAGCCAGCCGGCGGGCGGCACGAGCTGGGCGGTGGGGATCAACGCGTTGAGTTCGGTCAGGATGTCCTGGCTGATGTTGGCCGAAGGGTCGGCCTTCACGATGCTCTGGACGTCGAGCACGATGGTCGCCTTGCGCTTGGTCATGGCGCGCTGCGTGGCGTCCGAGAGCTTGTCGCTGATCTGCTCGATCACGTACTGTTCCGAGAGGCTCAGCGGTTCGAGGATCTGCTGGATCTCGCGCTTGCCGTCGTCCTGGATCTGCTGGATCTGTTCGAGCTGGGCCTGAAGCGCGGCGCGGTCGGCCTTGGGGTTCTTCTGGTCCGCCTGGAACTTTTCGGCCAGCGGCTTGAGCTGGGCGTTGATCTGGGCGCTGCGGGTGTTGGCCTGGTCGATCTGGGCCTTGTAGGTCACCGGGCGCTGCTGCTGGGCGGCCTGATAGGCAGCCGACGAGCCGACGATGGCCGAAGGGTTGGCAAAGGCCAGACCATTGGCGACGGGGCCGGTCGAAGCGGCAGGGGTCTGGGCCATGGCAGCCGGGGCAGCCGAGATCATCAGGCCCGCGATCAGGGCCGAGGCAATGCGGAGTTTCATCAGAACTGGGTTCCCACGTTGAAAGTAATGGGCTGGGTGTCGTCGCCATCGACCTTTTTCAAGACCTTGGCGAAGTCGATCCGGAACGGCCCGAAAGGCGAGTTCCAGTTGACGCCGATGCCGATCGAAATGCGCGGCTGCGGCGAATTGCCGACGTAGACTTCGTCGTACTTCTGGTAAGTGGCGTTGGCCGTGCCGTTCGAGGCATTGGCAGATGTCGTGATCTTGCCGCTAACCGCATCGGTATAGAGCACCACGCCCGAACTGGTGTTCGGCTTGGCCACGCCCCAGACTGCACCGGCATCGACGAAGATCGAGGGACGCAGGCCCATTTCGCGCGCGCCCGCACCCAGCGGAATCTCCATTTCGGCGTGCCCGATGTAGTAGTACCGGCCGCCCAGCGCGTCGTCCGACCAGGAGTTGCGGCTGGTGGTGATGGCGCCGAAGGTTCCGTCCGAATTGCGGTTGTAGTACTTGCGCAGCACACGCGGGCCCACGCCGCGAATGTCGAAGCCGCGCATCTGGGGCTGGCCCAGGAAGAAGCGGTCGGTCAGGCGCACGTCGTCGATGGCCGGATCGTTGGAGCGGCTGGCCAGCGGGGCGATCGCCCCGCCCTCGCCGCGCAGGCTGAACACGAAACCATGGCCCATCGCCCAGAAGCGCGAGGCATTGGCCGTCACGCGGGCGTAGCGCACCGAGCCGCCCGGCCCGGCCACGTCGCCGCTCAGCGTCCACGACATGCCCTTGGTCGGGTGCATGCGGTTGTCGAGCGTATCGCCCACCAGCGAGAGGCCGAAGATCGAGCTGGTGCGGTGGCCCAGCGCATCGCACAGGTAGCGACCAGCCAGCAGCGGGCTGCACTCGCCATTGAGGTAGTAGGTGCTCTGGTCGAGCGACACGTCGTCGATGTTGAACGTGTAGCGGGCGATCAGCGACATGTACTCGGTCAACGGCACACCGGCGCGGATCTGGAAGCCGGTGGTGGTCTGCTTGTAGGTCGTGTTGCGGTTGGAATTCATGTAGTTGAAGCTGTTGTAGTCGCGCCGGTAGATATCCACGCCCAGCGAGACGTTCTTGTCGAACAGGTAAGGCTCGACAAAGCTGACCTGGACACTGCGCGAGTAGTACGAATAGTCGACCGAGAGGCCGACCGTCTGCCCGCGCCCGCGGAAGTTGTTCTGGCGGATCGAGGCCTGGAAGATGAAGCTTTCGAGGCTCGAAAAACCGGCCGAGAGCTGGAGTTCGCCGGTGGGCTTTTCCTCGACATTGGCTTCGAGCGCGACACGGTCAGGCGAGGAGCCGGGCTTCTGCTCGACCTCGAACTTCTCCTGGAAGTAGCCGAGCGACTTGATGCGGTTGGACGAGCGCTTGATCTGGAACGAGTTGAACGCGTCGCCTTCGGCCAGGCGGAACTCGCGGCGGATCACCTTGTCCTGCGTCAGCGAGTTGCCGTTGACGTCGACCCGCTCGACATAGACACGCGGCGCTTCCGCGATGCGGAAGTTGATGCCCATGGTCAGGTCATCCTTGTTCCGCGCGAAGTCGGGCTGCACGTTGGCGAAGGCATAGCCGAGGCTGCCTGCCGTCTCGCTCAGGCTGTCGACGGTGTCCTCGACCATCTTGGCGTTGTACCAGTCGCCCGGCTTCATCGGCAGCTTGGTGACGAGCTTGTCGCCGTCGATCTCGCGCAGCTGGCTGTCGACCTTGATGTCGCCGAACTTGTACCGCTTCCCTTCCTCCACCACATACGTGATGATGAAGTCCTTCTTGTCGGGCGTCAGTTCGGCCACGGCCGAGACCACGCGGAAGTCGGCATAGCCGTTGGTCAGATAGAACTGACGCAGCTTCTGCTGGTCGAAGGCAAGGCGATCGGGATCGTAGCTGGTGCCCGAGGAGAACAGACGGAACGCGCGGGCCTGCTTGGTCACCATCTCGGAACGCAGGACCGTGTCGCTGAATTCCTTGTTGCCGATGATGTTGATCTGGCGGACCTTGGACTTGGGCCCTTCGGTGATCTCGAATACGATGTCGACGCGGTTCTGGTCGAGCATGACCATCTTGGGCTCGACCGAGGCGGCAAAGCGGCCCTGGCGCTTGTAGAGCTCGATGATGCGCGAAACGTCGGCGCGGACCTTGGAACGGGTGAAGATCTGGCGCGCCGAGAGCTTGATCTCGGGGAGGATCTTGTCTTCCTTGAGGCGCTTGTTGCCCTCAAGGATGATGCGGTTGACGACCGGGTTTTCCTTGACCTGAATGGTCACCGCGCCCGCCTTGTTGCGGACCTGGACGTCGGAGAAGAGTTCGGTGGCGAACAGGTCCTTGAGCACCTGGTCGGCGGCGGCCTGCGTGTAGCGGTCGCCCTCGCGCAGGCGGATATAGGAACGGATCGTATCGGCTTCGAGGCGCTGGGCGCCCTCGATGGTGATCGAGTTGACCTGCTGGGCAGGTTCGGCAGAAGCCGCCGGGGGCGTGCCCTCTGCGGTGGATGAAGGCACCGCAGCAGACGCAGGAGCGGCCCCGGGCGCCACAGCCTTGGCTGCCCGCTTGGCCGATGCCTTCACCGGCGCCTGAGCCAGAGCCGTCGATGCCAGCGCCGAAGACGCCAGCAACGCAACCGCCATGCTGGAAGCCCGCGCAGCGGCGGGGGCGGTCAGGCTCGTGTACCGTTCAATCATCACCAAGCGCCATCCCGTCTGAATTCGCATCACTTCACCGCAGCGAAAGTCACCGGATCGGAGAATCCGACCCAAACTCCCGCAATACGGCGACCGCAGCCCTGTGCCCGATGCCGTTCAACCAATCAAGCAAGCATGCTGCCGGGCAGCGCATTACCCCCGCATCCTGTGGAAAATGCCAAAGGGCCACCCTGCTCCGGCATACCCGGGAAAACCCCTCTTGCTCACCCCACCCAGGCGGTCACCCGTTCGGTTTCCCGATCAACCGCCAAATATCTTCGCGCCAAACAACTGCCGGGCCGTGCCCGATCCGAACAGTCCAAGCGAAGCCACATCATTGACCGTGACGATCAGCATGAGCGCCACGACCAGCGCCAGCCCCGTCCGGAATGCCCATTCCTGTCCGCGCGCGCTGACCGGCCTGCGGAACACAGCTTCGGCCAGATAGAACGCCAGATGGCCCCCATCGAGTACAGGAATTGGCAAGAGATTGATGAATCCCAGATTAATCGAAATCAGCGCCACGAAGAAGACAAACGGCTGCCAGCCCGAGACCAGTTGCTCACCCGAGAACTTGGCGATCTTGATCGGCCCGCCCAGTTCGCGAACCTCGCGCTTGCCCGTCACGATCTGGCCGATGCCCGTCACCATCATGTCGACGATGCCGGCCATCTGGCGCCCGCCGTCGATCACCGCATCGACCGGCCCGACCCGCACGACCTGCACACTGGCCGGGCCGATGCCGATGAAACCGATCTTCTGGACATTGCCGAACCGGTCGGCATCGCTGCGCGTGGTCGGGGTGATCGGCAGGGGAAGCCGCTTGCCCGCGCGCTCGACCACCATGTCGAGCCGCTCGCCCGGATGCTGGGCCACGGTCATCTTGATGTCGAGGAACGTGTCGACCTTGCTGCCGCCCAGCGCAACGATGCGGTCGCCCACCTGCACGCCCGCCTGCTGCGCCGCCGAACCGGCCGAAACCGCGCCGACCACCGGCGAGACCACCAGCTTGCCATAGGCCAGCGTGAAGCCCGACAGAATGACCAGCGCGACCAGCAGGTTGGTGAGCGGCCCGGCCAGCACGACCAGCGCGCGTTGCCACAGGGCCTTGGCCTGGAACGTGCGGTTGCGCTCGGCAGCGGGCAGCGCCAGCCACTGCGCATTGGGCTTGCTCGTCGGGCTCATGTCGCCGGCAAACTGGACATAGCCGCCCAGCGGAAGCGCCGAAATCTTCCAGCGCGTGCCGCGCCGGTCGGTCCAGCCGATGATCTCGCGACCGAAGCCGATGGAGAAGACATCGGCCTTCACGCCGCACCAGCGACCAACCAGATAGTGTCCCAGCTCGTGCAGGAATACCAGCGGCCCCAGCACCAGCAGAAAACCTGCAAGGCTCCACAAAATGCCGGGCTGCTGCATCAACGAACGGGCTCCATGCATTCTTGTGCGCGCAATCGCGCCTCGCGGTCAACCGCGATAACGTCTTCAAGTGTAACAGGCGCCACCGGGAGGCCGCGCGCCAGCACCTCCTCGACGCAGGCCACGATGCGGGTGAACCCGATCCGGCCTTCGAGGAAGGCGGCCACGGCGATCTCGTTGGCCGCGTTCATCACCGCAGGCGCGGCGCCGCCGGCCATCACCACCTCGCGCGCGACGCGCGTGGCCGGGAAGCGTTCCTCGTCGGGACGGCGGAACGTCAGCTCGCCGATGGCCGCCAGATCGAGCGGATCACACGGCGTGTCCATGCGCGCGGGCCAGGCCAGGCACGAGGCGATCGGCACGCGCATGTCCGAGGGGCCCAACTGCGCGAGCGTCGAGCCGTCGCGATATTCGACCATCGAGTGGATGATCGACTGCGGGTGAACCAGCACGCGCAGGCGCTCGACGCCGACCGGAAACAGGTGGAACGCCTCGATGAATTCGAGGCCCTTGTTCATCATCGTGGCCGAATCGACGCTGATCTTGGCGCCCATCGACCAGTTGGGATGCTTGATCGCCTGGGCCGGGGTGGCCCCGACAAGATCCTGCGCGCTCCAGTCGCGGAACGGTCCGCCGCTGGCGGTCAGCGTGATCATCCGCACATGCTTCGTCTCGTTGCCCGCAAGGCACTGGAAGATCGCATTGTGCTCGGAATCGACCGGCAGCAGCGTCGCGCCGCTGCGCGCGACCGCCGCCAGCATCACGTCGCCCGCCGAAACCAGCGCCTCCTTGTTGGCCAGCGCCACGGTCTTGCCGCACTCGATCGCGGCCATCGTCGGGGCCAGCCCGGCGCAGCCGACAATGGCCGCCACGGTGATGTCGGCGCCGCGTGCCGAAGCCTCGACCAGCGCGTCGGGACCGGCCGCAGCCTCGACACCCGAACCGGCCAGCGCCGCGCGCAGTTCGTCAAGGCGGGCCGGATCGGCCACGACCGCCACGCGGGCCGAAAACTCGCGCGCGAGCGCGGCGAGCTGGTCGACCTGCGCATGGGCGGTCAGCGCCTCGACACGGAAGGCATCGGGATTGCGACGGACCAGATCGAGCGTCGAGGCACCGATCGAGCCGGTGGCGCCCAGCACGGTGATCGAGCGGGTCTGGTCGGAAAACGGGGGGGTAAGAAGGTCAGTCATACAGTTGCTCCCATCGCCCAGGCCGTGCCGACGATGATAGCCACCGGCAGCAGACCGTCGACGCGGTCGAAAAAGCCGCCGTGGCCGGGAATGAGGCGCGAACTGTCCTTCACGCCCGCCCGCCGCTTGAGCCAGGATTCATAGAAATCGCCCGCTTGCGCGGCCACGGCCAGGATCGCCCCCACGATCGCGGCCACGCCCACATTCGCTGTGTGAAAAGCCTGTGTCAGGCTGGGCCCGGTCGGCCCCAGTGCGCTCAGCATCCAGGCCCCGCCCAGCGTCATCAGCCCCATCCAGAGGCCTGCCGCCGCCATGCCGCCCGCCAGCCCGCTCCAGGTCTTGGACGGGCTGATCGACGGCGCGATCTTGGGCCCGCCCAGCGCGCGGCCGGTGAAATAGGCTCCGGTATCGGTGCAGATGACCAGCCCCATGACCACGATCAGCATGGGGCTGGGCATCACGATCAGCGCCAGCGCGCCCCAGCCGATGTAGCAGGCCCCGCTCATCACCGCCGCGGTCATCCGCGCCGGATCACGCGCAACCCGCGCCACGAGGCGCACATATTCGCCATAGACGACCAGCGCGACGAGCGCGATGAACCCGTCGAGCACGAGCCCGCCACGCCAGACCGCCAGCCCCGCCACCGCCAGCATGACCACCGCCGAAGCCAGCCGCACCGGCAGGTCCGACCGCTTGGCAGCCGGGGCTGCCGCCGCAGGTTTATCGTCCACCAAAACGCCGCTCCCGCGTCGCGAACTGGCCAACGGCCTCGCGCAAATGATCCGGGGTGAAATCGGGCCAGAGCACGGGCGTAAACACCATCTCGGCATAGGCCGCCTGCCAGAGCAGGAAGTTGGAGAGCCGCACTTCCCCCGAAGTGCGGATCATCAGATCGAGCGGCGGCAGATCGGCGGTATCGAGTTCGGCGGCGATCGTCTCGGCGGTGATGGCGCCCTTGGCCGCCGCCTTGGCCGCCGCACGGGCGATTTCCTGCTGCGAGCCATAGTTGAGCGCAATGGCCAGCGTCATCCGCCCATTGCCTGCCGTCCGCGCGAGCGCATCGTCGATCAGGCCCACCAGATCGGGCGCGAGCGCACGATAGTCGCCGATGATCTTGAGCCGCACACCATTGCGCGCAATCTCGTCGATATCGTTGAGAATGAAGGCACGCAGCAGCCCCATGAGGTCGGAGACCTCCTCGGCCGGGCGCTTCCAGTTCTCGGAACTGAACGCATAGAGCGTAAGGGCCTCAAGCCCCATGTCCCCCGCCGCGCGCACGACCGCGCGCACGGCTTCCACACCCCGCTTGTGTCCGAACACGCGGGGCATGAAGCGTTTCTTGGCCCAGCGCCCGTTGCCATCCATGATGATGGCAACATGACGGGCGCCGGGGGTGAAGGCACCCCCGTCGCGGACCGGTGGCGCGGGAACCGGCGAGGCGCTCACTTGCCCAGGATTTCCTTTTCCTTCTGGGCAGCCGCTTCGTCGACGGCCTTGATGATCTCGTCGGTCAGCTTCTGGACTTCGGTTTCCAGACGCTTGCGGTCGTCTTCGGAAATTTCCTTCTTGGCCTCGTCGGCCTTCAGGGCTTCCATGCCATCGCGGCGCACGTTGCGCACGGCAATGCGGGCGCCTTCGGCATACTTGCTGGCAAGCTTGGCCAGTTCCTTGCGGCGTTCCTCGGTCAGGTCGGGGATCGGCAGGCGCAGGGTGTTGCCGTCGTTGATCGGGTTGAGGCCCAGACCCGCCGAACGGATCGCCTTCTCGACCGGACCGACATTCGAGCGGTCCCAGACCTGCACCGAAAGCAGGCGCGGCTCGGGCACCGAAACGGTGGCGAGCTGGTTGAGCGGCATGTGGCTGCCATAGACTTCGACGGTGACGGGATCGAGCAGCGCGGTATTGGCGCGGCCCGTGCGCAGGCCCGCCAGATCGCCCTTGAGCGATTCGACAGCACCCTTCATGCGGCGTTCCAGATCGCCCTTGTCATACTTTGCCATGGATCAGGCTTCCTTCCGAACGATGGTCTGCGTGCCCTCACCGGCCAGCACACGGGCAAGATTGCCCTGCTCGCGGATCGAGAACACGACGATGGGGATGGCATTGTCACGGCACAGCGCCACCGCAGAGGCATCCATCACCTGAAGGTTCTGGGCCAGCACGGTGTCATAGTCGACCGTGTCGAAACGCTTGGCCGCAGGGTCCTTCTTGGGATCGGCGTTATAGACGCCGTCCACGCTGGTCCCCTTGAACAATGCGTCGCACTGCATTTCGGCGGCACGCAGCGCGGCGCCGGAATCGGTGGTGAAATAGGGCGCACCCACGCCGGCAGCAAAGATCACCACCCGGCCCTTGGCCAGATGGCGCTCGGCGCGGCGACGGATGACGGGTTCGCAGACCTGGTCCATCTGGACGGCGGACTGCACGCGGGTATCGACACCCAGCTTTTCGAGGGCGGACTGCATGGCCAGCGCGTTCATCACCGTCGCCAGCATGCCCATGTAGTCGGCCTGGGCACGGTCCATGCCCTTGGCGGCGCCTGCCATGCCGCGGAAGATGTTGCCGCCGCCGATCACCAGGCAGATTTCAAGACCAGTTTCCTTGGCCGCCTTCACTTCGGCAGCCAGCGCCGCCACGAAATCGGTATCGATTCCGAACTGTTGGTTGCCCATCAACACCTCGCCCGAAAGCTTGAGCAAGATGCGCTTGAACTTTGCGGGGCTGGTCATGGGACTGTCTGGTCTCGCTTCACTGGATTTCTGAAAGTTTACAGGCGAAAGATTCAGGCAGAAGGTATCCCGCCAGTCAAACGACCGGCAAGCCCCCACCCCTTTCATGCAGCGCCCTTATACGCAGCAGGCAAGCCATGCCAAGGGGCGCTTACGCTTTTCGCAAACGCAAACGTCCCCGCTGCAACAGGAACCCGGCGCATGGCCCGAAACGGGCCGACGACCGGGTCCCCGTCGCGCGGGGACGCCAGCAAGTTCATGCGCTTGCGCGCGAAAGCTTGCCCGAGAAGCTTACTTGAGACCGGCAGCAGCAGCCACTTCGGCCGCGAAGTCGGTTTCTTCCTTCTCGATGCCTTCGCCCAACTGGAAGCGGACGTAGTCGACCAGCGCGATCTTGGTGCCGGCAGCCTTGCCAGCCGCTTCGACGACCTGGGCGATCGGGGTCTTGTTGTCCATCACGAACAGCTGCGACAGGAGGGCGTTTTCCTTGGCATACTTGGCCACGGCGCCATCGACCATCTTGGCCTGCACTTCGGCGGGCTTGCCGCTTTCGGCAGCCTTTTCCGAAGCGATCTTGCGTTCACGCGCGATCAGCTCGGCGTCGAGGTCGTCAGCGTTGAGCGCCAGCGGGAAAGCGGCAGCGATGTGCATCGCGATCTGCTTGCCGAGGGCTTCGAGAACGTCGGCCGGAGCTTCCGATTCGAGCGCGACGAGCACGCCGATCTTGCCAAGCGCGGGAGCCGCAGCATTGTGCATGTAGGGCACGACCACGCCATTGGTGACCGAAACGTGCTTGAGACGACGGACCTGCTGGTTTTCACCGATGGTCGCCACGTTGTTGGTCAGCGTGTCGGCCACGGTGCCACCGCCCGGATAGGCAGCAGCCTTGAGGGCTTCAACGTCGGCAGCGCCGGTTTCCAGAGCCACTTCGGTCGCCTTGCGCACGAAGTCCTGGAACTGTTCGTTCTTGGCGACGAAGTCGGTTTCCGAGTTGACTTCGACGGCCACGCCCTTGGTGCCCGAAACGGCCACGCCCACGAGGCCTTCGGCGGCGGTGCGGCTCGACTTCTTGGCAGCAGCGGCCAGACCCTTGGCGCGCAGCGCGTCAACGGCGGCTTCGAAATCGCCGCCGGCTTCGTCGAGGGCCTTCTTGCAGTCCATCATGCCGGCGCCGGTGCGCTCGCGCAGGTTCTTCACGTCAGCGGCGGTGTAAGCCATCGCGTTGGGTCCTTATGTCTGAAACGGGGTGAGGCCGCGGCAACACGCGCCGCGGCCCTACTTCATGAAACGGGACAATTCGGTGACGGAAGGTGTGCACCCCTCAAAAAGGCCGCCCTTCCGTCCCGTCATGCCGAACCGAAATCAGCCTTCGACGACTTCTTCGGCAACCGGCTCGTCCAGAGCGCCCATGTCCACGCCCGAAGCGAAAGCGGCGTCACGGCCACCCTTGGTCGCGGCAGCAGCCACGGCTTCGCAGTACAGACGGATCGCGCGGCTGGCGTCGTCGTTGGCGGGGATCGGGAAGGCGATGCCTTCGGGCGAAACGTTCGAGTCGAGGATGGCGACGACCGGGATACCCAGCACGTTGGCTTCCTTGATCGCCAGCTCTTCCTTGTTGGCGTCGATCACGAACATCACGTCGGGGATGCCGCCCATGTCGCGGATACCGCCGAGCGACAGTTCGAACTTGTCGCGTTCGCGGGTCAGCTGAAGGACTTCCTTCTTGGTGAGACCGGCGGTGTCACCCGAAAGCTGTTCTTCGAGCGCCTTGAAGCGCTTGATCGAGCCCGAGATGGTCTTCCAGTTGGTGAGCATGCCGCCCAGCCAGCGGTGGTTGACGTAGTGCTGGCCCGAAGCGCGAGCGGCCTGGGCGATCGGTTCCTGCGCCTGGCGCTTGGTGCCCACGAAGAGCACCTTGCCGCCGGCCTGCACGGTGGCCGAGATGAATTCGAGAGCGCGCGCCATCAGGGGCACGGTCTGCGACAGGTCGAGGATGTGGATGCCGTTGCGCGCGCCGAAGATGTACGGCTTCATGCGCGGGTTCCAGCGGTGGGTCTGGTGGCCGAAGTGGGCACCGGCCTCGATCAGCTGCTGCATGGTGACGACGGGAGCCGCCATAATCAATTCCTTTCCGGTTTCACCTCTGGGAAGCAGGAACCGCGCGGAGAAACCCGCTGCTGGCACCGGTATGTGCGCTTCCCATGTGGGATCGCCCGCTGTCACGTTTCCCGGCGGAATTGCCGCGAATCGCCGCATGGCTGGGGCGGCCCTTACCTCGCCCGGCCCGACAAATCCAGCCCAAATGGCCGGGCGACAAATGCCGGGCAGATGAGAGCGACTTCGCTTCGTGCCCCCCTCATGCCCATCCGCTCTTGCGAGAGGCTCCCGATTCGCGCGCCGCGACTCGCCTGAAGGGCACACAGACCTTGTCGGCCAGAACGATCCACTCCTTCCGCCACACCGGCCAGCGCCCCTGCCGATGCAGGAACCGCGAAAAATCGCTCGATTCCCGACCTATGGATGAACCCTTAGGGTGCGCCACCTGTCCTGCCAGATTCCGGTTGACGGATCGGAACAAAAGTGGAACATTGAGGCCATCAACGGGGCCAAGAGGAACCGTTAACGAACGATCGAGTTATCCACAATGCAAGCGCATGCTGTCAAGCCAGGGCTACGCGGTAGCCTTCAGACGGCGGCCCGCCCCCTTGACCGGAAAGGCTTTTGCCATGCTCGCCATTCTTGCTTCGCTTGCCATTGCCGGCGCCGGTGTCGCGGCCATGGCTTCCATCGTTGCCACCGTCCACAGCCAGTGGCCCGCGATCCGGCGGCTTCTGGCCGATGCCCGAACGCTGGATGCCAATTCTCTGGAACAGGGGGAATGGCTGGATCAGGTTGGCGCCTTCGATCAGGTCGGCGCGCTCGACCATGCCGCCACGCTCGATCTCGACCGCCTGTTCCTCGCCCGGATGATCGCGGCCCAATCCCCGGTCCTCCATCGGGCGCCCGCCCTTCAGGCGGTCCCCGCATACGAAAAGGACGCCCTGGCAGGCGCCCTTTCGTTCACAGACAACCGGGTCTTCATCGAAGCGGGCCCCGCCCGGCGGGCCCCGGCGCGGACCGTGCGCCGCGCCCTCGC
>DQVI01000111.1 GCA_015661825.1 Novosphingobium capsulatum
CCGCCATGACCGGCGCCACCGCGCCCGGCACGAACGAGCCGATCACGATCTCGAAGGCATAGAAGGCCCCGGCCAGCGGCGCGTTGAACGCCGCCCCCACCGCCGCCCCGGCCCCCGCGCCCACCAGCGTGCGCAAATCGGTCCGGCGCAGCTTCATCGCCTGCCCGATCAGCGAGGCCATGCCCCCGCCCATCTGGGCATAGGCCGCCTCAAGCCCGACCGAGGCCCCCACGCCGTTGGAAAGGACCGTCTGCCCGGCGATGATCAGGTTGTCGGCAGGCGGAATCCGCCCGCCATGAAGCGCATTGGCCTCGACCACGTCGATCAGTCCACGCCCGCGCCGCCGCAAGTGGCGCGCCCAGAGCGCCAGCAAGGCGCCCCCCGCCGGAAGCGCCAACAGACGCCAGGGATGACGGATCTGCCCCAGCGCGCTCAGCCGGTTCCCGTCGAGGCCATAAAGCACCTGCTGGATGGCATGGGCCAGAAAGCCCAGGAAATTGGTCGAGAACCCGGCAGCCAGTCCGGCCAGCGCGGCCAGCACGATGAACGCGGTTTCACTCTCGCGCAGCAGCCTCCGCTGGCGCGCCACCAACCGAATCGCAAAGGAAAGACCCGCGTGAAAGAAACCGCGCCGCATGCCCAAGGTTCAACCCGCCAGGCCGCACCGGATCGCAAGGGAACAGGTTGCGGCAAAAATGCAGGTGTGGCCCTATCGCGAAGGAAGGCGATGGGCAATCCTGTCTCGCCCGTCCGGCCAGTCCGGGAAAGCGGCATCTGGAAAAGAGAGAAAGGGGCCAGACCGCAAGTCCGGCAAATGGTGCCCCTGGCCCGACTCGAACGGGCACGTCTTTCGACAACCGATTTTGAGTCGGTCGCGTCTACCATTCCACCACAGGGGCACTGCGGCTTGCCCGCGCGGCTTAGCCGCACCGGCCCAAAGGATCAACGGGGGACCAGCGGGTTTGCCGTAAAAATCCGGCAAACCCGCCGTTCAAGGTCCCTCGTTCGCGCGATCAGTCGCGGATCGCAGTGGCGACCAGCTTGTGCAGGCGCGAGTGGAGGCCATCGTTGGCCGCCAGCACCGTTTCGTCGCAGATCTGCGGCGAACGGCCACGATAGTCGGACACGAAACCGCCCGCCTCGCGCACGAGCAGGCAGCCTGCTGCCGTGTCCCAGGGCTTGAGGCTGCTTTCCCAGAAGCCGTCGTAACGGCCGGCAGCCACCCAGGCCAGATCGAGCGAGGCCGCGCCGAAGCGGCGGATGCCCGCCACGCGGGTGCCGATCTCGTGGTAGATGCGCGTCCATTCGCCCATGTCGCCCTGCCCGGCAAACGGGATGCCCGTGGCGATCACCGATTCGTCGAGATGGCGGCGCGCCGAAACGCGCAGGCGGCGGTCCTGAAGCCAGGCGCCGCGGCTCTTCTCGGCCCAGAAGCTCTCGTCGGTCATCGGCTGGTAGACCAGACCGGCGATCACCTCGCCCCAGCCCGAACCGTCGGGCAGGGCTTCCTGCACCGCGATGGAGATCGCAAAGTGCGGGATGCCGTGAAGAAAGTTGGTGGTGCCATCGAGCGGATCGATGATCCAGCGCGGCTTGGTCGGGTCGCCCTCGATCTTGCCGCTCTCTTCCATCAGGAAGTTCCAGTCGGGACGCGCGGCGCGCAGTTCCTCGTAGATCGTACGCTCAGCCGCCCTGTCCGCCTTCGACACGAAGTCGGCGGGGCCCTTGCGGCTCACCTGAAGGTGTTCGACTTCGCCGAAGTCACGGCGCAGACGCGTACCGGCTTTGCGCGCGGCACGCTCCATCACCCGGACAAGACCTGAAATCGCCATGATCTCAGCCCGCCTTGCCGACGTACGTGCGTTCGTAGACGTCCACCACGATGCGCGTGCCGCTTTCGATATGCGGCGGCACCAGAATGCGCACGCCGTTGTCGAGCACGGCGGGCTTGTACGACGAAGAAGCGGTCTGGCCCTTCACCACGGCGTCGGCCTCGACGATGGTGGCTTCGACGGTTTCGGGCAGTTCGACCGAGATCGGGCGCTCGTCATACATTTCGAGCAGAACGGTCATGCCATCCTGAAGAAAGGCAGCGGCATCGCCCAGAAGATCGCGCGGCAGGGTGATCTGGTCGTAGGTTTCCACGTCCATGAACACGAGGTCTTCGCCCTCGGCATAGAGGAACTGGAAGTCCTTGGTGTCGAGACGCACGCGCTCGACCGTATCGGCGCTGCGGAAGCGCACGTTGGTCTTGCGCCCGTCGATCAGGTTCTTCATTTCGACCTGCATGAACGCGCCGCCCTTGCCGGGCTGGGTGTGCTGGGTCTTGGCAACCTTCCAGATGCCTTTTTCGTATTCCAGGATATTGCCCGGACGGATGTCCACGCCGCTGATCTTCATGATGGAAAGAGCCCTGACGAGTATGGGAAAGCGCGCGCCTTAGCCCAGGTCGCCGATTGCTTCAAGCCGGTGCTGCGTGCTAGCGGGTCGGACATGACAAAGCGCCCCGCTCTCTGTGCTGCTCTCCGCCCTGCTCTCGTGCCGGTTTCCTGCGTGCTGCTGGCGATTACCTCCGCCACCCCCGCCTTCGCAGCGCCCGGCGGCGACCTGAGCACGCTGCACAATGGCCGCTGGACTTGCGAAATGCCCGGAACCGCCGTGTCGCAGCCCAAGCCCGAAGCCGACGAAGGCTTCCGCATCATGCCCGATTCCAGCTATCGCACGCCCGATGGCACCTCGGGCGGCGGCTATCTCCTGCTCGGGCGGGCGCTGACCTTCACGTCGGGGCCCTACAATGGCCGCCGGTTCGAGGCGCAGAGCGCCAGCACCGTCCTGCAACTCGACAGCGACGGGCGGCGCACGGGCCTGCGCTGCGTGCGCGTCGGCCCGCCCGTGGGCGGTTTCTCCGACGCGCCGCAGGCCGTCACCACCGACGGCAGCAACTGATCAGCTGATCATCGCGCGGCCCGCACCATCCGGGCATAGGCATAGGCGACCAGCGCGGCAAACAGCGCGAGCCCGAGCGGCATCGCCCAACCCTGCGTGCCCGCCACGGCCAGAATGTCGGCCTTGCCGCTTCCCGCCACGAGCGCGGCAAAAGCGATGTTGAACAGCCCGTCGCCCACGATCAGGCCCGTGGCGGTCAGCACGCCCATGCGCTCGGCCAGCGCCGGATCGCGCTGGCGTTCAGCCCAGCGATTGTAGACATGGCCCAGCACCGCGCCGACGACGACCGGCAGCGTGGTGGGCATCGGCAGATACATCCCCATGCCCACCGCCAGCGCGGGCAAGGAGCCCTTGCCGCGCGCGCGCAGGATCTCGTCGACGGCAATCGCCCCCGCGCCGATCAGCGCGCCCAGCCCCACCAGCGACCAGTCGAGCCCCTGCCCGAGCACGCCCTGAATGATCGCGGAAATCAGCGCGGCCTGGGGCGCGGCCAGTGCATCGGGCCCGGCACCGGGCGCGCCGACGAACCCGAACGTGCTGTTCAACAGCGAGAGGATCGGCGGGATCACCAGCGAACCGAACACCACGCCCAGCGCCAGCGCGACCTGCTGGCGCCACGGTGTCGCGCCGACCAGTTCACCGGTCTTGAGGTCTTGCAGGTTGTCGTTGGAAATGGTCGCCACGCCGAAGACCAGCGCGGTCACGAACAGGGCAAAGGCGACCAGCGCCTTGCCCGATGCCGGATCGGCCAGATGCCCGAACAGCGCCAGCAGGACGAGCGCGATGCCCAGCGCCGCCAGAATGCCCACGCCCGAGATCGGGCTGTTCGAAGCCCCGATCAGCCCGGCCATATAGCCGCAGACCGAAGCAATGATCACGCCCGCGACCAGAACATAGAGCACCGTCGCCACGAGCGTCGCCACCAGATGATCGGCCGCCGGGCCCCCACTGGCAAAGCTCGCCAGAAGCCCCGCAATCGGCAGCATCAGCGCGAGGATCGTGCCCCCGACAAGGCCGATGGGCAAGTCGCGCTCGGTCAGGTCGAGCCCGGCATAGCCCTGCGCCGCACGCGCCCGGCTCGCCGCCAGCGCGCCCGCGATCCCGCGCACGATCGGGCCGATCACCCGCAGCAGGGTCCAGATTGCGGCAACGCCGATGGTCCCCGCACCGATAAAGCGGATCTTGGCGCGAAATACGCCCGAGACGAAATCGGCCAGATCGGTGCCCGCTGGTGCGCCCCCGGCGGTATAGATCGGCAGCAGGACGCCAAAGCCGATGACGATCCCGCTCAAAATCGCAAGGCCCACGGCAAGGCCGACCAGATGGCCAACCCCGATCAGCGCGAGCGAAAGCCCGCCCCCCGCCGTTGTTGCCCCGCCGCCCAGACGGAATACCCCGCTCGCCTCCTCGGCCACCACGCCCAGCTTGGCCAGCAGCGGATACCCGGCGGACAGCGCCGTTCCGGTCGCCACGGCGGCCAGACCCTTGCGGTTTTCCTCCGAGCCCGCTTCGCCCGCGCCGACCTTGAGCACTTCGGCAGCAGCCACGCCCTCGGGATAGGGCAGGTCCGACCCGGTCACCAGCGCGCGGCGCAGCGGAACCGAATACATCACCCCCAGAATGCCGCCGATGGCGATCACCGCCATCGACTGCCAATAGGGAAAGCCACTCCACCAGCCGACCATGACCAGACCGGGCAGCACGAAGACAATCGCCGAAAGCGTGCCCGCCGAACTGGCGATGGTCTGGACGATGTTGTTTTCCTGAATGGTCGATCCGGGCAGCAGCCGCAGGATCGCCATCGAGATCACCGCCGCGGGGATCGAGGTCGCAAAAGTCAGCCCGATGCGCAGGCCCAGATAGACATTGGCGGCGGTGAAGACCACCGTGAGCAGCGCGCCGAGCGCGACGCCGCGCCATGTCAGTTCTTTGGGCGGGGGTTCGTGTGGGTGGGTCTTGGCCGTCATGTCACGTTTCTCCTGCGCGCAAGCCGCCCGGTTGCGTGGACAAATTCGAAGTGTGCCGAGTTTGCAAAAGACAGTACGGAACGATGCTTGAGACATCTCTCGTCATTCCCGCGCAGGCGGGAATCCAGTTGCGAGGGTCGCGCATGCGAACGGGGCTCAAAAGCTGGATCCCCGCCTGCGCGGGGATGACGAATAAAGTTCAGGCAAACCATAAGGGCGCACATCAAAGATCAGAAGTTGTCCTCGTTGCCCACGTTTCGCGAAAAATGGAAAAAAGAAAAGGCTGACGCAGGGGCCAAGGGCCCCTGCACCCCATTATCTTTGGCCGGTATGGCGCAAACTGGCCAGGTTCAGGCCAGACCTTCGGTCTCGCGTGGGGGGGCCGCCCTGATCGCCTCGATGAAGGCGGCCACGGCTTGGGCCTCGTTCATGCCATCGGCATTCCACACCGCCGCGCTCACCGCGAGGAAATCGGCGCCCGCACTCACCAGCGGGGCGCAATTGGCCTGGGTGATCCCGCCAATGGCCACGCAGGGCAGTTCGAACAGGGTCGACCACCAGGTCAGGATGTCGGGCTCGGCGCGGTGCTTGGCATCCTTCGTCGTGCTCGGGAAAAAGGCGCCGAAGGCCACATAGTCGGCCCCGGCCTCACCCGCTTCCATCGCCAGATGGCGGCTGCCGTGGCAGGTCACACCGATCTGCACGTCGCGGCCCAGACGCTGGCGGGCCTCGGCCACGTCGCCGTCTTCCTGCCCCAGATGGACCCCGTCGGCGCCCAGACGCTTGGCCAGGCCCACCGAATCGTTGACGATGAAGGCCACGTTGCGGTCCGCGCAGATCCGCTGAAGCGGCTCGGCCAGACGCGCCGCGCCATGCTCGTCGATGTCCTTGACGCGGAACTGGAAGGCCGCAACGGGCCCGGCATCGAGCGCGCGGGCAAGGCGATCGGGGAAAGCGCCGGTCACATCGAGCGGCGAGATCAGATAAAGCTGGCTGGCAAGATCGGTCATTCTTGCGCCCCTAGCCCGTTCGCCCGTCCCAGTCCATTGGCCCAGTCCATTGGCCCCGTCCATCGCCCCCAAAACCGCACGACGCCCAAGAAAAAGCGCCCCGGAGTTTCCCCCGGAGCGCCTTTCACGCGTCAAGCCTGCAAAAAATCAGGCTGCGACGAGCTTGTTCACCGAACCGGCGAAGATTTCGTCGATCGCGCCGCCCAGCGCCGCGTCGAATTCTTCCGGCGTCATCTGATAGCGCAGGTCTTCGAGCAGGGCGCGGCTGAAGCTGGCGATGATGCCCTTGTTCTTGGCCAGTTCGGCGCAGGCTTCGGGGCGCGCAAAGCCGCCCGAGAGCGCCACGACGCGCAGCACCTTGGGGTGATCGACCAGCGCGTCGAACGTGCCGGGCACCTTGGGCAGCGAGAGCTTGAGCATCACCTGCACGCCTTCGGGCAGGGCATCGAGTTCCTTGAGGATCTCGGCGGCGAGGATCGCGTCGCATTCGGCGCGGGTTTCGCTCTTGATGTTCACTTCGGGCTCGATGATCGGCATCAGGCCACCGGCAAGGATCTGCTTGCCGATCTCGAACTGCTGCTTGACCACGGCGGCAATGCCTTCGGCATTGGCCGAGTGGATCACCGAGCGTTCCTTGGTGCCGAACACACCCAGCGCCTTCGAGCGGGCGACGAGCGCGTCGAGTTCGGGCATCGGCTTCATCAGCTGCACGCCGTTGGCTTCGTCCTCAAGGCCCTTGTCGACCTTGATGAAGGGCACCACGCCCTTTTCGATCAGCGCGGCGGGAACCGGCTTGCCATCGACAGTGCCGTCCATGGTGCGTTCAAACAGGATCGCGCCGATCACCTTGTCGCCCGAAAAGGCGTCCGAGCGGATGATGCGGCTGCGCATCTCGTGGATGAGGCCGAACATCTCTTCTTCGCTCGAATAGGCGTCGGCCTCGACGCCGTAGCCCTTGAGCGCCTTGGGGGTCGAGCCCCCGCTCTGGTCGAGAGCGGCGATGAAGCCATGTCCGGCGGCCATCTTTTCGGTCATTTCAGCGTGGTTCATGGATCATCCTATGACTTGGAGGCCTGCGAACGAGCGCGCAACGCACGGAGTATCACCCCAAAGCGCCGCGAATCTGACTACGCATACCTATGCAGAGTACAAAAATAAACAGGCACGCGCTGCACTGCAACACGCGCCTGTCAGATCAGAACTGGAAATCAGGCTTCCAGCGCCGCAACGCCGGGAAGCTCCTTGCCTTCCATCCATTCGAGGAAAGCGCCACCTGCGGTTGAAATATAGGAGAAATCAGCCGCAACACCGGCATGGTTGAGCGCGGCAACGGTATCCCCGCCCCCGGCCACCGAAACCAGCGAGCCTTCCTTGGTCAGCGCTGCCGCCGTGCGGGCCAGCGCCACCGTGGCCGCATCGAACGGCGCCATCTCGAACGCGCCCATCGGCCCGTTCCACACCAGCGTGCGGCAGGTCTTGAGCACGTCGCCCAGCGCTTCGACCGCAGCGGGCCCGACGTCGAGGATCATCTCGTCGGCGGCCACTTCGTGGACATTGGCGGTGCGCAGCGAGGCCGGGTTGGCCGCGAATTCCTTCGACACCACGACATCGTAGGGCAGGTGGACGGTGCAACCGGCCTTGTCGGCATTGTCGAGGATTTCCTCGGCGGTGCCGGTCAGGTCGTGTTCGCACAAGGACTTGCCCACATCCACGCCGCGCGCGGCGAGGAAGGTGTTGGCCATGCCGCCCCCGATGATCAGGTGGTCGACCTTGCCGACAAGGTGCTTGAGCACGTCGAGCTTGGTCGAGACCTTGGCCCCCCCGACGACGGCTGCCACCGGCTTGACCGGGTTGCCCAGCGCCTTTTCGAGCGCTTCGAGTTCAGCCTGCATGGCGCGGCCCGCATAGGCGGGAAGCACATGGGCCAGCCCCTCGGTCGAGGCATGGGCGCGGTGCGCGGCGGAAAAGGCGTCGTTCACATAGGCCTGGCCCAGCTTCGCCATGGCGGCGACGAGCTCGGGATCGTTCTTTTCCTCGCCCTTGTGGAAGCGGGTGTTTTCCAGAACGGCAATCGTGCCATCGGCCAGCGCGGCCACGGCCGCTTCGGCCTCGGCCCCGGCGCAATCGGCGATGAAGACCACTTCGCGGCCCAGCACATGGGCGAAGGCCGGAACGATCTGGGCCAGCGAATTGGCTTCGCTGCGTTCGCCCTTGGGACGGCCGAAGTGCGCGAGGACGAGTACCTTGGCGCCCTTGTCGGCCAGTTCGGTCACCGTGGGGACAGCCGCGCGCAGGCGGGTATCGTCGCTCACCTTGCCATCGGCCATCGGCACGTTGAGGTCTTCACGCACCAGCACGGCCTTGCCGGCCACGTCAACAAGATCGTCCAGAGTCTTGAAAGTCATGCAATTTGCCCCTTTGGAAAGAGAAAGGCCCGGCGCCCGCCCCCGCCCCCTTTCGCAAGGAGGCAGGCGCGCGGGCAGCCGGGCCTTCAATCAGGCAATCAGATCAGCGCGGCCATCGCGCCGGCGGTATCGACCATGCGGTTCGAGAAACCCCATTCGTTGTCGTACCACGAGAGCACGCGCACCAGCTTGCCGTCGATCACCGCGGTTTCGAGGCTGTCGATGGTCGACGAGTGCGAATCGTGGTTGAAGTCGATCGAGACCAGCGGTTCCTCGGTGTAGCCCAGGACGCCCTTGAGCGGGCCTTCCGCCGCTGCCTTGAGCAGGGCGTTGACTTCTTCCTTGGTGGTGTCGCGCTTGGGCTGGAAGGTCAGGTCGACGACCGAGACGTTCGGGGTCGGCACGCGGATGGCCGAACCGTCGAGCTTGCCCTTGAGTTCGGGCAGAACCTCGCCCACGGCGCGCGCGGCACCGGTGGTGGTGGGGATCATGCTCATCGCCGCGGCGCGCGAACGGCGCGGGTCGGAGTGGATCTGGTCGAGGATCTTCTGGTCGTTGGTGTAGCTGTGGATCGTGGTCATCAGGCCACGCTCGATGCCGATCGAATCGTTGAGCACCTTGGCGAACGGCGCGAGGCAGTTCGTGGTGCACGACGCGTTCGAGACGATCACGTGCTCGGCGGTCAGCTTGTCGTCGTTGACGCCGAAAACGACCGTGAGGTCGACGTTCTTGGCCGGAGCCGAGATCAGCACCTTCTTGGCGCCCGCGTCGATGTGCTTCTGGCCGCCTTCACGGTCGCAGAAGAAGCCGGTGCATTCGAGCGCGATGTCGACGCCCAGTTCGGCGTGGGGCAGCTTGGCCGGATCGCGTTCGGCGGTCACCTTGATGCGCTTGCCGTCGATGACCAGGTCATCGCCGTCCACCTCGACAGTGCCGGGGAAGGCGCCGTGAACGCTGTCGCGCTTGAACAGCAGCGCGTTGGCCTTGGCGCTGGCCAGGTCGTTGATCGCCACCAGTTCGAGACCACAGTCGGGACGTTCAAGAATGGCACGGGCCACATTGCGGCCGATACGCCCGAAACCGTTGATTGCAACCTTGGTCGCCATGGTCTTACTCCCTCGATTTGAAGAGACTGGAATATTTATAGAATTATCTGCCTGCCCGGCCCTGCACGCCCGGCCCTGTCCGTCCGGCCCCGCCGGGCGCTCACCCGAGACGGGCGAGCACCTGGGGAACGATCTTGGCGACGGTCAGCCCGAAGTGATCGAACAGCACCGGCGCGGGGGCCGAGGCCCCGAAGCTGTCGATGCCGATGGTCAGGCCATCGCCGACATACTTCTGCCAGCCCAGCGTCACGCCAGCCTCGATCGAAACCTTGAGCACGCCCGCGGGCAGCACGTCGGCCTTGTAGGCGGCGTCCTGCTTCTCGAACAGTTCCCAGCTCGGCATCGAGACGACATCGGCGCCGATACCCTGCTCTTCCAGTGCCTTGGCGACATCGACCGCCAGCGACACTTCCGAACCGGTCGCCAGCAGCACGACCTTGCGCGCGGCCTGCGCCGAAACAAGGCGATAGGCGCCCTGCGCGCTCAGCATTGCGCCATCGTGGCGCAACTGCGGCAGGTTCTGGCGGGTCAGCGCGAGGACCGAAGGCGTCTCGGGCGAAGCGAGCGCGATGTTCCAGCATTCGGCGGTTTCCACCGCGTCGGCGGGGCGGAAGACCTGAAGGTTGGGGATCATGCGCAGGCTCATGATCGTCTCGACCGGCTGGTGGGTCGGGCCGTCTTCACCCAGGCCGATCGAATCGTGCGTGAGCACGTAGATCACCCGCAGGTGCTGGAGCGCCGACATGCGGATCGCATTGCGGCAGTAGTCGGCAAAGATCAGGAAGGTGCCGCCATAGGGAATGATCCCGCCGTGCAGCGCCATGCCGTTCATCGCCGCAGCCATGCCGAATTCGCGAATGCCGTAATAGACATAGCGACCGGCATAGTCGGCCGGACCGAACGGCGTGGTGGCCTTGGTCTTGGTGTTGTTCGAGCCGGTCAGGTCGGCCGAACCGCCAACCATTTCGGGCACGAGCGGGGTCAGCACCTCAAGCGCCAGCTCCGAAGCCTTGCGCGTGGCGATGTTCTGGCTCTTTTCGAGCCACTGGGCAAAGGCCTTGCCCGCTTCCTCGCCCGAGGGCAGCTCGCCAGCCATGCGACGCATGAATTCGGCGCCCTGCGGAGCGGCAGCGAGGCGCGCGTCCCACTCGGCATGGAGGTCGCGGCCAGCATCGCCCGTGGCGCGCCAGTCGGCCATGATCTGCGCCGGAATCTCGAAGGGAGCCGCGCTCCAGCCCAGATATTCGCGGGCTGCGGCGATCTCGTCCTTGCCCAGCGGCGAACCGTGGACATTGTGGCCGCCCTGCTTGTTGGGGGCGCCCTTGCCGATCACCGTGCGGCACGAGATCAGCGAGGGACGGCCATCGGCCATGGCCGCGGCAATCGCGCGCTCGATGTCGACGAAATCGTGACCGTCGCAATCCTCGGTGTGCCAGCCGCTGGCTTCATAGCGCGCGAGGACGTCTTCACTGGTCGAAAGCGAGGTGTCGCCGTCGATGGTGATCTTGTTGTTGTCCCACAGCACGATCAGGCGGCCAAGGCCGAGCGTACCGGCAAGGCCCACGGCCTCGTGGTTGATGCCTTCCATCAGGCACCCGTCGCCCGCGATCACCCAGGTGCGGTGATCGACCAGATCGCTGCCGAACTGGGCGTTGAGGTGGCGCTCGGCCATCGCCATGCCCACGGCCATGGCAAAACCCTGGCCCAGCGGGCCGGTCGTGCATTCGACGCCGGGCAGCAGGAAGTTTTCCGGGTGGCCGGCGCAAGGGCTGGTCAGCTGGCGGAAATCGCGGATGTCATCCATCGTGGGCTGGGCATAGCCCGAGAGATGAAGCAGCGAATAGAGCAGCATCGAGCCGTGCCCCGCCGACAGCACGAAGCGGTCGCGATCGGCCCACTTGGGCGCGCCAGGGTCGAACTTCAGGAAGCGCGACCACAGCACAGTGGCTACGTCGGCCATGCCCATGGGCATGCCGGGGTGGCCGGATTCCGCTGCCTGGACCGCGTCCATCGCCAGCGCACGGATCGCGTTGGCCATGTTTGCCAGCGCGGTCGGATCGCTTGTCATACTCGAGTTAATGTCCTTTTGCACATCGAGGCCTTGCGCGCTCGGGCGCCGGTACGTGTTGATTCGGATAAATCGCCGCCTCTTTGGTTCCCCTGCCTGCCAGCGTCAAGAACAAGGGGCCCGGAATTGCGCGCAATTGGGCCATAGCTGCGATTGACAGCGCAGTCTGACCGCTTTTCACTTCACCGATCCTTCCCCACATCCGTGCGCAGGGGGAATTTGCAGGGACGAGCCAGTGTGATACCGGTGAAGCCATGGCTATATCAAATGGCACTTCAGACCTTTTTTCCGCAGTTGAACGGATCGAACTGGCGCTGGCCCGCCTCGAAGGCGCGGTCGCCCAGCGCATGAACGAGCGCGAGACCCAGGCCGCAACGGCCCAGTCGACCCAGGTCGAGCTGAGCGAACTCAAGACCCGTCACCACAAGCTCAAGGAACGGGTCGATGCCCAGTTGCAACAACTCGACCTGCTGCTTTCCAGCCTGCCCCAATAAATCGGCACCATCGACAACGACGCCTCACCCCCTGCTCCCTTCAAGGATCGCGATCCAGCCATGCAGATGACCAACGTGACACTGGACATTGGCGGCCGGGCACTGACGATTGCGGTGGCCAGCGGCGAGGAAGCCCATGTCGAGATGCTCGGCCGGATGATCGACGAGCGCGTGCGACGCATGGGCACGATCGCCAACCAGGGCGAGGCGCGCATGATGCTGTTTGCCTCGCTCATGCTGGCCGACGAACTGCACGAACTGCACAGCCGCCCTGCCCCGGAGCCCGTCACCACCACGGTCGAACCGCCGCCCGAACTGGTCGCCCGCGTGGCAGGCCTTGCCGAGCGGATCGAAAAACTCGCGCAAAATCTCGCCGCTCCCCTTGAGCCGGGCGAGTCCATGGCCTAGATCACTCCCTGACGGGTTCTGCCCGGCACGCGCCGCATGAAACATCCCTGAGGCTATAAGCAAATCCAAGGGGGCTGTCCCTACCTGGGCCCTGGCACAGGCACATGGTCCCCACCTGACGTTGAGGCGTCAGAGGATTTTCCCGGAGAACGACCCATGGTGGGCCCGTCACCCCCCTTTTCCGAAGAAGCCGCTGCCAAAACGGACGCCGTGACCGACAAGCAGGCGGCAGCCGAAAAGCAGGCGCTGCGCAGCCGGTTGCGCGCCGCGCGCCGCGCCCATGTCGAAGGGCTCGATCCGCGCACCCGCGCCCTGCTGTTTCGCCGACCACCGGCCCCGCTGCTCGACCTGATCCCCGCAAACGCGGTCATCGGCGTCTACAATGCCGGGCGCTGGGAAGCCCCCGCAGCAAGCTATGCGGCGTTCTTCCATGAAGCCGGGCACGCGGTCGCCCTGCCCTGGTTTGCCACGCGCGAAGCGCCGATGCAGTTCCGCCAGTGGCAAGTGCCCCCGCTCGAAGAAGATCTCGAAGCCGATCCCTGGGGCGTCAAACAGCCCCCCGCTCACGCGCCGGAAATGACCCCGAGTGTGCTGTTCGTGCCCCTCGTCGGCTTTACGGCGCAGGGCGCGCGCCTGGGCCAGGGCGGCGGCCATTACGATCGCTGGTTTTCCGCCAACCCCGGCGCCACCGCGATCGGCATGGGCTGGGACGCGCAATGCGTCGACGCCCTCCCCCACGAGGCCCACGACCACCCCTTGCGCGCCGTGGTCACGCCCACGCGCCTCTACGGTCCATTCTGATCCCCCCCACTCCGACGTGGCGCAAGCCGGTGGGCATCCTGCTGCTGCTGGCGGGACTGGCGGTCTATGCCGGTGTGATCATGGGGCTTTCGCCATGGATCGGCGCCTTGCCGATTCTCGCGCAAGCGCCCGTCTATCTCGTCCTCGGGACGATCTGGCTGCTGCCCTTGCGCCGTTTCCTGATCTGGATGGAAACCGGGCGCTGGGGCTGAGAGCCCGTCAAAAATAAAAAAGAAAAGAGAACAGCAAGGGGCCATTGCCCCTTGGACCCCATTATCTGGCGCAAGATCGCCCGCCTTGCGCGCAACAAAAAAGGCCCCCTTTCGGGGGCCTTCTTGTGCGATCCAAGTGGCGCGAGTGACGGGGCTCGAACCCGCGACCTCCGGCGTGACAGGCCGGCACTCTAACCAACTGAGCTACACCCGCGCATCTTGGAATGCTGCGCCTCTAAGGCGCGTCCATTTCACTGTCAACCGGCAATTTTTCATGAGAAAAACAACCGAATGGAAAGGCTTAACCCTTTCCGCAACTGACGCCGTGAAACGGCATCCCCAAGGGAGTGGCGCGAGTGACGGGGCTCGAACCCGCGACCTCCGGCGTGACAGGCCGGCACTCTAACCAACTGAGCTACACCCGCACTTCCCTTGGGGTGACGCGGCCTCTATGCGCCCCTCGCATTTCTGTCAACAAACTGACCCGCACAATTTTTACAACGAGCTGTGGATTACTGGGAAAGTGCCCGGAAACACGGGACCAAAATCGCATCGTCACAGGTGCATTTTCCTGTGACCCGCGCGCTCAAACCGCAACCGGCGCGGAAAGATGCCCTTGCGGATGGTAGCCCTCGACCGAAAAATCCTCGATCCGATAGTCAAAGATCGTCTCGGGGCGGCGCGCGATGGTCAGGCGCGGTGCGCCCGCAGGCACGCGCGTCAGTTGTTCGGCGATCAGATCGGCATGGTTGAGATAGAGATGGGTGTCCCCGCCCATCCACACCAGCTCGCCCGGTTCAAGATCGCATTGCTGCGCCACCATGTGCACAAACAGCGCAGCACCCCACAAGTTGAACGGCAAACCCAGCACCACGTCGCAACTGCGCTGATAGAGCACGCAGGAGAGGCGATTGCCCGCGACATGGAACTGATAGGTCTTGTGGCACGGCGGCAGCGCCATCGCGTCCAGCTCGGCCACGTTCCAGCCCTCGACGATATGGCGGCGCCCGCCCGGATTGCTGCGCAGCCCCGCGATCAGCTGGGCCACCTGGTTGATCCCTTGCGGGCGGCGGCGGAACAGCCCGTCCTCGCCCGCCGGCTCATAGACCGGCCAATCGACCCACTGCTTGCCATAGACCGGGCCCAGATCGCCCCAGCGCGCGGCAAAGGCTTCATCAGCCACGATCCGCTGCGAAAAGGCCTCGCGGCTGATCGCCTCGCCGGATTCGCGGCGATACCGGTCGAGCGGCCAGTCGGTCCAGATCTCCACCCCTTGTGCACAAAGCGCGCGGATATTGGTATCCCCGGTCAGGAACCACAGGAATTCGCGGGTCGCCGTTTTCCAGAACACGCGCTTGGTCGTCAGCAGCGGCACGCGCCCGTCGGCAAGGTCGAACCGCAACTGTGCGCCCAGCACCGCGCGCGTCCCCACCCCGGTCCGGTCCATGCGTTCGTCACCATGCTCCCAGATGCGGCGCATGAGGTCGAGATATTGCCCTTCATAATGAATATTCTGGGCGGCAGAGCGGGATTCGGAAGCCATCGTCATGGCCGCAATGCATAGTCCGCCCCCGCCCGCAGGCCAACACGCTGGCCCGCATATTGCCCGCAAACAGGCCAAGTCACTGTTTTTACATATTTTTCTAAGCTGTTGATAAGTTTTTGAAAAACGAAGCTTGCGCGCCCGGAATCCCCCGCATATAGGGCGGGCCTGCCCAGCGGGGACGGCCTAGCCCGAACCGCTCCGGTCGGGGAGTAGCTCAGCCTGGTAGAGCACTGTCTTCGGGAGGCAGGGGCCGGAGGTTCGAATCCTCTCTCCCCGACCATTTAAACCACTGGTTTCCAGCGGTTTGCAAGAGCCGGCCTTCGGGCCGGCTTTTTTGTTTCCGTCATCGGACCTTCCTTTATCCCCGGCACGGCCATTCTGTCCCAAGCGGCGACAAAAATGATGGCGCGGCAGGATTGACCGTTGCACCGCGCAGCAGCAGGGAAGCGATGGAAAACATCCACATGAGACCGGGACTCTCAAGGCATGGGCGGCTGACGCGGCGCGATGGAATGGAAGAAGGACATCTGGCGCCCCATGGTCGTTGGAGCCTCTGTCGATACGATCATCCGGCGAGGCAGCCTCGATGGCCTGCCTTGCCACTGGCTGCCTGCCGCGCCCGCCCTGCAATTTTCCGCCGACCCGTTCGGGATCTGGCGCAATGGCCTGCTCCACGTCTTCGTCGAGACGTTCGATTACCGCAGCGCCCATGGCGCCATCGCCGTCCATGTGCTCGATGCCTCGCTGCGCGTGCTCGAAACGCGCGAAGTCCTGCGCGAGCCCTGGCACGTCTCCTATCCGTTGCTGGTCGAGCATGACGGCGCAACATGGATGATCCCCGAAACCAGCGCGAGCGGTGGCCAGTGGCTCTATCGCGCGCGCGCCTTTCCCTTCGAGTGGGAGCGGGTCGGCAGGATCGACCTGCCCGCGCTCGATGCGACGCCGCAATGGATCGGGGATCGCTGGTGGATGTTCTATTCCCCCGCCGGCACCCCCCGCGAACGGCTCACCCATCTTCATGCCGCCTGGGCCCCCGACCTGGCCGGTCCGTGGACACCCCACCGGGCCAATCCGCTGCGAATCGACCCGCGCGGGGTGCGCCCGGCCGGACCGGTGGTACATATCGACGGCCAGATCGTGCTGCCGGTGCAGGACTGCACGCACTCCTATGGCTGCGCGATCCGCTTGCTGACCATCGAGCGCATCGACGAAACCGGGCTGGTCGCCAGCGAACGGGGCCTGCTGCGCCCGCCCGCTGCGGCGGCGCCCTTTCTTGATGGCCTGCACACGCTCTCGGGCGCGGGGCCGGTCACGCTGATCGATGTCAAGCAGCGGCTGTTTTCAGCCCCCGCCCTCTTCATGCGCCCGCGCCGGGAACTGGCCCGCATTCTGGCCCGGGTGTCCCCAAACAGGCTGAAATAGCGGCAGGATTTTCCTGATCCCCCGCCCTGTTGCAAAGGCGGCAACGGCGAGCCTTGCCCGCCTGCATACCGGGCCATGCAGATGTGTTCTGAAACCTCGGGAAAGCCTCCTGCGCGTCGTCAGCCGCATAGGCCTCGCACAGCGCACGCAGCACCGAAATCCAGCTTATCGTTCCCGTGCCGATCGCCTACCAGAAAGTCCGACAAAAACCCCCGATCAAGACAAGGAACTTCGTGCAATGGACCGGCTTTTCACCGCCTTTGCCAATCGCATCTCGGCCTGGGCCGGCCAGCCCGCCAGCTTTGCCCTGGCCACCATGATCATTCTGGGCTGGGGCATTTCCGGGCCGATCTTTCACTGGTCCGATACATGGCAACTGGTGATCAACACCGGGACCACCATCGTCACCTTCCTGATGGTCTTCGTGATCCAGAACGCCCAGAACCGCGACGCGGCAGCCATGCAGGCCAAGCTCGACGAACTGATCCGCGCGCTCGAAGGCGCACGCGGCGAATTCATCGGCATCGAGCACCTGCCCGACAGCCAGATCTCGCAGATCCGCACCGACATCGAACAGGAAACCGGCTTCGACGCCAAGCAGGCCACCGTGGCGATCAGCGTCAAGACCCTGCTGCGACGTCGTTGATCGACCCCACTGTGCCGTCCATCGGGCACGGGTTGACCAGCCCGCCCGCGCCCCGCGCGATGCCCGGCCAAGACCGAGGCAATGCAAGGACAGGACCGGTAGTGAACGAAACTCGTTTGAACATGCGGCGTTTGAACAGGCAGGCGCTGCGCGCCAGAACAATGGCCTGCACCGCCCTTCTGGCCTTCGGCACGCCGGGTCTGGCGCTCGCCCAGACGCCCCTGCCTGCCTCCCCTGCTCCCGCCTCGGCGCCCATGCCCATCGGCGGCTGGGGCGTCGATCTGAGCGGCCGCGACCTTGCAATCAAGCCGGGCGACGATTTCGATGCCTATGCCAACGGCGCATGGAAGGCGCGCACGCCGATCCCCGCCGACCGTCCGCAGATCGGCACGCTCGCGCTGATGGACGAGCAGGTTCAGGGCCAGATGCGCGCGCTCGTCGAGCAGGCCCCGCGCGATGGCAAGGTCGGCGCGCTCTACGCCAGCTTCCTCGATGAGGCGGCCATCGAAAAGCGCGGCCTCGCCCCGCTGCTGGCCGATCTGGCGCCGATACGCGCGCTGTCCGACAAGACCGCCTTCGCCCGCGCGATGGGCGCGGCGCACTATGGCCTGGGCAACAGCCTGTTCGGCTTCTACGTCGGGCCCGACACGGCAGACGCCACGCAATCGGTGCTGACCCTGGGCCAGTCGGGCCTTGGCCTGCCCGACCGCGACTATTACCTGCTGCCCCGCTTCGCCCGCCAGCGCGGCGCCTACCTCGCCTATATCGCCCGCACGCTCAAGGCCGTGGGCGAAAAGAACCCCGAGGCCGGCGCGCAGGCAATCCTGACCTTCGAGACCTCGATCGCCAGCCTGAGCTGGGACGTGGCCCGCCGCCGCGACCGCAACGCCACCAACAACCCGATGAGCCTTGCCGAACTGGAAGCCTTTGCCCCCGGCTTCGACTGGGCGGCCTTCTTCGAGGGCGGCAAGGTTCCCCCGCAAAAGCGCATGATCGTGCGCGAGAAGAGCGCGATTGCCGACCTCGCGAAGCTCTGTGACCAGACCAGCCTCGACACGCTGCGGCTCTGGCAGGTCTTCCACATGGCCGACGATGCCTCGCCCTACCTGACCCATGCGATGGTCGACAGCCAGTTCGCCTTTGCCCGCACGCTCAGCGGCGTCGACCAGATCAAGCCACGCTGGAAGCGCGGGATCGAACTGGTCAACGCGCAGCTGGGCGAACTGGCCGGACAGGCCTATGTCGCCAAACACTTCCCGCCCGAAGCCAAGGCGCAGATGCAGGATCTGGTGGCCAACCTGCGCAAGGCCTTCGTCGTGCGGATCAATGCCAATACCTGGATGGAACCGGCTACCAAGCAGGCCGCCCTCGACAAGCTCGCGAAAATCGACGTCATGGTCGGCTATCCCGATGTCTGGCGCAATTATGACGGGCTGGAGATCAAGGCCGACGATCTCTATGGCAATGTCGTGCGCGGCGCGGCGTTCAATGCGGCCTATGGCATGGAAGACCTCGGCAAGCCGGTCAACCGCGCCAAGTGGAGCATGAACCCGCAGATCGTGAACGCCTACAATGCCGGGGCCAAGCTCCAGATCGTGTTCCCGGCAGGCATCCTCCAGCCCCCGCTGTTCGATCCCAAGGCTGATCTGGCGGTCAACTATGGCGCCATCGGCGCGGTCATCGGCCACGAGATCAGCCACAGCTTCGACGACCAGGGCCGCAAGATCGACGCCAAAGGCGCGATTACCGACTGGTGGACCGCGCAGGACGGCGCCCGCTTCGACGCCGAGGCCAAAGTCTTCGGCGCGCAATATGCAAAATTCGAAGTCGCGCCCGGATCGTTCATCAATCCGGGCCTGACGATGGGCGAGAACATCGCCGATCTGGCCGGGCTTCAGGTCGCGCTGGTGGCCTATCACACCGCGCTGGGCGGCCACGAGGCCCCGCTGATCGACGGACTGACCGGCGACCAGCGGTTCTTCCTCTCGTTCGCGCAGGCCTGGCGTTCACGCGCGCGCGAGGATTTCCTGCGCAGCCAGGTGACGACCGACCCGCACAGCCCGCCGCGTTTCCGCATCCTTGGCCCGCTGCCCAATATCGAGGGCTGGTATCAGGCCTTCGGCATCAAGCCGGGCGATGCGATGTACATTGCGCCCGACAAGCGCGCCCACCTGTGGTGAGCCTGCGCGCCAGAGCATGACACGAAAAAGGCCCCGGCTGGATCAGCCGGAGCCTTTTTTATTCAGGCTCGCGCAGTCCGGGGAGGATCAGTCGAGCTTGGCGCGGATCTTGGCGATCAGCTTGCCGATGCGGTCAGCCGCTTCGGTGAACGTCTCGACATCGGCGCGGTTGCCGTTGCCGCGCGCTTCCTTGGCCGATTCGAGGTAGCCTTCGAGGTCCACTTCGAGAGCATCGACCAGCATCTCGGCTTCGTCTTCGCTAAAGGTCAACTTGATCGTCTTGTCCACAAAGGGCTCCTGCATGTGCGGCCCGCCGGTCTTGTGGCGGGCCTTTTCATATTATGTCCGGGTGGCGCGATGCGCCGTGTCAGGCCGCCACGCCGTGGCAGTGCTTGTACTTCTGGCCCGAGCCGCACGGGCACGGCGCATTGCGGTTCACGCCCTGCCCCGCATAGGGGTCCTGGCCGGGAACGGGGGCCGGGGCCGCGCCGCCAAAGCCGCTGCCACCAAGACCGCCGCCCAGCGCCCCCAGCATCGCCGCCGCCCCCGGAACCTGGGGCGCGGCATCGTTCTCGCCGGTAAACGGATCGATATGGCTGGTGAGGAAATCGGGCAGTTCGGGCAACTGGAAATCGCCCATCTGGTCGATCGGCTGCATGCGGATCTCGCTGATCATCAGGATGCGCGTCACATCCTCGCGGATTCCGTCGAGCATCTTCTCGAACAGCCCGAAGGCTTCCTGCTTGTATTCGTTGATCGGCGTCTTCTGGGCATAGGCGCGCAAGTAGACCACCTGACGCAGCGCATCGAGGGTCGCCAGATGCTCCTTCCAGTGATGGTCGAGACGTTCGAGCAGGATCGACTTCTCAAGACCGCGCCAGGTCTCGGGCTCGACCGTGTCAAGCTTGGCGGCCATGTGGGCATCGGCCAGCGCGATCAGGCGCTCGCTGATGAGGTCGGGCTCGACCGCGTCTTCCTCCAGCCAGTCGTCGATCGGCGGGGTCATGCCCAGCACTTCGGCGACGCGCTCCTTGAGGCCTTCGACGTTCCACTGCTCGGGATAGGAACCGGGCGGGCAGGCATCGCCAACGATGGCGTTGATCGTCTCGTGGCGCATGTCGAGCACGACATCGTCGACCGCCTGCGCGTCCATGATGTCCGAGCGCTGCTCGTAGATCACCTTGCGCTGGTCGTTCATCACATCGTCGTATTCGACGACCTGCTTGCGGATGTCGTAGTTGCGCGCCTCGACCTTCTTCTGCGCGTTCTCGATGGCCTTGGACAGCCACTTGGAACCGATGGCCTCGCCATCGGCAAGGTTGGAATTCATCATGCGGGCAAACAGCGTGTCGGGCCCGAAGATGCGCAGGAGGTCGTCCTCGAGGCACAGATAGAACTTGGACAGCCCCGGATCGCCCTGACGGCCCGAACGGCCACGCAGCTGGTTGTCGATGCGGCGGCTTTCGTGGCGCTCGGTGCCGATCACGCACAGGCCGCCCGCTTCCAGAACCTTGGCCTTTTCGGCGTTGATCTCGGCGGCCATGCGGGCAATCGCGGCCTCGCGCTCGGGGCCTTCGGGCACGTCGCGCAGCTCGTCATCGATGCGGAATTCGAGGTTGCCGCCCAGCTTGATGTCGGTCCCGCGCCCGGCCATGTTGGTGGCGATGGTCACCGCGCCAAGACGCCCGGCCTGGGCCACGATATGGGCTTCCATCTCGTGGAAGCGGGCATTGAGCACCGCGTGCTTGACGCCCTCGCGGGTGAGGAACTCGCTGAGCAGTTCCGACTTCTCGATCGAGACCGTGCCGACCAGCACCGGCTGGCCGATCTCGTTCTTCTCGCGGATCAGGCGGGCGATGGCGGCAAACTTGTCGAGCGTGTTCTTGTAGAACTCGTCCTCCTCGTCGATCCGCTTCACGGGCAGGTTGGTCGGGATGGTGACGACGTTCATCTTGTAGATTTCGAAGAACTCGGTCGCCTCGGTCGCGGCGGTGCCGGTCATGCCCGCCAGCTTGGGGTACATGCGGAAATAGTTCTGGAAGGTGATCGAGGCCATGGTCTGGTTTTCCGGCTCGATCTTGACGCCTTCCTTGGCCTCGACCGCCTGGTGCAGACCGTTCGACCAGCGCCGGCCATCCATCATGCGGCCGGTGAACTCGTCGATGATCACGACCTTGTCGTCCTTGACGATGTAGTCGATGTCACGCTTGAACATGACATTGGCCTTGAGCGCCTGGTCGAGGTGGTGGACGACCATCGTGTTCTCGACATCGTAGAGGTTCGAGCCGACCAGTATGCCGGCTTCCTCAAGGCGACGCTCGACCCATTCCACTCCGTCTTCAGTCAGCGTGATGCTCTTGGTCTTCTCGTCGGCCTCGTAAAGCTCGGGGTCGATCTGCTTGACCACCGCATCGACCGACACATAAAGTTCGCTCTTGTCGTCGGTCGGCCCCGAAATGATCAGCGGGGTGCGTGCCTCGTCGATCAGGATCGAGTCCACTTCGTCGACAATCGCGAAGTTGAACGGGCGCTGCACCATCTGCGAGCGCTCGTGCTTCATGTTGTCGCGCAGGTAGTCGAAGCCCAGTTCGTTGTTGGTGGCATAGGTAATGTCGGCCTCGTAGGCCTGACGGCGCTCGTACTCGTTGAGGTTGGGCACGATCACGCCGACCGTCAGGCCCAGGAATTCATAGAGCACGCCCATCGTCTCGGCGTCGCGGCGGGCGAGATAGTCGTTCACGGTCACCACGTGAACGCCCTTGCCTTCGAGCGCGTTGAGATAGACCGCCAGCGTGCCGACCAGGGTCTTGCCCTCGCCGGTGCGCATTTCGGCAATCTCGCCCCGGTGCAGCACGATGCCGCCGATCATCTGCACGTCGAAATGGCGCATCCCCATCGCGCGCACCGCCGCCTCGCGCACGGTGGCAAAGGCTTCGGGCAGGAGGTCGTCGAGGGTCGCTCCCGCTTCGAGCTGACCCCGGAACTTGACCGTCTGGGCGGCCAGTTCCTCGTCGCTCATCGCCTTCATGGTATCCTCGAAGGCGGCGATCTTCTTCACCTGCTTGTCGAGCGACTTGACGTAACGATCATTGGACGAACCGAAAATGGACTTGGCAAGTGCGCCGAACATGGCGGTGGTTCCCCGTTATGCGATGCATGAGATGCATGTGATGGTGGCGGCAAAGCCGGGCGCGAGGGCCTCAAAGGGCGCGCGCATGGAACCGGCAACGCGAAAGACAAGGATTGGTGCCCGCACAGCAAAGGCAGGGCCCCCAAATCAGGACAGCCCAAATCAGGACAGGGCGCGCAAGGCCGCCCTCAGGCGCGGCTCATTCCCGCGCGCGGTCCGAACGATGCGGCAGGCCCGGCGCCAGACCGAAAGACCGCGCCGATGCAGGCAGCACCCCCTGCGCGGGATCGAACACCGGACGGGCCGCCATGACCCGCGCCGCTGCGACCACGCAGGCCGTCGGCGCGGCTGCCGAAACGCTCGCCACAGCCGCGCATCCGGCCACTTCGGTGCGCGTGGTGGCATTGGCCACCTCGGGCAGCGACAGGCCGCTGAGCAGGGCAAACAGGACAAGCAGAAACCGCATTGCGCTTTGAGATAGGCAAGCCGCAGCGAAACGTCCACCCGAAACGACGAAATTCCCCCCTTCTTCCCCTATGCCCCTCGCCTTTCTCACCCATGGACGCCGCCCGGCCAAGCCGCTAGGGAACGGCGCCATGTCCGACGCCATTTCACCGCTCGCCTCGCCCTTCCCCGCCCTCCCCGCGATTGCCGGGGTCACCCCGCGCGTGGCCCGCGCCGGATACAAGGACTGGGGCCGCTGCGACCTGACGTATGTGGAGTTCGACGAAGGCACGAGCGTGGCCGGGGTCTTTACCCGCAATGTCTGCTGCTCGTCCGAGGTCGAACTGGGCCGCCAGAACGTGGCGCAAGGCGCGGCCCGCGCGCTCGTCGTCAATGCGGGCAATTCCAATGCCTTCACCGGCTATCGCGGGCGCGAGGCGGTCGAGGCGATCATGGATCAGGTCGCCGCCCACCGCGGCTGCCCGCGCGAGCAGGTCTTCGTGTCCTCGACCGGGGTGATCGGCGTGCCGCTCCCCAAGGACAAGGCCCGCGCCGGGATCGAGGCGGCCCTCCTTGCCCAGCCCTGCACCTGGGAAGAGGCCGCGAACACCATCGGCACGACCGACACGTTCGCCAAGGGCGCAACCGCGCAGGCGGTGATCGGCGAAACCACCGTGACCCTGAGCGCGATCATCAAGGGTTCGGGCATGATCGCGCCCGACATGGCCACGATGCTCGGCTACATCTTCACCGATGCCGCCGTTTCGCCCGCCTTCCTTCAGGAATGCCTGTCGGCGGCCAACACCCGCACGTTCTCGTGCATCACCGTCGACAGCGACACCTCGACGAGCGACACCGTGCTGGCCTTTGCCACCGGCAAGGCGGGCAATGCCCCGCTCACCAGCCGCGCCGACGCTGGCGCCGATGCCTTTGCTGCCGCCATCGAGGACATCTGCCGCCAGCTCGCCCACCTCGTCGTCAAGGATGGCGAAGGCGCGCAGAAGTTCATCGCGGTCAGCGTCACGGGCGCTGTTTCGGACGCCAGCGCGCGCACCGTGGGCCTGGCCATCGCCAATTCGCCGCTGGTCAAGACTGCCATCGCAGGCGAGGACGCCAATTGGGGCCGCGTGGTCATGGCCGTGGGCAAGGCGGGCGAACCGGCGGATCGCGACCGCCTGTCGATCGGCTTTGGCGGCATCTGGACAGCCAAGGACGGCCAGCCCGTCGCCGACTACGACGAAGCGCCCGTTGCCGCCCACCTCAAGGGCCGCGAAATCGCCATCACGGTCGATCTGGGCCTTGGCGAAGGCCGCGCCACGGTCTGGACCTGCGACCTCACCCACGGCTACATCTCGATCAACGCCGACTACCGGAGCTAAAACAAGACCATGCTCATCATCTGGGGCCGCATCAATTCGCACAACGTCAAGAAAGTGGTCTGGGCCGCGCAGGAATGCGGCCTGCCCTTCGAACGGCGCGAGATGGGCGGGAAATTCGGCTACACGCCCGACTATCTCGCCAAGAACCCCAACCATCTGGTCCCGATGATCGAGGATGGTGATGTTGTGGTGTGGGAATCGAACGCGATCCTGCGTTACCTGTTCGCCGCCCATGCTCCGGCGCTGTGGCCTGCCGATCCGGCGGTGCGCGCGCAGGGTGATCAGTGGATGGACTGGCAGTTCCTCTATGCCGACGCCCAGCGCGAGGCGTTCCTGGGCTGCGTGCGCGGCGGCAAGGACGGCTCCGATCCGGTCGTGGCCAAATCGGCGGCGGCCTGCGCCGAGTTGATGGCCCTGCTCGACGCGCAACTGGCCCGCACGCCCTGGCTCTCGGGCGACAGCTTCGGCGTCGCGGACATCCCGATGGGCACCTATGCCCACACCTGGTTCCACCTCCCCGTCGAGCGCCCCTCGCTGCCCCATGTCGAAGACTGGATGGCCCGCCTGCGCACGCGCCCCGGTTTTCAGGACATCGCCGCGGTCCCCTTCACATGAGCTGGACTCCCGCGCTCGACCAGGCTGTTTCAGCCCTGATCGCCAGCGTGGCCGATGAAGCCATCGCCCCGCGCTATCGCCAGCTTGCCGAACACGACGTGACCGCCAAGGCCGCCGACGACGTGGTGACCGTGGCCGACACCCATGCCGAACGGCTGCTGGCCGAGGGCCTCGCGCGCATCCTGCCCGAGGCGCAGATCGTGGGCGAGGAAGCTGCCCATGCCGATCCGTCGGTGTTCGAGCGGCTCAAACAGGGCCTGTGCTGGATCATCGACCCGCTCGATGGCACCAACAATTTCGCCGCCGGGCGCCCGCCCTTCGGCGTGCTGATCGCGCTGGCGCATGATGGCGTCTGTGTGGCAGGCTGGATCTACGACGTACTCACGCGCCGTCTGTGTACCGCGCAAGACGGGCGCGGTGCCTTTGTCGATGGCAAGCCGGTGCGCGCGCAGACGACCGGACAGACCCCGCCCGTCGCCGCGATTTCCACCGTGTTCATGGACGCCGCCCAGCGCGAGGCGATGCGCCAGCACATCCTGCCCCACTACACCGTGGTCGACATTCCGCGCTGCGCGGCCGAGCAATATCCGCGTCTGGTGCTGGGGGTAAACGATGTCTCGATCTTCGAGCGCACCCTGCCCTGGGACCATGCCGCCGGGGTGCTGTTCGTCAACGAGGCGGGCGGCAAGGCGGCAAGGCCAGACGGCACACCCTATCGCGTCGACCAGATCGGCCAGCGCGGGCTGATCGCCGCATCGAGCCCGGCCCTGTTCAACGCCATGGCCCAGCGCCTGCGCGACCTGTAGAAACCCCTCCACCACCCGCTGCGCGGGCGGTCCCCCTCCCCGCAAGCGGGGAGGAACAACAGCAGGACAGACCCCAAAGATCCTCCCCACACCGTGGGGAGGTTGCAGGCCACAGGCCTGACGGAGGGGAGGAACCCCTCCACCACCCTCTACGCGGGCGGTCCCCTTCCCCGCGAGCGGGGAGGAACAACAGCAGTGCCCCAAAGATCCTCCCCACACCGTGGGGAGGTGGCAGGCCACAGGCCTGACGGAGGGGAGGAACCCCTCCACCACCCGCTACGCGGGCAGTCCCCCTCCCCGCGAGCGGGGAGGAGAAAGGGCCTTAGAGAACGCTTTCCAGCCAGCCCTTGAGCTGGCTCTTGGGCGCCGCACCCAGCTTCTGGGCGACTGGCTTGCCATCCTTGAAGAGGATCAGCAGCGGGATCGACTGCACGCCAAAGTTGCTGGCCGTGGCGGTGTTTTCCATGATGTCCACCTTGGCGATGGTCACCTTGTCAGCCAGTTCCTCGGCGATTTCTTCGAGCGCCGGGGCGATCATCTTGCACGGACCGCACCAGTCGGCCCAGAAATCGACGAGCACGGGCTTGCCCGATTCGAGGACATCGGCGGAAAAGCTAGCGTCGGTGACGGCCTTGGTCGACATGAAACAGAACTCCTTTGAACGTTTGGATCAGTATCTAGGCGCTGGCGCGGCCCTGACAACCACGCAGTGCAGAAAGCTTTGCTCGTCCCCCCCGAGGCAAATCTAGACAGGCAAATCTAGACAGGCTGGGGCCGATGGAGCGCCAGAACCCCGGGCGGAACCGCGATCAGGTGCGGCGCATGGGTATAAAGGAGCGCGGCCTCGACCCGGCGGCCCGGATGGATCGCGCCGAGCGCCGCGGCATAGGCCGCCATCTGGCGCAAAGTCGCCACCGGCACATCTTCAAGCCGTGCTGGCGGACGCCGCGCGGTCTTGAAGTCGACGATCAGCACGCGCTCGTCCTCGATCAGCAGGCGGTCGATCTTGCCCGAGACCACGCGCCCCTCGACAACAGCAGCCAGCGGCACTTCGGCGAGCGACTGCGGCCCGAACACCCCCTGCCAGTCGGGATGGTTGAGCACGGCACAGGCCGCGCGCACCATGTCCTCGTGCTGGTCTGGCGCAAAATCGGCGGCCTGCCGCGCCAGCCAGCCGAGCGCAGCTTCTTCGCGCTCGTCACGCGGCACGGCGGGCATGCGTTCGATCAGGCGGTGGATCAGCGTCCCCCGCCGCGCCGCCATCAAGGCCCCCGGCCCCGGCTGCGTCGGCGGATCGGGGGCTTCGTCGTCGCCCAACGCCGAAGGGGCGAGCGGGCGCGGCGGGCGCGGTTCGGGGCCGATCGGAGTGGTCAGGACCGGCGGCAGAAGTGGCAGGCCCAGAGAGGTGGCGGGCTGATACCCCTGCGAAACCGGCGGCCCGGCCATGCCGATATCGCGCGCACCGTCCCAGATCGGATCGGGCGCCCAGCCCTCGCCGTCATCTTCTTCGCCCTCGAACAGCGGTTGCAGACGGGCATACCAACTGTCGGCGGGCAAATCCTTGCGGCTCTTGGGCCGCGCGCCGGCAATGAACAGCGCCTCTTCGGCGCGGGTCAGGGCCACATAGAGCAGGCGCCAGTGTTCGGCCCGTTCCTCCAGCGCGGCTTTTTCCTGCGCGGCGCGCACGGGGCCCGCTTTCTCGGCCTTGCGCAAGGGCGGCAGCGGCACCGCGCGCGCGGCCTGTCCGGGCACGACAACGCGCTCGTGCAGTTCGCCCCCGCGCGCCATGCTCGCGTCCGGGTCGTCGGCGGCATCGGCAAGGATCACGATCGGCGCCTGAAGCCCCTTCGAGCCATGGACGGTCATCACCCGCACCAGATTGGCGGCCTGCCCGGCCTCGCGCTTCAGCTCGCCATCGCCGCTGTCGAACCACTGGATGAAGCCGACGAGGCTGGCCACCTGCCCCGAGGCATAGGCCATCGCCGCATTGAGCAGTTCGTCGATGGGGTCGTTGGCCTCGCGCCCCAGCCGCGCGACAAGGCGATAGCGCGCCTGCCACGGCCCCACCAGCAACCAGTGCAGCAACGACGCAGGCGGCTCGTAATCGGCGCGGCGCAGCAAATCGAGCAGCCGCTCGACACCCTCGACCGTGGCCGGATCACGCGAAGCGGCCAGATGGCTCCACAGCCGCACCCCGTCCTTGCGATAGCTGCGCGCCAGCAAGTCTTCCTGGCTCCACCCGATCAGCGGGGAAACCAGCAGATTGGCAAGGTTGAGGTCGTCGAACGGCTGCGCACAGAACCGCAGCGCGGCCATCAGGTCCTTGACCGCCAGCGGCGCCCCCAGCCGCAGGCGATCGACCCCCGCCACCGGCACGCCATGGGCATGAAGCCGTGCCACGATCAGCCCGGCCAGATCCTTGCGCTTGCGCACGAGGACCATGATGTCGCCCGGACCGGCATTGCGCGGCTTGCCCTTGTGCAGCGGGTATCCGGTGTCGATCCAGAGCCGCACCTGCCGTGCCAGCCGGTCGGCCAGATCGCGGTCGGGCCGCGAGAGCCAGTTTTCCGCGCCCTCCTCCCCGGCCTCGGGCGCGTCGTCATCCTCGCTACTCTCGTCCGAACCATCGCCGACCGTGCGCCAGAGCCGCACGAGACCGGGGCGCATGTCGCCCACATGCTGCTCGGGCGCCTCGGGCAGGCCGAACCGCTCGGGGCCGATGGTCTGGATCGCGCGGTCAACAAACGCCAGAATCGGCATCGCCGTGCGATAGGATTGCCCAAGGCCGAGCGAGAGCAGCTTGCGTGTTTCCTCGCCGGTGGCCTCGGCCAGCCCGGCCAGTTCGCGCCGCACCTGCTCGCGCGCTTTGGCAAAATTTTCCGGGCTGGTGCCCTGAAAACCAAAGATCGCCTGTTTGTAGTCGCCCACCACGAACAGCGTGCGCGCGCGTTCGCTCTCGCCGCTGAAGAAATCGTCGACCAGCCCCTTGAGCACGATGCGCCATTGCGCCTCGTTGGTGTCCTGCGCCTCGTCGACCAGCACATGGTCGAAACGCCGGTCAAGCTTGAAGCGGATCCACTCGGCCGAGGCCCGCTCGGTCAGAAGCGCAGCCGCAGCGCGGATCTGGTCGTCGAAATCGATGAAGCCTTCGCGCGCCTTGGCCGCGTCCCACGCGAGGGCAAAGCGCCGCCCGACGGTCAGCGCCGGGTCGAGCAGGTCGGCCAGTGCCAAGAGCGCCGCCCGCTCGCGCAAGGCGGCGATCCCGGCGATCACGCGCGCCTGATAGTCGCCATAGGCCGGTTCATGCTTGTCGATGTTGCGGGTCGACTTGGCCTCGCCCTTGCCGGTCAGGAACAGCTTGGCAAAGTCGTCGATCCCGGCGAGGCGCGCCTGCGGGTTGCAGGCCAGCCAATCGCCCATCATGTTGGCCGCGTCGATCCCGGTCCTGGTGCCCCAGGCGGCATTGGCCTCCATGCAGCGGCGCACCGAGGCAATGTCAAAGGCCTCGTCCGAACAGAACGCGGCCAGATCGCTGCCGTCCTCGTCGGCCTCAAGCCCCAGCAACCGGTTGATCTGCGGGCGCAGCGGCAGCTGCCAGCCGGTCGGCCCGGTCCACAGCTCGATGGCCGAGGCACAGCGCAGCAGGAAGCCGATGACGCTCCCCTGATCCATCCGCAGCGCCAGCAGCGCGAGGGCGTCGAGCAGGCCCTCGTCGCCATGCTCCTCGGCCTCGACCAGCATCTGGGCGAGCACCTCGCGCACGAGCAGTTCGCGGTCGCGATCCTCCATCGCCCGCGTCCCCGGCAAAAGCCCGGATTCGACCGGAAAGGCCGAGAGCAGCCACTGCGAAAAGGCGTGGATCGTCTCGATCCGCAGGCCGCCGCCGGGGCAATCGAGCACGGCGGCAAAGCGGCTGCGCGCGCGCGCCAGCTTGTCGGGCCCGGCCTGCGCGCCAATCGCCTCCAGATCGGCAAACAGCTCCACATCGGGCATCCGCACCCAGCGCGCCAGCACATCGTTGACGCGCGTGGCCATTTCCGCCGCGCCCGCCTTGGTAAAGGTCAGGCACAGGATATTCTCCGGCTCGACATCGGGCTGAAGCAACAGGCGCAGCACGCGCGCGGACAGCACCTGCGTCTTGCCCGTGCCTGCCGAAGCGGAAAGCCAGACCGTGCGATCAGGCGCGACCGCGCGGGCCTGGTTGCCCTGAAGCGGATAGACCTTGCTCACAATGCGTCCTGCCCTTCATCATCGCGCCCATCACGGCCCTGCCATTCTTCGAGCCGCATCAACTGGTCATAGTCGGCATAGCCGGGCAGATCGGGGTTGAGCCGCGCGGTGAACGGCTCGGTGCCCAGGATCCACCGGGCAATCGCCTCTTCGAGAAAACGCCGCGTCTCGGGCAGAAAATCCTCGCGCGGGATGCCCGATTTGCGCCGCCCTTCGAGGATCGGCTCGCGCATGAAGCCAAAGCCGCCGCCCTTGGGATCGCGTGCCAGCGACCAGTATTCAAAGCGCGAAGGGTCGCCCTCCACCCGCAGCTTGCCGTCCTTGTCGCGGAAGCCGCCCTCTTGCGCGATCAGGCCGATCAGCCCCAATTGCAGGGCAAAGCCTTCCTGAACCATCCGTCCCGAAGGCGGGGTGCCGGTCTTGTAGTCGACAATCGCCAGGGTGCCATCGGCCAGCCGGTCGATCCGGTCGGCGCGGCCAAAGATGCGCACGCCCTCCACCCGCGTCTCGCCCCAGCATTCGAACGCGGCGACATCGCGGCCCTCGCCCGCCAGACGATCCTGTTCGTCCTCGATCCAGCCGAGCGCGGCAAGCAGGCGCGGACGCCACAGGCTGCGCATGAACGGATGCGCGCTCATCTGCGCCAGCGCGCGCTCGGCCAACGGGATCAGTTCGCCCGGCGGTGCGCCCGCGCGGTGCCAGGCTTCGAGAATGGCGTGAACCGCCGTCCCGCGCCAGGCCGGGGTCGGATCGGCGTCGCGCGGGTCAATCGTCTTGAGCCCCAGAATCGACGCGGCATAGAACTGGTACGGGTCGGACCGCAGGCGGTCGAGCGCGGTCACCGCAATATCGACCCGCCGCTGGTCGCGGCTCGGCAGGGGCCGGGGGCGGCGATAGGCCGGGGCTTGCGCCGCATGGTCGAGCGCCTTGCCCCATTGCACCGCGTCCGTTTCCCAGACGACGTCTTCCTCGTCGAGCAGGGCGTGGACGCGCAGCAAAAAGCGCGAAGGTATCGCCGGGCCGCTGGCATCACGTTCGGCATAGCTGAGCACGACTTCGGGCGCGCCGAGCATCGCGGCCAGATCGTGCGCGGCAAGGCCGATGCGGAAATCGGCCCCCGGAATGCCCAGCGCGCGCAGGATCGGCGGGGCCAGCAGCGGATCGGGCGTGGGCGCGGCGGGCCATGAGCCTTCGGTCATCCCCGCGCAGATCACGAGGTCGGCCCGGCTCATCCGCGCTTCGAGCAGGCCATAGATCGCCAGACGCGGATGGCCGCCATAGGGCGGGCGCACCGAAACCTCGTCCATCGCATCGCGCAAGAGCGCGGGGATCTCGCGCGGGTCGACCGGCAGGCTGCCCGCCTGCGCCGCCGCCTCGCGCCATTGCTCGACAAACTGCGCCAGCGCGCGCCCGTCGGCATTGCCCCAGATGCTTGCGCCCGCCAGCGTTTCGGCCAGATCGGCCAGCATGGTCAGCGTGGCGGCCAGCGGCAAGCCATCGTCCTGCTCCAGCCCACTCGCGCCGAGCAGCGGCAGGAGCAGCAGTTCGACCCCGTCCCACCAGGCCGAAAGGCCCAGATAGCGCTTTTCGCGCTCGCGCACGGCCTCGCGGATCGGCTCCAGTCCGGGGCCGGGACGCGGGCCCCGCAAGACCAGGTCGAGTTGCCGCACGCGCTCCAGCCAGGCTGCGCGTGCCTCGCCCGCCATGACCAGCGGATGGCCGAGCAGCGCCAGCAGGGCGACGGGCGCGCAGCGTTCGGCGCGCACTTGCGCCAGTTGCAGGAACAGGCGGCCGGCGACCGTCTGGGGCAAGGGCCGCCCGGCGGTATCGTCAGCCGCGATGTTCCAGCGTTCGAGATGCGCAATAACGCGCGAGGCCAGTCCGCGATCGGGGGTGACAACCGCCACCCGGCGTTCGGGCTGGGCCAGCGCCTGCCGCACGAGAACGGCAATCGCCTGCGCTTCTTCTTCCGGGTGCGTGCTGCGCATCAGGCGCACGCCGGTAAAGCGCCGGTCGCCCGGCGGCAGGTCGATCCACGCCGTGCTCGCCTCGGGCGGCAGGAACAGGTTGGAAATCGCCCGGCTGCGCGCAGGGGGCGCGGCGGACATCCCGGCGCGGTGCCACGGCTTCACGTCCTCGCGCGTCAGGCCCATGCGGGTGAGCAGCAGTTTGAGGTGATATTGCGGGTGGGTGAGTTGGTCCCCGCGCCCGAACACCGGGCCCGGTTCCCCCGTTTCGGCGTTCTCCTCGCTCGCCCCCGCCTGCCCCAGTGCGTCCCAGACGGCAGGATCGAGCGCGAGGTCGAGATCGGGCAGTACCACCGCCCCTTGCGGCAGATCGGCGACCGTGCGCAACAGCCGCGCAATCGCGGGCGCGCCCGAAGTCACCCCGGCGGCGATCACCGGAAACGGCGGCGGCGCCAAGCGCCACGCCTGCGCGGCATGGTCGAGCAGAAGGTTGCGCCGCACCGGCGCATCGACCTGCCCGCGCTCCTCCAGTTCAAAGCGCCAGCGCATCTGCACCCGCGCGAACAGGCGCAGGCTGTCCTGCCAGTGTTCGGCCAGTTCGGGCAGCATGTCGATGGTGAGCAATTGCTCGGGCGCGACATCCTCGGCGGCCATGCGGTCGAGCGACTGGGCGAGGCTGCGCGCCTGACGGACCAGCCCGGCCTCGCCGCGCACGATCCCTTCGGCCTGCAATTCCCCGCGCAGCAATTCGGCCAGCCGCAAGAGGCGAAAAACCGGATCGCAGGCAGGCGGCGCCACGCTGCCCCCGCCCAGCGGATCGAGCAGCGCGCCGAGCGTCTCGTCAAGATCGAGGTCGCCCACCACCGCCATGCGCGGCAGCAGCAGCCCCCCGCCCGAGGCGCGGACAAAGGCCTCGGTCAGGTTGCGCACCGCGCGCTGGCTGGGCAGCAGCAGGGTGAGCCGCGCAAGGCCGAACGTGTCCTCGCGATAGCGCGGCAAAAGCCCGGCCACGAGGGCATCGGCAAAGCCGCGATGGGCGGCGATGGTATAGACGCTTGCGCCCCGGCTGCTCACGCTCCGGTGAGCGCCTGAACGGTCGGCGCGATCATCTCGGGCGCGCCCACCTCATACCACAGCCCGGTATGGGGCAGACCATAGAGCCGCCCTTCGGCAATCGCCCGGTCCCACAAGATCCCGGTCGAGAAGGCCCCTTGCGGCGCATCGCGCAAGAGCCGCTGCGACACGATCTGGATGCCGGTGAAGATATAGGGCGCCACCCGCCCCGGCTTGCGCCGCGCGACAAGGCCCATGGGATCGAGATGGAAATCACCGGGCCCGGCATAGTTGAAGGCCTGCGCATGGCTGACCATCAGCAAAAGCGCGTCCATCCGCGCCGGGTCCCAGGCATCGGACAGAGCGGCAAAGACATTGCGCGGCCCGTCGAGCCAGATATTGTCGCTGTTGAGGCAGAAGAACGTCTCGCGGCCGATCAGCGGCAGCGCCTTGACGAGGCCGCCCCCGGTTTCGAGCAAGGCCTCGCGTTCGTCCGAAACGACGATGGCCGGGGCCTCGCGCATCAGGACATGGGCTTCTAGCTGGTCGGCCAGATAGTGGGCATTGACCACCGCGCGTGTCACGCCCGCCTCTGACAGCTTGTCGAGCGCATGGTCGATCAGCGCCTTGCCCGCCACGCGCACGAGCGGCTTGGGGCGGCTGACAGTGAGCGGGCGCATCCGCTTGCCGATCCCGGCAGCCAGCACCATCGCGGTGTCGGAAACCAGAGGCTTGCTCATGCTGCAAACTCCCCACCCAGACGCCGCGCCGGATCGCGCAAGTCAGCCGGGATATTGGCATCAAACCAGCGCGCCACCGGGGCGAGCGCGGGATGGGCCAGATCGCGTTCGAGCATGGCCCAGACACGCGGGATATAATCGAGATAGCGCGGCTTGCCGTCGCGCTTCCACAGGCGCACGAAAATGCCCACGATCTTGGTGTTCCGCTGCGCGCCCAGTCGGGCATAGTCGGCGAGGAAATCCCCCTGCGGCTGCGCCTTTTCGACATAATAGTCGAACATGCGCGCCTCCAGTTCGGGCGAAACCTCGCGCCGCGCGTCCTGCAACAACGAGACGAGATCATAGGCCGGATGGCCGGTCAGCGCGTCCTGAAAGTCGAGCAGGCCCTGCGTTTCGAGCCCGCCGAGCAGCATGATGTTCTCGGCGTGATAATCGCGCAGCACGGTCACGCCGGGGCGCTGGTTGGGCAGCAAGGGCGCGAGCACCTCTTCCCAGGCCTTCTGCCAGCCCTCCACGTCGACATAGAGCGCGCGCGCCGGGCAGAACCATTCGATGAACAGCTTCACCTCGCGCAAGTACTCGCTCATGCCATAGGCGGTGAACGGCCCGGCAGGCAGGTGCGCCAGTTCGACCAGAACGTCGATCGCCGCGCGATAGACCGCGTCCTCGTCCTGCGGCCAGGCGTCGAGATATTCGCGGCAGCGGACATTCCCGAAATCTTCGAGCAAGACCCAGCCATTGCCCGCATCTTCAGCCAGAATCGCGGGCGCGCGCAAGCCATTGGCGTCGAGCCAGCGCGCCGCGCGCAGGAACGGCTGCGGGTCTTCCTGCGGCGGGGGCGCGTGCATCAGCATCGCGCTGCTGCCATCGCTTCGCACCACGCGGAAATAGCGGCGGAACGAGGCATCGCCGGGCAAAGGTTCGATTGCGGCGCCCGCCCAGCCCGCATGGGCCAGGAACGCCTCGATTCCCATCGGAAGATCGCTGCTCATGGCAAACGCTCTAGCCAGCCAGTGCCCGGCAAGACAATGGCCTGCCGTCCGTTTTCCGCTATTTCCAGACGCAGCGTCAGGCACCCGGCCTCGTGGGCAAACCCCCCGGCATGGTCGGGCCATTCGGCAATCAGCACCGCGCCATACCGATAATCGTCCAGCCCGAGCTCTTCGGCCTCAGCCGGGTCGTTCAAGCGATAGAAATCGGCATGGACCACCGGCAGGCGCACGGCGGGCGGATCATACGTCTCGACGATGGTGAAGCTGGGCGAAGGCACCTCGCCCTCGTGGCCCAGCGCTTCGAGCAGGGCGCGCGCCAGCGTGGTCTTGCCCGCCCCCAGCGTCCCTTCGAGGGCCAGAACATCGCCCGCGCGCAGCAGGGGGGCAAGGCGCCGGGCAAAGGCCTGCGTTGCGGCCAGATCGGGCAAGGGAACGACTGAAGACATGCTAAAACAACGCCTTACTGGAAAAACGGAAGAAATCAGGGCAGCGTGACAATCGCGCTGGTGCCCGCGCCCGGCTCGGACAGCAGTTCGAACTGCCCCCCATGCGCGGCGATCAACTGGCGCACGAGCGGCAGGCCCAGCCCCAGCCGGCGCTCGACCGGGCGGCCATCGGCACTCAGGCTCAGGCCCTCCATCGCGCGGGCCAGCGCGGCCGCATCCATGCCCTTGCCATTGTCGGAGACGACCACGCGCACGTCGTGCGCCTGCCGCGTGCATTCGACGAGAATGCGCCCACCCTCCGGCGTGGCAGCCATGGCATTGTCGATCAGCAGGCCAAAAACCTTGCGCAGGCGGCGCACGTCGCCCGTCACTTTGCCCACAGCCGACGTGCCGCGCAAATCGAGGGTCAGCCCTGCGGCGGTGATCTTCTCGGCCCGTTCGCGCACGACATCGGCCAGCAGCGGGAAAATATCGACCGGCTCGCGCGCGAGGGGCAACATGCCCGCCTCGCTCTGCGACAGGTCGAGCACGTTCTCGATCTGCTCGCCCAGCCGCGCCACCGAGGCCAGAATGGCGGCGACATAGTCGCGCGCCTGCGGGGTCAGTTCCCCGGCAAGGCCGCTGTCGAGCATTTCGGCAAAGCCGCCGATGGAATTGAGCGGATTGCGGAATTCATAGCTCATGTTGGCCATGAACCGCGACTTGACCGCGTCGGCCTCGATCAGCGCGGCATTGCGCTCGCGCAGGGCGGCTTCGGCCTTCTGGGAATCGGTGATGTCGAGGACGGTCAGCAGGCCATTGCCATCGGGCAGCGGCACGCCGGAAAATTCGAGGTGGCGCCCATCGGCCAGCGCCAGACGCCCGCTGGTCTGCTTGCGTTCGAGCGTGGCGGCCTGAATCACCTGCCCGATCTGCCCCACTTGCGCCGGGCGGCGCAGCGAGGGCGCCAGACGGGTGAGCAGGTGATCGGCACGCGGATGGGTGGCGAGGAACTCCTCGTCGAGCGCCCAGTCGGTGGCAAAGCGGCGGTTCCACAGTTGCACGCGGCTGTCCGGCCCGAACACCGCGAGCGATTCGAACAAGTTGTCGAACGTGGCCGTGCGCGTGCGCAGCAGGGTGTCGCGCGTGGCCGAAAGCTGCAACTGCTCGGTCCGGTCCTCGAAGATCAGCAGCAGCCCGCCGTCGGGCATCGGCTGGGCGACGACGCGCAAATGCGTGCCGTCCGACAGGTGCCATGGCTCCTCGCGCGGCTCGCGCGCGTGAAACCATGCCTGCCGCTCGCGCCGCCACTCGGGAAAATCGCGCACTTCTGGCACCTTGCCGCCATCGCGCAGCCGGTCGAGCACGCGGTCGAAGGGCGGCGTATCGGCAACCCAGGCGGGCGGAATGGCAAAGATGCGCAGGAACGGCTGGTTGGCAAAGACCAGATTGCGGCCTGCGTCGAACTGGGCGATCCCCGCCGAAAGGGTGTCGAGCGTCTGCCGCTCGGCCTCGCGGAAGCGGCGGAACTGGCGGGTCAGTTCCTCCATCTGCTCGATATCGACGGCATAGCCGGCCACGCCTTCGGCACCGATGGGAAGGTCGCTCACCCGCATCGTGCGGCGCTGGCCGTTGATCGTGGCCGACACCACCCGTTCGAGCGGGCGCCCGCTGGCAAAGACATCGGCGGCCACTTTGGCCGGGGTCGGCCCCTCGCCCGCCTCGACCAGCTCGATCCCCTGCTCGACGACATCGACCGCGCTGGCCGCGCCCACGGCCCGGACATAGGCCGAATTGACCAGCCGCAGGCGCATGGCCGCATCGCGAAACCACATCGGCAGGGGCGCGGCCTCGATCAGCCCGGCCAGCCCCGAAAAATCGGCATGGGCCTGCGCGGATTCAGCTTCCAGCGCGCGAACCCGGCTTTCGCTGTCGGTCGCATCGAAGACCCAGAGCAGCGCCGCATCGGCAGGGGCCACTTGCGGATCGGCCAGCCCGCCACGCACGGACAGCGTGCGGGTACCCCCACGCGGAACCAGCACCATGGCCAGCGGCGCCCCGGTCTTCTGGGTGTGGCGCACGGCCTGCGTCAAGGCGCCCAGCGTCTGGGCGTCGAGCACATCTTCCAGCTCGGTCAGGTAATCGGGCAGGGCATCGCGCCCCAGCCATCCGGCCAGCCGCGAGGCGCCCTCGATCCGCCCGTCGGCGCGGACCAGCAGCGGCAGGGCGGGCGCTTCCTCGACCATGCGGGCCAGCTTGCGCGCGAGTTGCTGCGCCCCTTGCGCACGGGCCATGCGCGCGCGCGCGGCCAGCACCGCCCAGCCAGCCACCAGCGTCCAGACCGCCAGAAGCAGCGCCACGGCCACGAGTGCAAGGGAATGGGACTGCATCGGCCCATGGCTAGGCCCAGCGCCCGCAATTGACAACTGTACGAACCTTCAAAAATGGCCAAAACCGGCGCAACAGGCCCCAAAGCAAACGCCCCGCATCCTCTTGAAGGATGCGGGGCGCTGTCACGCCTCATGATGCGCTGGCGCGCGATCAGTAGCGGTAGTGGTCCGGCTTGAACGGCCCCTGCGGCGTCACGCCGATGTAGCTGGCCTGCTTCTCGCTCAGCTTCGAGAGCTTGACGCCCAGCTTTTCGAGGTGAAGCGCGGCGACCTTCTCGTCGAGGTGCTTGGGCAGCACATAGACGTCGTTCTTGTATTCACCGTTCTTGGTGAACAGTTCGATCTGGGCCAGCGTCTGGTTGGTGAAGCTGGCGCTCATCACGAAGCTGGGGTGGCCGGTCGCGCAGCCCAGGTTCACCAAGCGCCCCTTGGCCAGCACGATGATCTGCTTGCCGTCGGGGAATTCGACGAGGTCGGTGCCCGGCTTCACTTCGGTCCACTTGTAGTTCGACAGGGCCGCAATCTGGATCTCGCTGTCGAAGTGGCCGATGTTGCACACGATGCTCATGGGCTTCATGGCCTTCATGTGCTCGGCGGTGATCACGTCTTCGTTGCCGGTCGCGGTCACGAAGATGTCGGCGCGGGTGACGGCCTCTTCCATCGTGACGACTTCATAGCCTTCCATCGCGGCCTGAAGCGCGCAGATCGGGTCGATCTCGGTGACCATGACGCGCGCGCCGCCGTTGCGCAGCGAGGCGGCCGAACCCTTGCCCACGTCGCCAAAACCGGCCACGCACGCGACCTTGCCGGCCAGCATCACGTCGGTGGCGCGACGGATCGCGTCGACCAGCGATTCCTTGCAGCCATAGAGGTTGTCGAACTTCGACTTGGTCACCGAATCGTTCACGTTGATCGCGGGGAACGGCAGCTTGCCGTCCTTGGCGATCTGGTAGAGGCGGTGAACGCCCGTGGTGGTTTCTTCCGAAACGCCCTTGATGGCCTTGACGCTGGCGGTCAGGTAGCCCGGCTTGGCGGCCAGGAACGCCTTGAGCGCGCGGCAGAACTCGATTTCTTCGGCGTTGCTGGGCTCGAACAGCTCTTCGCCCGCTTCCACGCGCGCGCCCCACAGCGCGAACATGGTGGCATCGCCCCCATCGTCGAGGATCATGTTGGCGGTTTCATCGCCCCAGTCGAAGATGCGGCCCACATAGTCCCAATAGTCGGCCAGGCTCTCGCCCTTGATGGCGAAGACGGGGATGCCCTGCGCGGCGATGGCGGCAGCGGCATGATCCTGCGTCGAGAAGATGTTGCAGGTCGCCCAGCGGACTTCGGCGCCCAGCGCGACCAGCGTCTCGATCAGCACGGCGGTCTGGATCGTCATGTGCAGCGAGCCGGTGATGCGCGCGCCCTTCAGGGGCTGCGAGGCGCCGAATTCGGCGCGCAGAGCCATCAGGCCGGGCATTTCGGTTTCGGCGATAGCGATTTCGGCGCGGCCAAAATCGGCCAGGCCGAGGTCGGCGATCACATAGTCCTTGCTGGCTTCGAGCGCGGTGGCCACGAGGCTTTTCTCCGTCAAATGAGGTATTTTCACGTCCCAGAGCCGCGCGCGAAATCCGCGCCAGGCGGATCACGGCGGATCGTTGATGGCTGCCTCTTAGCCGCTCCCCACCGGCAGGGCAACGTTAATATAAAGATGTCTTTATATCAGGTCTTTTCGCAGGGCCACGCGCCTGCGCCCCACCGCGCGCCGGTTGCGGAACGCCGCGCCCGGCCTATATCCGGGTATCCGGCGCGCACCCCCGCCGTGCCGCATCAGTGAAAGGAATTTTGGGCATGACGATTTCTGTTGGCGACACCCTGCCCGACGTCAAGCTGGTCAAGGCCACTGCGCAAGGCCCCGAAGCCGTCCAGTCGACCGAGTTCTTCAAGGGCAAGCGCGTGGCGCTGTTCGCCGTGCCCGGCGCCTTCACCCCCACCTGCTCGGCCAAGCACCTGCCCGGCTTCGTCGAGAAGGCCGACGCGATCAAGGCCAAGGACATCGACGAGATCGCCTGCATCTCGGTCAACGATGCTTTCGTGATGAAGGCCTGGGGCGCGGCCAATGGCGCCGACACCGTCACCATGCTGGCCGACGGCAATGGCGACTTCGCCAAGGCCGTGGGCCTGACCATGGACGGCAGCGGCTTTGGCATGGGCCTGCGCAGCCAGCGTTATGCGATGGTGGTGAACGACGGCGTGGTCGAGCAGCTTCACGTCGAAGCGCCCGGCGATTTCAAGGTCAGCTCGGCCGAATACCTGCTTGAACAGCTCTGATCGGACAACTCTGATCGCATTGTGATCAGGACATCCTGCCCCCTGCTTCGCGCCGGGGGCAGGATGCCTGCTCATCCCGGTCAATAGCCCATCAGGCTCATCACTTCCTTGCGGCTGCGCGAATCTGCCAGGAAGCAGCCGTGCAGGCGGCTCGTCACCATGCCCACGCCCGGCGTGCGCACGCCGCGCCCTGTCATGCAGCCATGCTGCGCCTCGATCACCACGGCCACGCCCTCGGGCTGGAGGTGGTCCCAGATGCACTGCGCGACTTCGGCGGTCAGGCGCTCCTGAATCTGGAGGCGGCGGGCATAGCCGTGAAGCACGCGCGCCAGCTTGGAAATGCCAACAACCCGGTTCTTGGGAAGGTAGGCGATTGCCGCCTTGCCGGTGATCGGCGCCATGTGGTGCTCGCAGTGCGACTGGAACGGGATGTCCTTGAGCACGACGATCTCGTCATAGCCGCCCACTTCCTCGAACGTGCGGCTCAGGTGGATGGCCGGGTCTTCCCGGAAGCCCTGACAATATTCGGCCCAGGCGCGGGCCACGCGCTTGGGGGTGTCGCGCAGGCCTTCGCGCGTCGGATCGTCGCCCGCCCAGCGCAGCAGCGTGCGGATCGCCTCCTGTACATCGTCGGGAACCGGCATCTTGCCGCGCAGGGCGTCCTCGTCGGCCTCATCATGGCCGCAGCCGGGCAGTTTGCTCATTGTCGTCCAGTCCTCAACTCACCATCAGGAAACCGCCCGCGCCACGCGTTTTCACGCCGCTCGCGGGCAAAGTCCACGCGCAAGCCGCTACCCGCTCCGCGAACGCTTCGCAATGCTCTGTCGGCAAACAAGCCATGGCGGGGAAACGTTCCCGCCCCCGCCGTTGCAGGATTATTGCCAGCATTATTCTTGCTGGGTCACGGCTGGCGCGGGATCACCACTTCGTCAGGGTGGGCGACGTTGAGGTCCGCGCGCAGCAATTCGCCCACCAGATCGGGATCGGCATGGCGCGGATCGAGCAGGTTGACGCGGTTGGAAAGCCGGTCCCGCTCGGCGGTGAGGAGCACGACTTCCTTCTGGCGCTGTTCGAGCAGGCGCGCGTTCTCGCTCCACGCGAGCAGCCCGCTGGGGCCCGCCACGGCGAAAGCACCCATCATCAACAGCGCGAGCAAAGCCAGAGACTCGGTCATGCTGTTGCGGGGCATCTTGAGGTTTGGACGGCGCCGCTTCATGGTCAAACGAGATCACATTGCTTTCGTTTTGGCAAGAACGCCTCGTCGCAAATGCGATGGAAAACCCGCGTGTGACGCGAGGCTTCAGGACGGGCTCGCGCAAGGAACCGGAACGGTCAATCTTCGCCATATACCTGTTGCGTGCCTGCTGCCCCAAAACCGATGACATCAGCGTGGTTCCTCGCGCATTCCCGCGCCGCGCCCGCGCCTTTCCCGGCCATGCCGAGCCGAGCCCCTGCGTAGCAATCCGGGGGAAATTTTCGGCAGACATTAACCCGTCCGAAGCACTTGCGCATGCATGATCGCCGCTGCGGGGAAGTTCTCCCCGAGGACGCGGCGCCTTGTCGCGTGCCGAATTTGCGGGAAGGCTCTGTTCAGCTCATGCGTCTTGGTTGGTTTGGTCCAGGTATCATGCGCCAGTTGGGTTCGAGGCGCACGCACCGGGACGGTTGCACGCGCCGAAACGAACGCGGCTTTTTCGCCCGCCTCGCCTGCGAACTGGCCGCCGATCGTGCGGGCAATGCCTGGGCCATCGTCGCCCTCACCGCCTTTCTGGTGATCACCCTGGCGGGCCTGGGCACCGACGCGTCGCGCGCCTATCTGGTCAAGACCAGCCTGCAAAACGCATGCGACGCCGGCGTGCTGGCCGGGCGCAAGGCCATGGCCGCCTCGGGCACCTATGGCACGAGCGAAACTGCCAAGGCCAACAAGATGTTCGCCTTCAACTTCCACCAGAGCGAGACAGGCTCCAGCACCCCGGTCTTCAGCAGTTCGGCCGATTCCACCGGCCACGTCAACGGCACCGCCAGCACGACGATGCCCACCACCCTGATGCAGATGGCCGGCTATACCAGCGTGCCGGTCTCGGTGGTCTGCAGCGCCGAATTGCAGATGGCCAACGCCGACGTGATGTTCGTGCTCGACACCACCGGCTCGATGGCCTGCGACGTCAATGGCAACAACTGCAACTCGGGCTCCTCGTCCAAGATCGTGGGCCTGCGCGCGGCTGTCCGCTCGTTCTACCAGACCGTTGCCTCGGCGGTGACCGACAAGGCCAATACCCGCATCCGTTTCGGCTTCGTGCCCTATGGCATGACGGTCAACGCCAAGAACCTGCTGACATCAGGCGCGATGCCGACAAGCTATTTCGCCGACAGCGCGCCCTACCAGACGATGATGGTCAAGTTTTCGACGAGCCCGACCTATGTCACCGTGAACGGGGTGAGGCAGGCCCGCTACCTTGCCATCGCCTACAAGTATATCCAGAGCACGATCCCGGTTTCCGACTTCAAGGGCTTTGGCAACGTGGCACTGGGCACCGGGGTCACGCTCTACACGCAATCCAATGGGTGGTGGGGCTATTACGACAATGCCTCGAGCGCGACCTATGTGACCAACCAGCCGTCGAGTTCCAACCCGTATTACAACCTGCGCGACCTGGCCATCGGCACCAACGTGACAGGCACCGTCGGGAACCTGACCACCACCAACAGCAGCTGGGGGGGATGCATCGAAGAACGCGCGACCGTGCCGCAGCTCTCGATGTCGCCCATTCCCAGCGGCGCGACCGACATGGACCTGACCAGTGCGCCGACCAATGATGACACGCGCTGGAAGCCCTATCTTGCAGACCTCGAATACTATCGGTCGAACTATACGACCTCGACGCCCGATACCACATCGGTGTTTGACAGGCAGGTCGGTTATTGCCCTTCGCCGATGATGCCGTTCACCACCGTCGATACCACGGCCCCCAATACCGTGCCCGACTGGCTCAATACCTATCTCAGCGGCCTCGTCGCCAATGGCGGCACCTATCACGACATCGGCATGATATGGGGCGGACGCCTGGGCAACCCCAGCGGGATCTTCGCTGCCAATGTGAATGCCGGCAACCTCTCCTCGGTCAGCCGTCACATCATCTTCATGACCGACGGCACGATGGAAAACTATCCCAGCAACTATACCGCCTGGGGCGTAACCGCCTACGACGGTCGCGATGCACCGACGAACACCTCGAACACCAGTCTCGTCAACTATCACAACAACCGCTTCTTGGCCGCCTGCAACACGGTCAAGGCGATGGGCTACACGATCTGGGTGATCGGCTTTGGCCAGACGCTTACCCCGCAGATGACCTCGTGCGCCACGGCGGGCCGCGCCTACTACGCCTCGGACACCTCGACGCTGACCACCACGTTCCAGTACATTGCCGGTCAGGTCGCCGACCTGCGGATCAACAAGTGATGGGAAGGCGCGCCATCCCCCTCGCCCGCGCAGGACGCCGGTTGCGGCGCGACCGGCTTTTACGCGACCGGGCAGGCGTCACCGCCGTCGAATTCGCGCTGGTCGTGCCGTTCCTCCTGCTGATCATGTCGATGGGGGTCGAACTGGGCATGGCCTATTATGTCGATACGGTTCTGAACGGCACGATCAATGCGGCGGGCCGGGCCTCCTCGCTCCAGAGCGGGCAAACCGGGACAAGCGCAATCGATGCCCAGGTCACGGCCCAGATCCGCAATGCCGTGCCCTGGGCGCAGGTGACCACGTCACGAAAAAACTACACCAATTTCACCAATATCGGCACGCCGGAAGACTTCACCGATTCCAACCACAACGGCCAGTATGACCAGGGCGAATGCTTTGCAGATGCCAATGGCAACGGTGTGTGGGACGCCGATATGGGCGCATCGGGCATCGGCGGCGCCAACGACGCCGTGCTCTACACCGTCAGGGTCACCTATGCGCCGATCTTCCCGTTCACGCCGATGCTCGGCCTGCCTTCGCAGATGAGCCTGTCCGCCAGCACGATCATGCGAAACCAGCCTTTCGCCACCCAGTCCACGCGCACGACGACCCAGATATGCTGAACATTCGCTCTTCCTTCCTGAAACGGCAGCGCCAGACCGGGATCGCGCGCCTGCTCACGCGCCTCATCCGCGACCGCGGGGCCGTGACCGTCATCGAACTGGCGGTGAGCCTGCCGTTCCTGATGGTCATGATCCTCGGTACGCTCGAAATGGTGAACCTGGGCATTCTCCATGACCGGCTCAACCAGCTGGCGATCTCGGTGGCCGACAATGCCTCGCGCGCGAAGCAATCGGTTGTGGGCGGCGCGCCGGTCTTCCGCGAGTTCGACGTCAACCAGGTCTTCACCGGCGCCTCGCTCTCGGTGCGGGATCTCGATTTCCCCACCAACGGGCGCGTGATCCTCTCCAGCCTGGAAACCAATTCGCAAGGCGGCCAGTGGATTCACTGGCAGCGCTGCTGGGGCAATACGTCCTATGCCTCGCGCTATGGCGTTGAGGGAACGGGCGAGAGCGGCACCTCGTTTGCGGGAATGGGCCAGTCGGGCCACGTGATGACCGTGGAATATCCCAATGCCATCATGTTCGTCGAGGTGGTCTATCAGTATCGCCCGATGTTCTTCGGCTCGCTGTTCACCCCCCAGTTGCTGCACAAGGACGCCGCGATGTACGTGCGCGACGACCGCAATCTGAACGCTGGGGTCAAGAACCCGAGTCCCATGGTCGCCGAAGAGGACTGCTGACTGCGATCTAGAGCCGGTCGAGCAGCGAATACCAGGCCATGCCCAGCACCAGCAGGGGCAGGCGCGCCTCGTAGCCGCCGGGAATTCTGGCGGTGGGCACGCGGGCCATCAGGTCGAACCGCTCGGCACTGCCGGCAATCGCCTGTGCAGCCACGGCCCCGCCCCAGGTCGCCATGGCTACCCCCTGCCCCGAATAGCCCCCGATGGTCAGGATATTGGGGGCGAGGAAATCGAAATAGGGCATCCGGTTCATCGTGATGCCCAGCGTCCCCCCCCAGCCATAATCGATCCGGGTTCCCGCCAGTTGCGGATAGACGCCCAGCATGGCCTTGCGCACATAGGCGGGGATGTCGGCCGGAAAACGATAGCCATAGCTCTCGCGCCCGCCAAAGATCAGGCGATGGTCGCCCGACAGGCGGAAATAGTTGATCACGAACTTTGAATCAGCCACCGCCGCATCGTTGGCGACCAGCGAACGGGCCAGATCCTCGCCCAGGGGCTCGGTCGCGATGATGTAGTTGTTGATCGGCATGACCCGGTCGGCGACCTTGCGATCAAGCTTGCCCAGATAGCCGTTGCCCGCCAGAATCACATGACCCGCGCGCAGGCTTCCGCCAGGGGTCTTGACCAGCGGCTTTGCGCCCCGTTCGAGGGCCAGGACTTCCGACTTTTCATGAACCCGCACGCCCGCCGCGATGCAGGCCCGCGCCAGCCCGAAGACATAGCGCAAGGGCTGAAGGTGAACCCCTTGCGCATCGAACGAGCCGTTGTGATAGGCCTGCGTTCCCAGCAAGGCGCCAATGTCCTCGCGCCCGAGCCAGTCGATCGCCTCGTAGCCATAGCGCGTGCGCAGCAGGTCCACTTCGGCGCGGGTATGCGCGCCCAGCCGTGCGCGGTGGTTGGCATGGATGATCCCGCGCTTGAGGTCGCAGGCAATGCCCAGTTCGTCGACCAGATCGAGCACGAGTTGCCTTGCCGCCAGCCCCGCATCCCACAGCGCGCGCGCGTCCTCGCGCCCGACCATCGCTTCAAGGGCGATCTGGTCGACCCGCTGCCCCGGCCCGATCTGTCCACCGTTGCGCCCCGAAGCCCCCCAGCCCAGCCGGTGTGCGTCGAGCACGACCACGTCATAGCCGCGCCGCCGCAGATGAAGCGCTGCCGAAAGCCCCGAAAGCCCCCCGCCCACGATGCACACATCGCAAGTGCCCTCGCCCGCCAGCGCCGGAAAGGCAGGCAGCGGCGGCGTGGTGGCCGCATAGAACGAGGGGGGAAATTGGCCGACAGTCTCGTTCGCATGGAGAGCACTGGTCATGCACACCCGCTCCAGCCCAGATTTCGACGAGAAATGGTGCGCCCGACGGGATTCGAACCCATGGCCCCAAGATTAGGAATCTTGTGCTCTATCCTGCTGAGCTACGGGCGCCCGCGCCTCTCTTAGGCAAGGCGTGCCGCCAAGGCAATGCGCGTTTGAACAGGAGACTTGCAGGCCCTCAATTGGCCTGCTCGGGCGGCACCACGGGCACCAGCAGCGGGGCGATCTCGATCCCTTCGTCGAGCAGGTCGCGCGCCTCGCCGGGGGTCGCCTGTCCGTGGATCGGGGCCACTTCCTTGTCGCCATAGTGCATCGCGCGGGCCTCGTCGGCGAAAGTATCGCCCACCCAGGTCGAACGCTTGAGCGCCTCGGCCTGCGCCTGCACGACCGCCTTGAGCATTGCCACGGCTTCGGGCGGAAGCGGCGGAGGAGCCGGCGGCGCAACGGGGGCCGGTGCAGAGGGCGCAGCAGGCGCGGCTCCTTCCGGCCCGCTTTTGTCCGGCTCGGCCCGGACCGGCGCCTGATTGCCCTTGCGCCCCACTGCCGGGGCCATGACCGCCTTGCCCACCGTCGCGCTGCCACAGACCGGACAGGCCAGCAGCCCGCGCGCCTGCTGGTCGGCATAGTCGCCCGACGAGCCGAACCAGCCCTCGAACCGGTGCCCTTCAGGCGTGCATTGCAGATCGAAGACAATCATGGCGCGCCCGTTACGTGCAGGCGAGCCGGCTTGGCAAGTCCCCTCCGAGGGACCGTTTGTTGGCAAGACTGGGCACTTGCCCGCGCACCGCCGCCGTGCGGGCCGGGTCGATCGTGGCAAAGCCAAGTCCCGCAGCCTGCCCCATATCGAGCACGACCTCGCCCCAGGGATCGACGACGAGGCTGTGGCCATACGTCTCGCGCCCGTCCTCGTGGAGGCCCGATTGCGCCGCCGAGATCACATAGGCGCTCGCCTCGACCGCGCGGGCGCGCTGCATCAGGTGCCAGTGCGCCGCGCCCGTGGGCACGGTAAAGGCGGCAGGCGCCGCGATGCAATCGCAGCGCGCGCGGCCCAGCGCCTCGAACAGGGCGGGAAAGCGAATGTCATAGCAGATCGCCAGCCCCAGCCTGCCGACCGGGCATTCGACCGTGACGACCGCCTCGCCGGGTCGATAGGCTGCCGATTCGCGCCATGTCTCGCCGCTCGCCAGATCGACATCGAACATGTGGATCTTGTCGTAGCGCGCGGCAATCGCACCGGTATCGTCGATCACGAAGGCCCGGTTGGCCAGCCGGGTATCGTCGGCGCGCCCATCGGGCCCGGTTTTGGTCCCGGGCCGGATCGCCAGCGAGCCGAGATGGACCCACAGGCCCAGCCGCGCCGCCGCCTCGCGCGCGGCGGCCA
>DQVI01000101.1 GCA_015661825.1 Novosphingobium capsulatum
CGGGCGCTGCTGCCGGAGCGGCGGCGCCGCCTTCGCCGATGGTGGCCAGCAGCGCGCCGACGGTGACGGTTTCACCTTCGGCGACGAGGATCTGGCCGAGCACGCCGGCAACCGGCGAGGGCACTTCGACCGCAACCTTGTCGGTTTCCAGGCTGACGATGGGTTCGTCGACCGCGACCGTTTCGCCGGGCTTCTTCAGCCACTGGCCGACCGTCGCTTCGCTGACGCTTTCACCGAGCGTCGGAACCTTGACTTCGATGGACATGACTTGGTCTTCCTTGGGGAGAATTCAGTGGGACGAAACGGCCGGTCAGGCCTTCTGCTTGCGGCGGATTTCTTCGCGGACCGACAGCGACAGGGCGTCGGCGACCAGGGCAGCCTGTTCGGCAGCGTGACGCTTGGCCAGACCCGTGGCGGGCGAGGCGGAAGCGGAACGGCCGGCATAGCGGGCACGGGCAACCGGGCACTGGGCAGCCTTGAGCGATTCCTCGATCAGCGGCTCGACGAAGAACCAGGAACCGTTGTTCTTGGGTTCTTCCTGACACCAGACCACTTCTTCGAGGTTGGCCATGCGCGAGAGGCGCAGGGCCAGCGGTTCACCCGGGAACGGGTAGATCTGCTCGATGCGGATGATCTGGGTGTCGGTGATGCCAGCCGCGTCGCGCGCCTCGATCAGGTCATAGGCGACCTTGCCCGTGCACAGGACCACCCGGCGGGTGTCCTTGTCCTGCGGTGCGGCAGGGTCGGACAGGATGCGCTTGAACTGGGCCCCATCAAGGAAATCGGCGGCGGTCGACTTGGCCAGCGGGTGGCGCAGGAGCGACTTGGGCGTCATGATGATGAGCGGCTTGCGGAACGAGCGGTGCATCTGCCGGCGCAGCACGTGGAAGTAGTTGGCCGGGCTGGTGATGTTGCAGACCTGGATGTTGTCTTCGGCGCAGAGCTGAAGATAGCGTTCCAGACGGGCCGACGAGTGCTCCGGTCCCTGGCCTTCATAGCCGTGGGGCAGCAGCATGACGAGGCCGTTGGCGCGCAGCCACTTGGATTCGGCGGCGGCCACGTACTGGTCGATCACGATCTGGGCGCCGTTGGCGAAGTCGCCGAACTGCGCTTCCCAGAGCACCAGCGTCTTGGGGTCGGCGCTGGCATAGCCATATTCGAAGCCGAGCACGCCATATTCCGACAGCGGGCTGTCGAGCACCTGGAAGCGGCCATGGGGCAGCGTGGTGAGCGGCACGTACTTGTGCTCGTCCTTCTGGTCGACCCAGACGGCGTGACGCTGGCTGAACGTGCCGCGACCGCAGTCCTGACCCGAAAGGCGCACGTTGTAGCCTTCGGTGACGAGGCTGCCATAGGCGAGCGCTTCGGCCGTGGCCCAGTCGAAGCCGGTGCCGGTGGCGAACATCTCGCGCTTGGCATCGATCACGCGGCCCAGCGTCTTGTGGACGGTCAGGTCGTCGGGAACGGTGGTCAGCGTGCGGCCCAGGCTGTCGAACAGCTTCTGTTCGATGCCGGTGGCCACGTTGCGGCGCGCGGTGACCGGGTCGGCAGGCTTGTTGAGCCCGGCCCAGCGGCCCCCGAACCAGTCGGCCTCGTTGGCCTTGTAGGTCTTGGCGGCCTCGAACTCGTTCTCGAGCGTGGCGGTGATGGTGTCTTCGAGGTTGCCCTTCCAGCCCCCGTCGATCACGCCCTGGGCGGCAAGACGTTCGGCATAGAGCGCCGAGACAGCCGGATGCTTCTTGATCTGGCCATACATCAGCGGCTGCGTGAACGAGGGCTCGTCGCCTTCGTTGTGGCCGAAGCGGCGATAGCACCACATGTCGATCACGATGTCGCGGCCGAACTTCTGGCGGTAGTCGATCGCCAGCTTGCAGGCGAAGGTGACCGCTTCGGGGTCATCGCCGTTGACGTGGATGATCGGCGCCTGGACGCCCTTGGCGACATCCGAGGGGTACGGCGAGCCGCGCGAGAACTGCGGGCTGGTGGTGAAGCCGATCTGGTTGTTGATGATGAAGTGGATGCAGCCGCCGGTGTTGTAGCCGTTGACACCCGAGAAGCCGAAGCATTCCCACACGATGCCCTGGCCGGCGAAGGCCGCGTCGCCGTGGATCAGCACGGGCAGGACCTGCTTGTGCTTGCCCTGGCCGACGTCGTCGCGGAACACCTGCTGGGCCAGCGTCTTGCCGAGCACGACCGGATCGACCGTTTCGAGGTGCGAGGGGTTGGGCAGAAGGCTCATGTGAACCTTGGTGCCGTCGAACTCGCGGTCGGTGCTGGTGCCCAGGTGATACTTCACGTCGCCCGAGCCGCCCACGTCTTCGGGGTTGGCCGAGCCGCCCGAGAATTCGTGGAAGATCACGCGATAGGGCTTGGCCAGAACGTTCGCCAGAATGTTCAGGCGGCCACGGTGGGCCATGCCGTAGATGATCTCCTTGACGCCCAGCTGGCCGCCATACTTGATCACCGCTTCGAGCGCCGGAATCATCGACTCGCCGCCGTCAAGGCCGAAGCGCTTGGTGCCGACGTACTTCTTGCCGAGGAACTTCTCGTACTGTTCGCCACGCACGACGGCGGCCAGGATCGCCTTCTTGCCTTCCGGCGTGAAGTCGATCGACTTGTCGCCACCTTCGATGCGTTCCTGGAGGAAGCGGCGTTCCTCGACATCGGCGATGTGCATGTATTCGAGGCCGACCTTGCCGCAATAGTTCTTGCGGAGGATCTCGACGACCTGGCTCACGGTGCCCCATTCGAGGCCCAGCACGCCACCCAGATAGACCTTGCGGTCCAGATCCTTGCCGGTGAACCCGTAGTATTCGGGGCTCATGTCGGCGGGCAGGGCCTTCTTGGAAAGGCCGAGCGGATCGAGATCGGCAGCAAGGTGGCCGCGCACGCGATAGGTGCGGACCAGCAGCATGACGCGATAGCTGTCGTTGGCGGCCTGTTCGAGCGCGGCTTCGTCGAGAGCGGGCGCGCCGCCCTTCTTGGCAGCCTTCTGCACTTCGACCTTGAGGGCCATGGGATCGAGCGCACGGGTGAGGTCGTCACCGGCCAGCGCGTCGGTGATCGGCCAGCGCTTGGACTGCCACGAGGGCCCCTGCTGCGGCCCGTCCTGAGAGGGATCGGCTTCGAACTCGTGCACTTCTTGTCCCATCGTCGGTCACTCCTGTGCCCCGTGGGGAGGGGAGGGGCTTCGGAAAAAAGTCGGCCAGCCGGGTGCTGGGCGAAAGCGTTTGGTGCCGGGCGCAAGAGGCCCGGATAGTCTGGCCTGCCCCTGGATCAGGTGTAACCCGAGGGGGCGAGGCAATCATGTCAGTACCGGAAAAAAGGAGAGCCGCGCGGCGGGCGGAAACCCGCCGCGCGGTCCTGTTTCCCGTGTCAGGCGAGCGAGGGGTCGATGCCCTTGCACGCCACGAGCAGTTCCTTCACGGCGTCGACCGAGACCTGGAGGTTGGCCTTGGCGGTGTCGTCGAGCGAGATCTCGATGACCTTTTCCACGCCGCCAGCGCCGATCACCACCGGCACGCCGACATAGAGGCCGTCCACGCCATAGGCGCCGTCGACATAGGCGGCGCAGGGCAGGATGCGCTTCTGGTCGTTGAGGTAGGCTTCAGCCATGGCGATGCCCGAGGTGGCCGGAGCGTAGAACGCCGAACCGGTCTTGAGCAGGCCGACGATCTCGCCGCCGCCCGAACGGGTGCGGGCCACGATCGCGTCGATCTTTTCCTGGGTCGAGGCGCCCATCTTGATCAGGTCGGTGACCGGGATGCCGGCAACGGTCGAGTATTCGACGACCGGAACCATGGTGTCGCCATGGCCGCCGAGCACGAACGAGTTCACGTCGCGCACCGAAACGCCGAATTCCCAGGCGAGGAAGGTGCTGAAGCGGGCCGAGTCGAGCACGCCGGCCATACCCACGACCTTGTTGGCCGGGAGACCCGAGAACTCGCGCAGCGCCCAGACCATCGCGTCGAGCGGGTTGGTGATGCAGATCACGAAGGCGTCGGGTGCGTTGTCGCGGATGCCTTCGCCAACGGCCTTCATCACCTTGAGGTTGATGCCGAGGAGGTCGTCGCGGCTCATGCCGGGCTTGCGCGCCACGCCAGCCGTCACGATGATGACGTCTGCGCCTGCGATGTCCTTGTAATCGTTGGTGCCGGTGATCTTGGCGTCAAAGCCGGCCACCGGGCCGCACTGCGAAAGGTCGAGAGCCTTGCCCTGGGGCACGCCTTCCACGACGTCGAACAGGACGACATCGCCCAGTTCCTTCTGTGCGGCCAGGTGCGCCAGAGTGCCACCAATGTTACCCGCGCCAATGAGCGCGATCTTCTTGCGTGCCATGTGCTTTACGGTCCTTTCCCGGAGTCGTCGCGGGACAAGCGTTCAAGCGTTGCCGACTCAAGCCCCCGGATGGAGGCCCCCCCGCGCCCGCGAGACGGGAAGGGTTGCCGGCAAGTGGGGCGCAGGTAGGCCTGCCGAAGGCCGATTGCAACCGCAAAAAAACGCGCATGGCCGGGTTTCTTTGCTATCAGTTTGCAATAGCATTATGTGGTAAATCCGGCGTTCATACGAATGCGGCAGATCGGGTGAAAATCCGCGAAAATCGCATCTGCAAGTGCGTGTCCGGCAAGACACCGGAAGGGCCTGATTCTGACTCTTCCGGTCTCTTGATAGCGTCTTGTCTGCCATCCTCAATCTGCCTGAGGGCAGGGTAGCGCAAGAATGTGACGATCAGGCCCGTTCGGCCAGATGGCGGCGCAGGGCATGGGCCTGGTTGCGGTCGAGGGTGTGGCACACGGCTGTCCACCAGTGCATCAGCGCCTGGTCGTCGTTGTCGGCCGCGGCACGCGCCGCGCGGGCGGCCTGGCGGGC
>DQVI01000041.1 GCA_015661825.1 Novosphingobium capsulatum
CGAAGCCTCGCGCAAGCTGGCCGCGCGCTGGGCGCAGGCGGCGCAGCGTCAGGTTCCGGGCCGGGCGGGGGAACAGGATGGCCCTCCGCTGGGCGTGCTTCTGGCTGAAGCTTTCCCCGACCGCATCGCGCGGCCCCGCGCGGCCAATGGCGAGGAATGGCTGTCTTCGGGCGGGCGTGGCTACCGGCTCGATCCGGCCTCGCCGCTGGTGACGGCGCGCTGGCTGGTGATCGGCGACGCGCAGGGCGAGGCGAAGGGCGCGCGGATCATGGCGGGCCTCGCGCTCGACGACGAGGATGTCAGCCAGTGGCTTGCCCACCGCATGGAGCAGCGCCACACACTGACCTGGAACGCGCAGGAACGCCGGGTCGAGGCGCGGCTGGAACGGCGTCTGGGGGCTATCGTGCTGGGCAAGGCGCCCGATCCCAGGCCCGATCCGGCAGAGGTCGCCGCGCTCCTGATCGAGGTTGTCCGCCGCGAGGGGCTCGATGCCCTGCCGCTGGGCAAGGCGGCGCGCGCGCTCATCGAACGCGCGCGCTATGCGGGCCTTGAAGGCCTCGAACCGCAGACCCTGCTCGACGAGGCCGAAGACTGGCTCGCCCCGCTGCTCAAGGGCCATCGCGACCTCGATCTTCCGGCAGGCCGCCTGCACGAGGCCCTGCTCGACCGGCTCGACTGGAATGCGCGCAGCCAGCTCGACCGGCTGGCTCCGGGCGAATTCCGCTCGCCCGCGGGCACGACCCACGCCATCGACTATGCCCACGAAGGCGGCCCGGCGGTCGAACTGCGCGTGCAGGCGCTGTTCGGGCTCGACCGTCACCCCACCATCGGCCAGACCCACCAGCCGCTGCTGCTCTCGCTGACCTCGCCCGCCGGGCGCCCGATCCAGACCACCGCCGACCTGCCCGCGTTCTGGCGCGGTTCGTGGCGCGATGTGGTCAAGGACATGAAGGGCCGCTATCCGCGCCACCGCTGGCCCGATCAGCCCTGGGCCGAAGATCCCAGCCTCAAGACGCGCAACGCCTTCGAGGCCTCACGCAAGAAGTGAGCCGGAGCCGCTATTCACCGGCGGGCGACACACCAGCGGGCGATAGGGGCGCATGGCTCTGGGGCGAGGTGATGATGCGGTCGCGCGCGGCGCGCAAGTCGCCCGCTTCGATCTGGATCTTGAGGCGTTCCTTGTCGCGCGCGCGGTACATGTCTTCGGCGCGCTTGATCGCTTCCTCGCTCACCCCGCTTTCGTTCAGGGCGAGGCGGGCCATCTTGATCGCCGATTCCATCACCTCGCGCACGACCCCGCGCGCGGGCGAACCCTTGAGGCGGACGACCGCGCGCCGGTCGTAGGCGCGCAGGAAGATCGCCGCATTGGGGAAGGCCTGCTGCACCGCCTCCAGCGCCCCGGCGCTCATCTGGTCGCCATCCATGCAGAACATGATCAGCGCGGCTTCCTCGGCCCCGGCCTGGCGCAGGATGTCCAGCCTTGTGCCGTCACCGAAATAGACTTTGGCGCCATAGCCTTGGGCCACGTCGATCATTTCCACGTCGGTATCGACCATGGTCACGCTCAGGTCGCTGGCCATGAGCATCTGGGCCACGGTCTGGCCGAAGCGGCCATAGCCGACCACGAGGGCATGGGCATGATCGGCAGAGGGGCCCTGCCGCTCGCGGCTCTTGCCCGATTTGACCGGATCGGCCCGCAGCGGCTTGGTCAGGGCCATCAGGAACGGGGTCGTGGCCATCGAAAGGGTGACGATGGCGCCGAACAGGCTGGCCGCCTCGGGCGCGATCAGGTTGGCGTTCTGGGCCTGGGTAAACAGCACGAAGCCGAATTCGCCGCCCTGGCTCAGCAGCAGGCCCAGCGCGAGCGCACCGCGCCACGTCATGCGGAAGGCCAGCCCGATCAGGAAGATGACCAGCGCCTTGATCCCCACCAGCGCCAGCGCCATCGTCGCCACGAACAACGGACGTTCGGCAATCGCGTGAAGGTCGAGCATCATGCCCACCGCCAGGAAGAACAGCCCGAGCAGGATCGAGCGGAACGGCTCGACATCGGCTTCCAGTTCGTGGCGATAGGGGCTGTCGGCCAGCATGACCCCGGCGATGAAGGCGCCCAGCGCGGTCGAAAGACCCAGCGTTTCCATCAGCGCGGCCGAGGCCATGACCGTGAACAGCGCAGCCACCACGAACATCTCGCGCTCGCCCAGATTGCCGATCAGGCGGAACAACGGGCGGATCAGATAGCGCCCGGCCAGGATCAGCCCGGCAATCGCCAGAACGGTGTAGAGCGCCTGCTGCCATCCGGGAGGCGCATCGGCATTGGCCGGATTGCGGCTGAGCACGCCGATGATGGTGATCATCGGGATGATCGAGAGGTCCTGGAACAGCAGGATCGCGAATGTCCGCTCGCCAAAAGGCGTGCGCAGCCTGCCCGAGGCCTGCAACATCGGCAGCACCTGCGCGGTGGACGAAAGCGCGAGCGGCAGGCCCAGCGCGATGGCCGCCGTCGCCGAGAAATCGGTGCCCAGCGCGATCATCGCGGCCACGCCGGCCCCGCACAGCACGACCTGCAACAGCCCCAGCCCCAGAATGTCGCGCTTCATCCGCCACAGGCGCGAGGGATTGAGTTCGAGCCCGACGAGGAACAGCAGCAGCGTGATGCCCAGTTCGGCAATGCCCATCTTCTGGTCGGCCTCGCCCACCAGGCCCAGCACTTGCGGGCCGACGACGGCCCCCGCCACGAGATAGCCCAGCGTCGCGCCCAGCCCCGCGCGGCGGAACGCCAGCACGAAGACCATGGCAAAGCCAAGCAGGAGAAAACCGTCATGCAACATCGAGGAGGGCTGGTTCATCGCGTGCGAGGGTCGTCCCTTTTTGTGCGCCGCGTCAAGTCTTGCAGCATGGCAGCAATCAAAAGCCGTAGACGAGCGTGAAACGGGTCAACCTGTCGAGCGGCTTGTAGTCGGTGGGGGGATTGGTGTTGTAGAGGATCTGGTACGAAACCCGCGTCGAGAGCTTCTTGCTCACCTGAAACGAAAGCGCGCTCAGCGTCGTGACGTTGACATTTCCGTCGCCCGAAAGGGCCGAGGCGTCCTCGCTGAAGGTGAGGTAGGGCGCGATCTTCCAGCTGCCGGACAGCGCGGTCAGCACGGTCAGGGTATCGGCGGTGGGCTGGTCGATATAGTCGGTGCGCCGCCAGGCCGGGCCGGCCTTGAGGTCGAGCGTGAGGCGCGGGGTGCGGACCAGCTTGAAGCCCGCGCCGCCCGAGAGCGAGACTTGCGAGGTGAACCCGGCAAACCGGTCGCGCAGGACTTGCGCGCTGCCATAGACGAACAGGCGCTGGTTGAGGCGATAGTCGGATTCGACCCCCAGTTGCATCTGGTTCTTGTCGGTCGCGCCGTCGGTCTTGTCATAATCGACCAGCGCCGAAAGCTTGTGCGTCCAGCGCCAGCCTTCCTTGCTCAGCTTGAGCCCCACGGTCAGCGAGACAGTATCGGTATTGCCCGAAGATTGCGTGCCCCCGATCTGTCCTTCGCCCTTCCACCCGCGCAGCCAGGGCTGCCTGCGCAGCTTTTCCACGCGCGCGGCGGCCACTGCCCTGGTGTTTTCGCCGACCATGCAGTCGATTTGCGCGGCATCTTCGGGGCTGGCCTGCTTGATGTAGCGGGCCACGGTGGCGATGTCCCCGGCATTGCCGCTGGCCAGCGCGGCCTCGATCATCTTGCGCAAGGGCTCGGCCATGGTGTGGGTGCCTGCGGTTTGGGTGCTTGCGCTACCGGGGTCTGTGCAGGCATCGCCTGCGGTGCTCCCTGCGTCCTGCCCGTGTGCCTGCCCCGTCCAAACAGCAAGCAATCCCAATGCGGTAATCGAATGGCCGGCCCTGTGCACGCTGTCTCCTGGCTGATCGTCCGGGGCCCCGTTTTGCATTCTGGAATGTCGGAGGCAACCCGGATGGCATCAGTGGGCCGGATGCGATCAGCGGGAACAGAGCTCTGGCTGCTGTGCGGCGAGGGCCCTGGTCGAGAGCAGGGCATAGACCGTGCCGCTCACCGCAAAGCCGACAAACCAGGCATAGGGATAGAGCGCGGTGAGCGGGGCGGGAATGGCCGGGGCCATGGCCGGGGCCACGGCCGCGAGGAAACCGGGCAGGCTGGGAGCGATCCCGATCAGCAGGGCCGCCAGGGCCGCCGGGTTCAGGCCGCCGCGATAGGTATATTCGCCATGTTCGTCGTAGAGCGCATGGGTGTCGATGCGGCCGCGGCGAACCACCCAGTAGTCGATCAGGATGATGCTGCCGATCGGCCCGAGCAGCGCCGAGTAGCCGATCAGCCAGGTGAAGATATAGCCCGAACTCGTCGCCACCAGCTTCCACGGCATGATCACCACGCCGATCACCGCCGTGATCATCGCGCCGCCGCGATAGCTGACATGGCGCGGCCAGATCGCGGAAAAATCATAGGCCGGGCCGACCAGATTGGCGGCGATGTTGCACGAGACAGTGTCGATCGAAATGATCAGCAGCCCCACCAGCACCGGCCATCCGGTCATCCGGTCGGCCAGCACGAGCGGATCGTGGATCGCCACGCCATAGACGGTCGTCGTCGCAAAACCGGTCACGATGCTCACCAGGCCGAGCAGGGCCATCGGGACCGGCAGGCCGAGCGCCTGCCCCACCATCTGGTCGCGCGGGGAGCGGGCAAAGCGGGTGAAGTCGGGGATGTTGAGCGACAGCGTGGCCCAGAAGCCGACCATCGCCGTTACCCCCGGCACGAACAGCGCCCAGAACGACTGGCCGCCTGCCGCACTCCCCCCGGCCATGATGATCCGCGAAACCGTGGCGCCGATTCCGCCCAGCTGATCGATCGCCCAGACGAACAGCGCCAGCAGCAGGGCGACCTTGGCCGGGGCGGTCCATGTCTCGAACCGGCGCACTGCGCGCATGCCCTTGGTGACCACCAGCAGTTGCAGCGCCCAGAACAGCAGGAATGCGAGCAGTTCGAACGCCGAAATGCCCGCCACCGGCAAAGGGGGGCCTTTGAGATCGCCCAGGCCGATCCGCCGTCCCAGCACCAGCAGCGTGTTGCCGCCGACCCAGGTCTGGATGCCATACCAGCCACAGGCCACGATCGCGCGGGCGAAGGCGGCGATCTTGGCCCCGCTCGTGCCGAACGAGGCCCGCGCCAGCACGGCAAAGGGAATGCCATAGCGCGCGCCGGCATGGCCGATCAGCGCCATCGGGATCAGGACGATGAGATTGCCCAGCAGGATGGCCGCGATGGCCGCCAGTGGCGACAGGCCCTGATCCATCAGCCCGCCCGCCAGCAGGTAGGCCGGGATGCAGATGACCATGCCCAGCCACAGAAACGTGTAATGGCTCCAGACCCAGTCCCGCTCGCCCGGAGGCGAGGGGATCAGGTCGTCGTTGCTCAGTGCCGAGCTGGTGTCGCTCATGCGTCCGGTCCTGTCGGGCTGTGTCATGGCCGTTTCCCGTCAGGCAGGCAGGGTTGCCAGCCAGTCGAGCACGGCCTGGTTGAAGGCATCGGGGTGGATGATGTTGCAGGCATGGCCGCCGGTCGGCATGCGGGCGAGCGTGGCATGGGAGAGCCCTTGCGCGAGCACGTCCGAGCAGGCCGGAGGCACCAGCATGTCGTCATCGGCCACCACCAGCAGCGTGGGCGTGGCGATTTCGCCCAGGCGGTCGAGGATGTCGAAATTGAGCAGGGCATGGGCCCGGCGGCGCAAGGTTTCCTCGCCCTGGAATTCAGCCACCTGCCTTGGCAGCTGTGCCTCCAGTTCGGCATCGTGGCTGGAAATCCAGTTGGGCGGGAACAGGAAGACCGGCTGCGCGCGCAGATAGGCCTGTGCGCCCCCGGCTTCCAGAACCGCCATGCGCATGGCAATGCAGCGGCGGAAATGCGGGTCGGTGCGCGCCCAGCCATTGACCGAGACAAGGCCCGACACCCGTTCGGGCGCGCGCAGCGCCAGCGCCAGGGCGGCAATCGCCCCGGCGGCATGGCCGATGACCACGGCGCGATCGAGGCCGATTTCGTCCATCAGCCGTTCGATATCCTCGCCCAGCCCGTCGGCGGTCAGGCCCTCGCGGGTTTCCGGCGCGCTGTGCCCGGTTCCGCGATGGTCGTAGAGGATGATCCGGGCCTTGCGGCCCAGCGCCTCGACATGCGGTTTCCAGTAGGCCCCATGACCCCCCAGACCCGCCGAGAGGATCAGCGCGGGCCCCTCTCTGGCGCCATGGGCCTCCCAGAAGAGCCCCGAAGGTCCGGTCATACGGCTGGCTCGGGCGCCGTGCAGGCGATCGAGGCGATTTCTACCAGGCAGTCGGGTTTGACCAGCGAGCACTGGATGCAATAGCGGGCCGGCTTGTTGCCGGGGAAATATTCGGCATAGACGGCGTTGACGGCGGCATAGTCGGCCCAGTCGCGCACGAAGATGTGATTGAAGGTTATGTCGGCCATCGTGGCGCCTGCGGCCTCAAGGGTGATGCGGATGGCTTCGAGGATGTGGCGGGCCTGGGCGGCCGCATCACCGGGATGGAGCACGACGCCCCCTTCGCCCAGCGCGAGCATGCCCGAGACGAAGACCATGCCATTGGCCTTGGCCCCGGCCGAATAGGGCGCGATGGGCGTGGGAAACTGGGGGGGATTGATCGGTTCAAAGGGCATTGGTTTCTTCCTTGTCGGTCGGGGTGCCGAGGGCGCCGACCCAGTCGCAGAACGCATCCACGCCCGTCACCCAACCGAAAAACTTCTCGATGTTGTAAACGCTGGCGCGCTGGATGAAGTCTTCGCCCAGTTGATGCGTGGCATCTTCGAGCATGACGCCGAAGTATTCGAGGTGGAATCCGTCGCGCAGCGTGGATTCGACACAGACATTGGTGGCGATTCCCACGAAGACGAGCGTGCGGATGCCGCGTGCGCGCAAGATGCTGTCGAGCTGGGAATTGAAGAAGGCGCTGTAGCGGGGCTTGGCGACACGGATGTCGCCGGGTTGGGGCTGGAGCGCATCGACGATGTCATAGTCCCACGTTCCGCGTGCCAGCAGCGTACCTGCAAGGTCCGGGCGCTGGCGCATGGTCTTGAGGGCGTTGGACTTGTGCCAGTTGGGTGATCCGGGACCGCCAGCCTCGACATAGTCGGGATCCCAGCCGTTCTGGAGGTAGACCACCGGGATGCCGGCGCCCCGTGCCACGTCGAGCACTTTGGCGATCTTCGTGATCGTTTGGGCAGCGCCGGTAATGTCGAACCCGGCCAGATCGACATAACCGCCGGGCGAGGCATAGGCATTCTGCATGTCGATCACGATGACCGCCGTTGTCGCCGGATCGACGCCCAGCGGTTCAGGCCTGGCGGGAAGGGGAGGGAGGGAGGACATGAGGGAACCTTTGCTTGTCTTTGAAAACAGGCGGTTGAACCAGAGTGGGGCGAGGACGGGGCGGGCAGGGGCGCTGGTCTGCGCCCATGCCCGCCACTTGCCCCGCCAAACTGATTTGATCTGGATCAAACTTGTATGGCGGGCAGCGCCGGTGCCAAGCCATCCCATCGGCATAAGCCAAAAGATTAGACGGCCTGGACAAGAGGAAGATCAGAACCTGATCCCCAGCCTCCCGATGACCTGCCGGGGCGGCACGACCGATTCAAACACGCCGCCCACGCCGAAATTCTCGGCATAGCGGGCATCGATCGCGTCGCTGCCCAGCAGGTTGGTGACATTGAGTTCGACGTACCAGGGCCCGTGCCGGGGCTGGAAGCGGGCGTTGAGGTTCATCAGGAACTGATGCGGCACGCGGTCCACCAGCGGATTGTTGAACACGCGATACCAGAACGCCGAGCGGTAATTGGCCTGGATGAAGAGATCGAGCGTGCCCAGATCGCGAATGTCGGTGGTCTTGCTGATCGAGGCGGATGTCGAGAAATGCGGCACCCGGCCCAGTTCGTTGCCCTTGATATTGGTGAAGGCCTGTGCGCGCAGGGCCAGGTTGTTGCCCAGGTTCGGTCCGCCGGTGTCGCGGTTGATGATCTGGGCGGTGTAGGGATCGATCACCTCGAAATCGCTGTCGACCTTGCTCCACATCCCGGTGGCATTGGCATCGATGCGCAAGCCGTAGGGAAGCTTGATTGCCGCTTCGCCTTCCACGCCCCAGACATGGCTCTTGGGCACGTTGGTCATGCCGCCCTGATAGGGGATGGGATCTTCCGAATCTGCCTGGAGATTGCGGTAATCGTTATAGAACGCCGAAACGTTGAGGCGCACGGTGCGGTTGAAGAACTCGTTCTTGGCGCCGATCTCGTAGGCGCGCACGAACTCGTGGCTGAATGAACTGGGCACCACGGTGGCATTGGGATTGAGGTTGGTGCCGCCCGGCTTCACCCCGGTCGAGAAGCTGGCATAGACCGTCGAGCTGCGGGCAAAGTCGTATTCGGCGGAGACTTTGCCGGTCACCTTGCTGAACTGGCTGAGCATCGGCACCGGGACGATGTAGAAGGTCGAGGTATTGGCGGTGTACTTGTCCCAGCTGTAGCGCAGGCCGCCGGTCAGGCGCATGTGGCTGCCCAGATGCAGCGTGGCCTGGCCATACCCCGCCACCGAGGTCCGCCTGGAGCTGGAGTTGCTCTCGAAGGCCAGCCCGGCGGCATAGAGCGCGGCCTGTTCCCCGGCATTGGCGGAGAAACTGGGCGTGTAGTCGATCCGGTCGGTCGAGGATTGCTGGGTCTCGAAATAGTGCTCGATGCCCCAGGTGTGCAGGAAGAACGCGCCCGCGATCCAGTCGACCTTGCCGCCTGAGTGCGAGATGTTGATCTCTTCGGTCACCGAGTGGTTCTGCGTCAGCTTGACCGGTTCCTCGTCCTTGTAGCCATAGAGCGCGAGGGCGAGCGGACGGTTGACCATGTCGCCCGAGTTGGCGGCCTGCATCGAGACATACTGGAAGCTGGTGATCGACTTGATCGTCGCAAAGCCCAGGTCATAGGCGGCGGTGCCGGCCACGATGCGGCTGCGCACGGCCTGCGGGGTGGGGTAGTCGTTGCTGGTCGAGCGGATATCGGCGGTCGTGTCATACATGTTGCGAATGGCCAGGCCATTCGAATCGTTGTTGAAGAATTCAGCCCAGAGATTGAGGCTGAACCTGTCCGTGGGCTGCCACAGGGCGCTGATACGGCCGGTATAGCTGTTCTGGCTGCCCACGTTGCCCCCTGCGGCGGGCTGGTTGGGGGCCTTGTACCAGCCATCGTGCGCGTCGTGCTGGAAGGCGGCGCGCAAGGCGAAAGTATCGCCCACCGGCAGGTTGATGACCGCCCGTTCGCGATTGTAGTTGTAGCTGCCATAGCTCGCTTCGGCAGCGCCCGTGAGCTGGCCCAGCGCCGGAGCGATGGTGGTGACGTTGATGGCCCCGCCATCGGCGTTCTGGCCGTTCACGGTTCCTTGCGGTCCGCGCAGGACTTCCAGCTGGCCCAGATCGATGAACCCGGCTGTCAGCGCAACCGGGCTGGCGACATAGACCCCGTTCTCGACGAAGGCGACACCGGGCTGGGCGCTGTTGTTCTGGACCCCGTCATAGCCGACCCCGCGAATGGTGACATTCATCGGATAGGGGCCGGCATTGGTGGCGGTCATGCCGGGGATCTGCTTGTCGAGATCCTGGATCGAGCGGATATTGGCATTGGCCATTTGCTCGGGCGAGAGCGCGGTGATGGCGATCGGCGTCTTTTGCAGCTTGGTGTTCACCTTCTGCGCGGTGACGGTGATCTCGGTCAGGGATCCGGTCGTGGTATCCGCGTCGGCGGCCCATGCCGGCGTGGCAAAGGCCGCCGCGCCTGCCCATGCCACGAGCGTCCAGACCGGAACGGGAGCAGGAACGGAGACGGATCTGTGAAGTCGGATTGCACGCATGACGACGATTTCCCCACTAGGCCTTTTGCAGGCGCTTGTTTTGTCGAGACAAGAAAAACAGGCGTAAATCTGATGCGGTATCGGCGCGCTTGCCCTGTGACAGACAACGTGATGGACAAGGTGGCGGCCAACGTGGCAGGCACCATGACAGGCCGCTTTCGGGGCGGTCCTTGTCGTGGCCGGCTGTCTCTGTTCGCAAGTGCCCGGTCTGGGTAACACCGGTCAGGGAACCATGCTTCTAAACTTGCTGACTATTCCCTTGGTTGAGGTGGCATCGCGCGTGGCGAGGGAGCCGGGCCGGGCATGCTGCATCGCGGCATAAGCGGTTGACATGGCCCATGATCGGTAGAGAATAATGCCATGCTCGATAGCCCCCAGGAGCGGTCCGGTCCGGACTGCATGCCGCGTTCGTTGTCCCGTGTCGGGGTGGCATCGGCTGCCCTGCGCCTCCTGATTGCCGACGATCACCCGATCTTCCGCAGTGGCCTGCAATGGGCGCTGGAGCAATTCGACGAGGTGGCCGAAGTGCGCGTTGCGAGCACCTTCGAGGATCTCATGGCCGTGCTCCCCGAATGGATGCCCGACATCGTCATTCTCGATCTCCACATGCCCACGCTGAGCGCGCCTGAAAGTCTGCGCCTGCTGCGCCAGAACCATGGCCGCCTGCCGGTGCTGATCCTGTCGGCTTCGGGTGATGCCGAGGACGTGATCGACACCTTGCGCGCGGGGGCCTCGGGCTACATCACCAAGGCCTCGGAAGTGTCCGAGCTGCTGGGCGCGGTGCAGGTCATTCTCGATGGCGGCGTGTTCCTGCCCGATGGCATCATCGGCGGGATCGGAGGCATCGGGGGGCATGGTATCGGAGGGCAGGGTATCGGACGACAGGGCATCGGGAGCAGGCGGGGCGAGCCGCTCAGCCCGCCTGCTCCCGATGCCCTGTCGTCTCCGGCGGTCCCGCGCCTCACCCGCCGCCAGCACGAGGTGTTGTCGCTCACGCTCCAGGGGCAGGCCAACAAGGTCATTGCCCACAACCTGTCGATGAGCGAGGGGACGGTCAAAACCCATCTCTCTGCCGTCATGCGCCTCTATGGTGTCAACAACCGCGTTCAGTTGCTGCGCGCGGTCGAGCGTCTGGGCTATCGCAGCTAGCGCGCTTTCAGGCCGGGCGGACTGTGTCCAAGCCGCCTAGGTTTGGCGATACCGCTGGAGTTCGGGCCGTTCGAGTTCGGCATGAAGCACGGCATTGAGCACATCGGGCAGGATCGGCTTGTTGAGGATGCGCCGGCGGGCCCGGTTGATCGTCCGCATCCATTCGAAATTGTGATCGCCCGAAATCACCACACCGGCAAACGGGCGCCCGAAACGCTGTTCGAGCGCATCGAACAGCTCGAAGCCGTTCATCTGGCCATCGAGATGGCAATCGGCGATCAGCAGGTCGGGTGGCTGGTTGGCGATCCGTGACAGCAACTCCGCGCCCGAGCGCGCGACCAGCACCTTGCAGCCCCAGGCCCGCAGCACGCGCAGATAGGCCTCTGCGACTTGCGGATCGTTTTCCGCGACGGCCACCCGGCATCCCAGCGGATGGTCGGGCGGTTCGGCCGGTTCGTGGTGATCCTCGGCAGCGTCGAGGGGGAGGCGGGGAAGATCGATCCAGAACACCGAACCACGATCGACCACCGAGCGCACGCCGATTTCGTGGCGCATCAGGCGGGCCAGCCGCTCGACGATGGCCAGCCCCAGCCCGAGGCCATTGACGGTGCGGTCGCTCGACGCAGGCCCGGCCTGGGTGAACTCCCAGAAAATCTGGCGCTGCATTCCTTCGGGAATGCCCCGGCCGGTGTCCCAGATCTCGATACGGATCCTGTCCCCGCGCGGGCGTGCGGCCACGAGGATCGTTCCGCGCTGGGTGAACTTGAAGCTGTTGCTGACCAGATTGCGCAAGATGCGCGTGAGCAGGCGAGGGTCGGAACGCCCGACCAGCGGGGTGTCGCGCACGACCAGCCGCAATCCGCGCTCCTGTCCTTCGGCGGAAAAACTGTCGAGCACGCCGCGAAACAGCGACTGGATCTTGATCGGCCCCATCTCGGGGCGCAAGGCCCCCGCATCGAGGCGGCTGAATTCCAGCAGATCGTCGAGCAGTTCCATGCTCGATCCCAGCGAGCGGCGAATGCTCGCGATGGTGTCGAGCGCGGCCTTGCTGTGTACTTCCTGCTGGAGGTTGCGCAGCAACAGCGCCATCGCCTGGAGCGGCTGGCGGATGTCGTGGCTGGTGGCCGAAAGGAACCGGGCGGTCGAGGCCGCAGCGATTTCGGCCCGGTCGCGCGCGGCGGCCAGGTCGCTGGTGCGCTGGGCGACCAGATGCTCGAGGCGGTTGGCGGCCTCGACCCGGTCGGTGATGTCGGTATGGGTGCCCGCGATGCGGACCGCATGGCCCGAGGCATCGCGCTGGGCTGACCCGCTTGAGAGGATCCATCGCCACTCCCCCGAACTGTGCCGGAGGCGGAACTGGGCCCGGTAATCGCTGCGCGCGTTGGCGATGAAATCGGCAAGCATCGCGCGCACGGGGGCGCGATCATCGGGATGGAGCAGGGAAAAGAAGACATCGATATCGGCATCGCGGTGATCGGCAGGCAATCCGACCAGATCCCACCAGCGGGCCGAATAGAAGGAACGGCCCGTCGGCACGTCCCAGCCCCAGATGCCGTCATTGGCCTTGAGCGCGACCAGTTCAAGCAGCGAACGTCCGTCGTCGTGGGGATCGGTCCAGAAATCGCTGATCTCGGTGGCCATGCCGCACGGGTCCCATCGATGGATGCCTGCCGCCGCCAAGGGGCGGGGCATTCGGACATTCCCGGATAACCCCTTATCCCCACCCGATGATTCGGCAAGAGTGACCGGCCCGGCGCGCGCGGGAAAGATCAGGCCGCCTCGGTGACCTGCACGCCGGCGCGGGTCTTCATCAGCGGCTGGATCCGCGTGCCGAAGTCCTCGACGCCCTTGAGGAAATCGTCGAACGTCAGCAGCACGCCGCCCGTCCCCTCGACTTGCGCCATCTCGTCGAGCATCCCGGCCACTTTCGCATAGGACCCCACGAGCGTCCCCATGTTGATGTTCACCGCCGAGGTCGCGTCGCTCATCTGGCGGGTATTGGTCGTGGCCGAGACATTGTTGGCCGCCGACTGGTTGGTCAGCCACTTGAGCGCTTCCTGATCGGCCCCCGCGCAATAGCTGAGCCACTTGGCTTCGGCTGCCTCGTCGGTTTCATCGGCGATGATCATCATCAGCACGAAGGTGTCGACCTTGCGCCCGGTTTTGGCGGTTGCGCGGGCCAGCCGTTCGTTGACCGGCCGGAACGCGGTCGGCGTGTTGACGCCCTTGCCGAAGCAGAACGAATAATCGGCATATTCGGCGGCAAAGGCCAGCCCCTCGTCCGACGATCCGGCGCAGATGATCTTCATGTCCGCCTGGGGGCGGGGGCTGACGCGACAGTCGGTCATTTCGAAGTAGTCGCCCTTGAAATTCGACACGCCGGTCTCGAACAGGTCGCGCAGGATCCGGGCATATTCACCGAGCATGTCGTAGCGGCGGGCATAGTGCTCGTCGCCCGGCCACATGTTCATCTGGTCGTATTCGGCCTTCTGCCAGCCCGTCACGAGGTTGAGCCCGAAGCGGCCATGGCTGATCGAATCGATGGTGGAGGCCATGCGCGCAACAATCGCGGGCGGCATCACCAGCGTGGCGGCCGTTGCATAGATCTTCACCCGTTCGGTCACCGCCGCCAGCCCGGCCATGAGGGTAAAGCTCTCCAGGTTGTGTTCCCAGAACTGGGTCTTGCCGCCAAACCCGCGCAGCTTGATCATCGTCAGGATGAAATCGAGCCCGTACTTTTCGGCCTTGAGCGCGATCTCCTTGTTGAGATCGAACGTGGGCATGTACTGGGGCGCGTTTTCGGAGATCAGCCAGCCATTGTTGCCGATGGGCAAGAAAACACCAATTTCCATTTTCATTCTCCTGGTCCGGCACAATCGAGCAAGCGCCATGTTGCCGGGCCGGGCGCCAAAGGGGCGCGCGCGTCCCGCTCATCGAACTGGCGTGAAAAGCTGTGCCATGATTTCGCCCGGTCCCGGCCTTGGAATGGGCCGGTTGCCCTGTGGTATGGCAAGTCGCGCCCGCCCGGAAAGGGCGTCAATCAGGCTAGGACGATGGTTTAGGCCGGAGGCAGAATATGGGCTGTTGGGCCGCCGCGCCCATGCGGCAAGCGCAAGGGGAAAGCGCCCAGCGGGGCGGAACGGGGGGAACGATGCCAGGCCTGGGCGAACGCGAGGGGCGTGCAAAAATGGTGCCGGCTACAGGATTCGAACCCGTGGCCCCCTGATTACAAATCAGGTGCTCTACCAACTGAGCTAAGCCGGCCTGTCGCGCGGGGCGCGAATGGTCTGTGCGCGCATAGCCGGAGCGCGGGCCCGTCGTCCAGCCCTGATGCGGGGCAAGATCGGGGAAAGTGGGGTCAGCTTTCGCCGCGGCGTTCGCGGCGCTTGCGGTCCCACCAGTCGAGGCGCTTGGCGATCTCGCGCTCGAAGCCGCGTTCGACCGGGCGGTAGAAGGTGCGTGCGCCCATCTCTTCGGGCCAGTAGTCTGCGCCCGAAAAGCCGTCGGGGGCGTCGTGGTCGTAGGCATAGTCCTTGCCATAGCCGATGTCCTTCATCAGCTTGGTCGGGGCGTTGAGGATCGAGGGGGGCGGGCTGAGCGAACCGGTCTCGCGCGCGGCCTTCCACGCAGCCTTCATCGCGGCATAGGCCGCGTTCGACTTGGGCGCGCTGGCGCAATAGAGGCAGGCCTGGACGATGGCCAGTTCGCCTTCGGGCGAGCCGAGGAATTCGTAGGAATCCTTGGCCGCAAGGCACTGGATCAGCGCCTGCGGGTCGGCCAGGCCAATATCCTCGCTGGCAAAGCGCACGAGGCGGCGCAGCACGTACATCGGGTCTTCGCCCGCCACCAGCATCCGCGCCAGATAATAGAGCGCGGCCTGCGGGTCCGAGCCGCGCAAGCTCTTGTGGAGCGCGGAAATCAGGTTGTAGTGCCCGTCGCGGTCCTTGTCGTAGACCGCCACGCGCCGCATCAGGAATTTCGAGAGCGCCTCGGGATCGAGCGGGGCGGGAAGGTCGACGTCGAGCAGCATCTCGACCTGGTTGAGCAGGAACCGCCCGTCGCCATCGGCCGAGGCGACCAGCGCCTCGCGCGCAGGGGGCGTGAGGGGGAGGGCAAGGCCGGTTTCCTCTTCGGCGCGGCGCAGCAGTTCACCCAGCGCGCCCGCGTCGAGCCGGTGCAGGATCAGCACTTGCGCGCGGCTGAGCAGCGCGGCGTTGAGCGCGAAGCTGGGGTTTTCGGTGGTGGCCCCCACCAGTGTGATCGTGCCGTTCTCGACCACGGGCAGGAAGCCGTCCTGCTGGGCGCGGTTGAAGCGGTGGATTTCGTCCACGAACAGCAGCGTGCGCCGTCCGGTCAGGGCCATGGCCTCGGCCTCGGCGAAGACTTTCTTGAGGTCGGCCACGCCCGAGAAGATCGCGCTGATGGCGATGAAGCGCATCCCCACCGCATCGGCCAGCAGCCGCGCGATCGAGGTCTTGCCCGTGCCCGGCGGCCCCCAGAGGATCATCGAGGAGAGTTTGCCAGCGGCCACCATGCGCCCGATCGCGCCGTCCGGGCCGGTCAGGTGGCTCTGGCCGATCACCTCGGACAGCGCGCGCGGGCGCAGGCGGTCGGCCAGCGGGCCGCCGGTCTGGGGCGTGTGGCGGGGTGTTTCGGACGGGGGCGGGGCGAAAAGATCGGCCATTGGCGGTGAGATAGGAGCCTTGGCGGAAAAATTCCCGAAAATTTTTGCAAGAGCCTTGTGAAGATGCTGCTAAGATATATCTTAGTGACATCGTGATGAAAGGAACTCCGATGCGATTTGAAGGATGCCGCCCCGGACGGGGCATGTTTGGCCACCATGGTGGTCGCGAAGGCCAGGAAGGCCGGGGGGAAGGCCGCCATGGCGGCTGGTTCGGCGCAATGGCCTCGCGCTTTGGCGATGAAGGCGGTTTTGGCGGCGGCTTCGGAGGCGGGGGCCGGTTTGGTGGTGGGCGTGGTGGCAGTCGGGGGCGGATGTTCGCGGCGGGCGAATTGCGCTTGCTGCTGCTCAGCCTCGTGGGCCAGCAGGAGCGCCGCCATGGCTACGAACTGATCAAGGCCATCGAGGAACTGACCGGCGGGCACTATGCGCCCAGCCCGGGCGTGGTCTATCCGACGCTGGCCCTGCTGGTGGACGAAGGTCTGATTGCCGAAGTCGCCGGGGAAGGCACGCGCAAGGCCTTTTCGATCACGCCTGCCGGGCAGGACGCGCTGGCGCAGCGGGCCGAAGACCTCGCGCCGATTGTCGCGCGGCTGACCGGTCTGGCCCAGGCCAGCGCGCGCGAGGCGAGCCCGCCGGTGCGGCGTGCGTTCGCCAATCTGGGAACGGCCCTGAGGCAGCGCGTGACCGGCGGCGATTTCGACGCCGAAACCGCGCTCAAGGTTGCCGACATCCTCGACGAAGCAGCGCGCAAGATCGAGCGCCTGTGAGGCCTGTAAGGTTGTGAAGCTGGGGAAATGGGGCAGGATGCGTGCCGCAAGGCGGCTCCTGCCCCATTTTTCCCTGTCAGGCGGGGGTATTGGCCTGACGCTGGCGGACGAGGCGGACATACGTGGCCGCCACGGCCTGGTTGATCTTGTCCCAGCTGAATTCGCGGGCGCGTGCCTCGCCCGCGGCACCATGGGCGGCGCGCAGGGCGGGGTTCTCGACATAGGCGCGCAAGGCCTCGGCGAACTGGTGGACCGCGCCCGGCGCGATCAGGCGGCCCGAGACATGATCGTCGACCAAGCTCTGGCTGCCGGTGGCCGCCGAGGCCACGACCGGAAGCCCGCAGGCCATCGCTTCGAGCGTGACATTGCCGAAGGTCTCGGTGACCGAGGGGAAGAACAGCACGTCCATGCTCGCCACGCCCCGGCCCAGTTCCTGACCGGCCAGGAACCCGGCGAAGACCGCGTCGGGCAGGCGGTTTTCCAGCCATTCGCGCGCGGGGCCCTCGCCGATCACGAGGATGCGGAATTTCGTGCCCCCGTCCTTCAGCTTCGCCTTGAGCTCGTCGATGGCGTCGGAAAAGACATCGAGCCCCTTTTCCATGACCAGCCGGCTGAAGATGCCCACGACCACCTCGTCGTCGGCAATGCCGAGCGAGCGGCGCCATTCGAGGCTGCGCAACTCGGGGTTGAAGATCGTGCGATCCACCCCGCGCGACCAGATGCCGATGTCGTAGTTCATCCGCTGCTGGCGCAGAACCTGGGCCATCGATTCCGACGGGGCCACCAGCGCGTCGCAGCGACGATAGAACCGGCGCAGGACGGCGACCATCGCCGGTTCGAGCCAGGCCATGTTGTAATAGCGCAGGTATGTCTCAAATCGCGTGTGGACCGAAGCCAGCACCGGCAGCTTGCGCGCGCGCGCCCAGCTCACCGCGCGATGGGCGGCCAGATCGGGCGAGGACACATGGACCACATGGGGCGCAAAGCGCGCCAGATCGCGGCGCACGCGCGGCGAGAGCGCGACCGGCACGCGATATTCGGCGCGGCCCGGAACGGGGATGGCGGGAATGCCGATCAGCGTGCCGGTGGCCGGAAAGGCGGGCTTGTCCACCTTGGGCGAATAGACGCGCACTTGCGCACCCTGACGCAGCAGATAGTCGACCAGCCGGTTGAGCGCCTGGTTGGCACCATCGCGTACGTAATTGTAATTGCCGCTGAACAGCGCGATGCGCAAGCCATCGAGCCGGGTGTTGTCTGCCGGATGGCCGGACAGGGCAGGCATGTCACCTGCTGGCGCGTTCTCGCGGCGCGGATGGGTGACCGGGGGGGAAGTGATCATCTGCCGCCCCATAGCGAGCGGATCGCCCGAAGGCGAGAGGGATCGCGGAAAGTCGGTGTCGGGATGACGCATGGGCGGCACCTGTCCATAAGGTTTGCATGCACAAACGGGAGGGGAGCCGTGAAGCGCCCCTCCCGCAGGGGAGGTCAGATGCGTCGCTGACCTAACCGAATTGAGGCATGGCGTCAGTACCCGTGGCGCCAGTAGCCATGGCGCCAGCCGCCGCCATGATAATAGCCACCACCGTTGTAGTACTCGCGATAGACATAGCCGCGCGGATAGACGGGGGCGCTGTAATACCCGCCATAATAGGCCGGGCCTTCATAATAGTAGACGGGCGGCGGAGGCGGAGGCGGCGGCGGAGCATACCGCTCTTCGACGTAATACCCGTGCGGGCGGTCGGCCAGAGCCGCGCCGACAGCAATGCCCAGAATGCCAGCGCCGACAGCCAGCGCGGCGCCATTGCCACCCCGGCCATAATAGCCATGGGCCTGCGCAGGGGCTGCTGCGGCCAGCGCGGTCGCTCCCATGACGCCCCCCAGAACGATCTTGTTAAACAGGTTCATGGTTCGTCTCCAACCCGGCGGCTTTGTCCCGTGAGCGATGTGCCCCCGTCGGGTTTCATTGCGGCAACTTTATGCAACAGGCTCTGAACCGGCGATGAAACCTTCGTTCAGGGAATGACAGGACACGAAAAAAGGGGCGCTTCCCGGCAGGAAGCGCCCCTTTCATGTCATCGCAGCATAGTTTGATTAGAAATTCGCCGAAGAGGCGAATTTCGGCTCGGCACCGGCCCTCTCCCCCACCCGACCTCCCTACGATAGTACCCTATGGGAGGTCGGGTGGGGGAGAGGGCCGGTGCCGAGCGATCCGAAACGAAAGTTTCGGATCAGACACTCAGCTCCGCCCGATGGCGGATGGGATCAGGCGCTTTCCTTCTTGCGGCTCGCCTTCTTGCGTTCGTTGGGATCGAGGATCGCCTTGCGCAGACGCACGGTCTGCGGGGTCACTTCGACCATTTCGTCGTCGTCGATGTAGGCAATGGCCTGTTCGAGCGTCATCACGCGCGGCGGGGTCAGGCGGATCGCGTCGTCCTTGCCCGTCGAACGGAAGTTCGTGAGCTGCTTGGACTTCATCGGGTTGACTTCGAGGTCGTCGGGCTTGGCGTTTTCGCCGATGATCATGCCTTCATAGACCTTGTCCTGCGGGCGCACGAACAGCACGCCGCGATCTTCAAGGCTGTTGAGGGCATAGGCCACCGCTTCACCGGTCGCGTTCGAGATCAGCACGCCGTTGGGGCGGCCTTCGATCGGGCCCTTGTGGGGGCCATACTTCTCGAACAGGCGGTTCATGATGCCCGTGCCGCGCGTGTCGGACAGGAATTCGCCATGATAGCCGATCAGGCCGCGCGAGGGCGCCGAGAAGGTGATGCGGGTCTTGCCCGCGCCCGAGGGGCGCATGTCGGTCAGCTCGGCCTTGCGGCGCTGCATCTTTTCCACGACCGTGCCCGAGAATTCGTCGTCGACGTCGATCATGACGGTTTCATAAGGCTCGGTGCGGGCACCGTTCTCGTCGGTGCCGAACAGCACGCGCGGACGGCTGATGCCCAGTTCGAAGCCTTCGCGGCGCATCGTTTCGATGAGCACGCCCAGCTGGAGTTCGCCGCGACCGGCAACCTCGAAGCTGTCCTTGTCGGCGCTTTCGGTGACGCGGATGGCGACATTGGTTTCCGCTTCGCGCATCAGGCGGTCGCGGATCATGCGGCTGGTCACCTTGTCGCCTTCACGGCCCGCAAACGGGCTGTCGTTGACGGAAAAGCGCATGGCGAGGGTCGGCGGATCGATCGGCTGGGCTTCGATCGGAACGGTGACCGAAGGATCGGCCACGGTGTTGGCCACGGTCGCCTTTTCAAGGCCGGCCAGCGCGATGATGTCGCCCGCGCGGGCTTCTTCGACCGGCACGCGCTCAAGGCCACGGAACGAGAGGATCTTCGAGGCGCGGCCCACTTCCAGCACCTTGCCGTCGCGGTCGATGGCGTGGATCGGCTGGTTGATCTTGATCGTGCCCGACTGGACGCGGCCGGTCAGCACGCGGCCCATGAAGTTGTCGCGGTCGAGCAGCGTCGCGAGGAAGCTGAACGGCCCTTCGGTGTCGAGCGAGGGGGCCGGAACGTGCGAGACGATCTTTTCGAACAGCGGCTGGAGGGTGCCTTCGCGCACGTCCTCATCCGTTCCGGCATAGCCGTTGCGGCCCGAAGCGTAGAGCACCGGGAATTCGAGCTGTTCGTCGTTGGCATCGAGGCTGACGAAGAGGTCGAACACTTCGTCGAGCACTTCCTGCGCGCGGCCGTCGGGACGGTCGATCTTGTTGACGACCACGATCGGCTTGAGGCCGAGCGCGAGCGCCTTGCCGGTGACGAACTTGGTCTGCGGCATCGCGCCTTCCGAGCTGTCGACCAGCAGGATCACGCCGTCGACCATGCTCAGGATGCGTTCCACCTCGGCGCCGAAGTCGGCGTGGCCGGGGGTGTCGACGATGTTGATTCGGGTGGTTTCGCCCGAAGCGGGGTTCGTCCATTCGACCGAGGTGCACTTGGCCAGAATGGTGATCCCGCGTTCCTTTTCCAGGTCGTTGGAGTCCATCGCGCGCTCTTCCACGCGCTGGTTGTCGCGGAAGGTGCCGGATTGGCGGAACAGCTGGTCGACCAGGGTGGTTTTTCCGTGGTCAACGTGGGCGATGATCGCAATATTGCGCAAGGGCAAGGACATGAAGGGCTTTCTTCGCAAGCCGGGATGTCCCGGCGATGGATCTTGGCGGCAGCCACGGTGGCGGAAAAACCGGTCTTTGCAGTCCGCATTTTCCTGTCCGGGCATTCCCGGTCCGGGCCGCACTTGGCCGCGCGCTTACTCGACATTGGCTCTTGCCACAAGGGTGCGCCGTTTCACGCCCGGCGAAAAGGCGCGTCCGTGCCCTGTCCGGAGTCATGGGTTTTTGTGGCGCAGGTGCCACAGTGCGATCAAAAGGTCTTCGTCACGAGAGGTTTGGGCGTCAATTGGACCAATTGCGATTTGAGCGCTGGCGACAACCACGTTACGAAGTCATTCAAGGCTGCTGCATGACCGGGGAGGGGGCATGAGCAGATCAGGATAAGGGCATTGAGGATAGCGGGCCTGCCAACCGGGCCCCTTGGCCAGAATGAGAAATGCATGCAGCCAGGCTGAACGGCGAAGCGGTTCGCACTTCATCGCAGGCCTGCTGTTCATCACAGGCTGTTGATCGCGGGGCGGCTCTTTCATCGCGGAGAGAGAAGCGTTCGCGGGCAAGGCCCGGCGCAAGCGCGCGAGCAGGCTTGAAGCCTGAAAACATTCGAATCGGTGGTCCGTTTCCGTCAGGTCTCGGGTTGCACCAACCAGCCGCGCACCTAGGGTGCATCGGTGTGCTGTCGCTTCTAACCCGGACGCGAAGCGCAAGACTTGAGGGGGGCTCCTTGCTGGGCCCCCTTTTTCTTTTGTTCTGAACGCATTTTTCTGGCCCTGAGCCCATTTTTCTGGCTCCTTGTGGCCGGTGATTGCCATGGAGTGTGCCGATGCAATGGATGCTGTTGCCCTATCGCCGTTATTTCGAATTTTCGGGGCGGTCGCGGCGCATGGAATACTGGATGTTCACCCTGTTCGGCATTCTGGTGAACGCGGCGATCACGGTGGTCTTCGGGCGCACGGCCTATACGTCGATGGGGTGGTATGTCGGGGTCAATACCCAACTCAATGTCGTGGGGGACATCGTCTCGGGCCTGTTTGCGCTGTTCAACCTGATCCCCTCGCTCGCGGTGCTGGTGCGGCGCCTGCACGACGTGGACCGTTCGGGCTGGTGGCTCCTGCTGGTCTTCCTGCCGATCCTGGGCTGGTTCGCGCTGTTCATTTTCACCTGCCTTGATGGCACGCGCGGCCCCAACCGCTTTGGGCTGGACCCGAAAAACCCCAACGATGTCGATGTCTTCCTCTGAAGGCTGACTTTTCGGGTGCGGGGCGGCAAGGCCCCGCACCCGCCCGCCTTCTAGAGTTCGCGCAAGGCTTGCGCGGGGCGGGTGCGCAGGACGCTGAGCGATCCGCCCACGGCCATGGTCAGCACCAGCGCGGTGGCCCCGGCCAGCACGGCAAGGATCGTGCCCCAGTTCGGCATCCAGGCAAAATCGAACACTTGCGTCACCACCGCCCAGGCCCCCAGCGTACCAAGGCCAAGCGCGACAATCGCCAGCAGGCCCGCCAGAATCAGCTGTTCGGCCAGAACCAGCCCCAGCAATTGCCGCGATCCGGCGCCCAGCACGCGCAGGACGACCGCATCATAATGGCGGCGTTCGCGTGCAGCAGCGATGGCCCCGGCCAGAACCGCCATCCCGGCCAGAATCGCCACGCTGGCCGCCGCAAAGATCGCCACGGCCATCTGGCCCAGAATGTCGCGCGCCTGCGTCAGCACCGGGCCGACTTCGATCACCGAGCTTGAGGGCAGGGCATGGACGAGGCCTGAAAGGATCGCACGGGCGGTCTTCGGGGTTTTCTCCTGCGGGGGCAGTTCGATGGTCGCGGCGAGGTTATAGGGCGCATCGGCCAACGCATTGGGGCTGAACACGAGGACATAGTTGAAGCCATACGTGTCCCAGTCGATCCGCCGGAACGAGGCCACCCGCGCGCTGCGTTCGACCCCGAGGAGCGATACGGTGAGCCGGTCGCCCAGCCTGAGGCCGATGGCCTGCGCCAGTTTCTCGTCGACCGAAACCAGCGGTTCGCCGCTGTACCGGGCGGGCCACCAGCGCCCGGCGGTCAGCACGTTGCTTTCGGGCAGGGTCTCGGCAAAGGTCAGGCCCCGGTCGCCGCGCAAGGCCCAGGCATCGTCGGGGATGCGGGCCAGATCGGCCACGCGGGTCATCGCGTTCGCAGGTCCGAAGGCGACGATGGCCCCGCGCAGGGCAGGCACCGTGCGCAGCCGGGCAGCGGGCGCGGCATCGTGGACGATCTTCTCGAACGTGGACAGGTCGGCGGCGGGCACGTCGAGCACGAAATAGTCGGGCGCACGGGCGGGAACCCGCGCGGCGATATTGGCGTCGAGGCTGGTCTCCACGCCCGCGAGCAGGACGAAGGCGGCAAGGCCAAAGCCCAGCGCGGTAACCAGCGCGCCGGTCTGCGCGCCGGGGCGGTGAAGGTTGGCCAGCGCCATGCGCGCGATGGGGGCTCGCGGGCGGGGCAGGCGCGCGGCAAGGCGGGTGATCGCCCAGCCCAGCAGCGCCAGAATCCCCATGACCCCGCCCGAGGCAGCCAGGAACCCGGCGGCGAGCAGGGGTTGCCCGGCGGTCAGGATCGCCAGCGCGGCGATCAGCCCCAGCCCGGCGGCCAGCGCAAGAGCCTGACTTGCGCGCACCTTGCGCCCCCTGTTCCCGCCAGAGGACACGAGCGCCCCGCGCATCAGGGCCATGGCCGGAACCGCGCGGGCACGCAGCAGCGGCGGCGCGGCAAAGGTCAGCGCGATCAGCAGGCCCTGCACACCGGCCAGCGCCAGCGCGCCGGGGGCCAGCACCAGCCCTTGCCGGACGGGCAGAAGCCCCTTGAGCGCCAGCCCGATCAGCGGCGTCGTCGCCACCCCCAGCATGAGGCCGAGGACAATCGCGATCCCCGCCGCCACGCCCAGTTGCAGCAGGAACACGCGCGCGACATCGGCGCCCGTCGTGCCCAGAATCTTGAACGTGGCAATCGCCCCGCGCCGCGCTTCAAGGTAAGAGGATACCCCATTGCCGATGCCGATCCCCGCGATCAGCAGCGCGGCCAGCGCCACGAGGCCCAGGAACTGGCCCATGCGCGAGACGAAGCGGTCGAGACCGGGCGAGGCCGTGTCGCGGGTGCGGATTTCGAACCCGGCGGCGGGGAAACGGTGGGTGAGGCTGTCGGCCAGACGTTGCGGCGTCTGCGCCATGGCGCTGCCGGGGGGCAGGCGCAGGCGATATTTCCAGCGCACCATCGCGCCGGGCTGGACCAGCCCCGTGCGGTCGAGCCCTTCGCGGCTGATGATCACCGTGGGGCCAAGGGCAAAGCCTTCGCCCAGCCGGTCGGGCTCGTCGCCGATCACGCCCGCGATGCGGAACGTGGCGGCGCCCACGCGCAGGCTTTGCCCGACATGGGCGTCGAGGCGGCTGGCAAGATCGGGGGCGATCCATGCGCCTTGCGGCGAAGGCGCGTGGGCGCTCTGGCCGGTGGCGAGGGTGAACGTGCCATAGAGCGGCCAAGCGGCATCGACGGCCTTGAGCGCGATGGGAACCGCCGTTCCATCCCTGCCGACGAGCGTTGCCATGGCCCGCATGCGCGCGCCGGTGGAGAGGGTTCCGGCCTGTGCGAAGGCGGCGCGTTCGGGGGCGAAGGCCTCGCGCCCGGCGATCTCGATTTCCACGTCGCCGCCCAGCATGGCCTGCCCGCGCTGGGCCAGTTCGCTGCCAATCGATTGCGTCAACGTGCCGATGGCCGCCAGCGCCGCCGTGCCGAGCACGAGGCAGACCACCAGCAGGCGCAGGCCGCGAAACTTCCAGTCGAGCCCGCGCCGGGCGAGGCGCCATGCCCCCGCCCATCCCAACCGCGCGCCGCTCATCGCGGCTGGCCTGCTGCAACCGATTGCGGATCGCCTGTTGCAAGCGATTGCAGGGTGTCGGACACGATGCGCCCGTCGGCCAGCCGCAGGATGCGTGCACAGCGCGTGGCGAGCGCCTCGTCGTGGGTGACCATCAGCAGGCTGGCCCCGGCCTCGCGGGCGCGGGCAAACAGCAGGTCGGCGATGACGGCGCCGGTGGCCGCGTCGAGGTTGCCGGTCGGTTCGTCGGCAAACAGCAGCGCCGGGCGCGGGGCGAGCGCGCGGGCAATCGCCACACGCTGCTGTTCCCCGCCCGAAAGCTGGCCCGGATAGTGATCGAGCCGGTGGGCAAGGCCCACGGCGGCCAGTTCCGCCTCGGCACGGGGAAGGGCATCGGTCATGCCCGCCAGTTCCATCGGCGTGGCGACATTCTCGCGCGCGGTCATCGTGGGCAGCAGGTGGAACGCTTGCAGGACGATGCCGATCCGCCCGCGCCGCGCGGTGGCGAGGCCATCTTCGTCGAGCGTGGCAAAATCCTGTCCGGCGACCATCAGGGCGCCTCCGGTTGCGCGCTCCAGCCCGGAAAGCACGGCCAGCAACGACGACTTGCCCGAGCCGGAAGGGCCGAGCAGGGCGACGGTCTCGCCGGGCATGACGGTCAGGTCGATCCCCTTGAGAATGTCGACGCGGGCACTGTCCTGGCCCAGCGACAGGGTGAGGGCGCGGGCGGCGATGAGCGGGGGCTGTTGGGTCACGGTGCAGGGGTGGCACAGGCAGCCAGCCCCTTGCAACAGGCCATTCCATCAACGACATGAGAGGCCCGACGACGGTTTTCCCCGGAGCATCCATGCGCGCGCGTGCCTTTCTGCCTCTTGTTTCCGTGGCCCTGTTGGCCAGCGGCTGTTCCGGCCAGAAGACGCACGAGCCGCTCGAACGGCGCAGCGATGCGCCGCAGGCCTCTTCTTCGGTGGTCGATGATGCGCCGGTGATCCTTGCCTTTGGGGACAGCCTCTATGCCGGGTATCAGCTCGATCAGGGGCAGGGCTATCCGCCCCGGCTCGAAGCGGCGATGCGCGCGGGCGGCATCAAGGTGCGGGTGGTCAATGCCGGGGTCTCGGGCGATACGACCGCCGCGGCGCTTGGGCGTCTGGCCTTCACGCTCGACAACCAGCCGGTCAAGCCGGCGCTGGTGATGGTCGGGCTGGGCGGCAACGACATGTTGCGCGGCCTGCCCCCGGCGCAGACGCGCGCGAACCTCGATGCGATCCTGGCCGAACTGAAGAAGCGCGGCATTCCCGCGATGCTGACGGGCATGTTGGCCGCGCCCAACCTCGGGGCTGAGTATGTCGCCGCGTTCAACCCGATCTGGCCGTCGCTGGCGAAGAAATACGACGTGCCGCTGGTGCCGTTCTTCCTTCAGCCGATCTTCGACAAGCCCGCGCTGCAATTGCCCGATCACATGCACCCCAATGCGCAAGGGGTCGATGTGCTGGTCGCCGCGACTGAGCCGCAAGTGGCCAGGGCCCTGGCACAGGCTCTCAAGACCGCGCGCTAAACCTCAGATTCGGCTGGCGATCCCGTCACGCACGTCCCACAGCGCGGCCTGCCCTGCAATCTCGGCAAAGGGGGCCATTTCGGTCCCCGTCATCCACACTTGCGCGCCTGAGGCGGCCAGCCGTTCATAGAGCGCGGCGCGGCGCAGCGGGTCGAGGTGGGCGGCGATTTCATCGAGCAGGAGGAGGCGCGGGCGCGTCGGTTCGCCGGTCTGGAGGTGGGCCAGTTCCGCATGCGCCAGCACGATGGCGATCAGCATGGCCTTTTGTTCGCCCGTCGAGCAGGCGGCGGCAGGCGCGTCCTTGGCAGCCAGACGCACCGAGAGATCGTCGCGATGGGGGCCGGTGAGCGTGCGCCCGGCGGCGCGGTCGCGGCGGCGCCCTTCACGCAGGGCACGGACCAGCGCTTCTTCGTCGGCGGGATGTTCGGCCAGATAGGCGAGGGCCGGGCGAGCAAAGGGCGCCTCGGGCAGGGCATCGAGCACGCGCGAAAGATCGGCGACCAGTTCGGCGCGGGCATGGGCAATCGCCGCGCCGTTCTGCGCGAGCTGGACTTCGAGCGCGTCGAGCCAGGCCGGATCGGGCTCGAACGGTTCGGCCAGCAGGCGGTTGCGCTCGCGCAGGGCAGTGTCATAGCGGGCGCTTTGCCGGGCATGGCCGGGCAGGCGGGCGAGCACCAGACGGTCGAGAAAGCGGCGGCGGCCCCCCGCGCTTTCGGCAAAGATCCGGTCCATCGCCGGGGTCAGCCAGGTGAGCGAGAGCCACTCGGCCAGCCGCGTGGCCGGCCCTTGCGCGCCGTTGATCCGCACGAGGCGGCGTCCCGGCGCGCGCGGCTCGGTATGCGTGGCCAGCACGAGCGCGCCGTCTTCGAGTTCGGCGGCCACGGCAAAGCTGCCATCGCCCCC
>DQVI01000067.1 GCA_015661825.1 Novosphingobium capsulatum
CACGGCCTGCGGCGCGGCGAGGGCCGAGGCTGGCGTGATGCGGGCCGTTCCGGGCGGCAGCGCGGAGAGCATCGGGCCCCTGACGGTATCGGCGCCGGGCGCGGGATCGACGACGCAGACATCGGCGGAAATGTCGCCCTCGCCCATCAGGGTCGTGTGCATCTCGCGCGAGGAGGAAAGGCGGGCAAAGCCGCCGGGCATGACCGTCCACTGGCCTTGCGCATCGCGCGCGACAAAGGCGCGGACGGTAAAGGCGCGGGGGACGAATTCCTCGGCGATGAGCGCGGGCGTGGTCGAGAGCGAGACGATTTCCTGCCCGCAATAGTCGACCGGGCGGCGCTCCATTGCGGCGAGCAGCGCGGCGCGCGCTTCTGCATCGAGGCTGGCCCCGGCCACCGGGCGGCCATGGGGAAGGCCCTCGACCGATTGCCCGAAGGCCGGGGTGATCATCAACTGGTCGAGCCGGGCGCGCACGTCCTGTGCCTCGCGCGGCTGGCCGCACCACCATGTGGCGACATTGGGGAGGATCGGCTCCTCGCCCAGCAGCCGCGAGAACAGGCCCGGCATGAAGGCGGCAAAGGCCGGGGCTTCGAGCACTTCGGCGCCGGGGCGGTTGGCCATGGCCACGCCCCCGTGCGAAAGCGCCTCGAACAGGTCGGGCACGCCGATCTGCGAGCGGGCGTCGAACCGCAGCGGATCGAGCGCATTGGTGTCGATCCAGCGCCAGACCGCATCGACGCGCTTGGGGCCCGCGATGGTGCGAACGTAGACGCGCCCGTCGCTCACCGTCAGGTCGCGCCCTTCGACCAGCGGGAAGCCCAGATAGCGGGCGAGGTGGGCCTGTTCGGGATAGGACTGGTTGAACCGGCCCGGCGTGAGCAGGGCGATGCGCGGGTTCTCGCGCTGGCATTCGCGGGCGATGCCCCCGCGCAAGTCGGCGAAGAACTGTGCCACGCGGCGCGCGCGGATGTCGGTCAGCAGGGAACCGGTCACGCGGCTGAGCGCGAGGCGGTTTTCCAGCGCATAGCCGATGCCGTTGGCCAGTCGCAGGCGGTCGCCCAGCACGCGCCATTGCCCGCGCGGCCCCCGTGCGAGATCGACCGCATAGACATGGATCGCCGGTTCGCTGCGCGGCGGCAGGCCCGCCATCGAGCGCGCGAAATAGCGGCTTCCGGCCACGAGGGCGGCGGGCAGGTGCCCTTCGGCAACCAGCCGTCCGGGGCCATAGATGTCGGCCACCACGGCTTCGAGCAGGCGCGCGCGCTGGATCAGTCCGCGTTCGACTTGCGCCCATTCCTGTGCGCCGATGATCAGCGGCATGGGCGAGAGCGGCCAGTCGCGCTCGTCGTCCTCGCCGGTCAGGCGGAAGGACATGCCCAGTTCGAGGATCTGGCGCCCGACCAGTTCCTGCACCGGCACCCCGGCTTCGTCCTCCAGCGCTTCGAGCCCCCGGGCGACCTGTTGCCAGGCCTGCGCGACATCGGGCGCGGCGTGGCGATAGAGATCGCCCGCCTCGACATCGACCGGATAGGCCGCGAGGCCCTGCGGCGGTGCTGCCGGAGCAGAAGCCGGGGCCGGAGGGGAAGCCGGGGTTGGGGCCGGCGTTGGGGCCGGGGTGTCTTCCTTGGTCACGGTGGTCATGACGGGATCATGGCCATGGGCAGCATCGCTCAGGCCAGACCGGCAGGACGGCGAAGGTCGAGGGTCATCGGAAATTCTCCCGGCAGTTCGGCGGGCGGAACCGGCAGGGGGCCGGGCGAATGGCCATGATCCTGAAACCGCGCCTTGCGCCGCGCTTCGGCTTCATAGCCGTTGACCGGTACCGAATCGTAATTGCGCCCGCCCGGATGGGCCACATGGTAGACACAACCGCCCAGCGAGCGATTGTTCCAGGTGTCGAAAATATCGAAGGTCAGCGGCGCATGGGGCGGCATCATCGGATGGAGGCAGTTGGAGGGCCACCAGGCCTTGTAGCGCACCCCGCCGACCGCCTCGCCCGGCGTGCCGGTGAAGCTGAGCGGCACGCGGCGGCCATTGCAGGTGATCACATGGCGTCCCGGCACGAGGCCGCTGGCGCGGACCTGAAGGCGTTCGGTCGAACTGTCGACATAGCGCACGGTGCCCCCGATGGCGCCGGTTTCGCCCAGCACGTTCCACGGTTCGAGCGCGTGGGACACTTCGAGGCTGACCCCGCCGCCCTCGATCGTGCCGTGGACGGGGAAGCGGAACTGGCGCTGGGCCTCGAACCAGACGGGATCGAAATCGTAGCCCGCGCCGCGCAAGTCGGCGAGCACTTCGGCAAAGTCGCTCCACACGAAGTGGGGCAGCATGAAACGGTCGTGAAGCTGGGTGCCCCAGCGCACGAGCGGCCCTTCGACCGGCTGGCGCCAGAACCACGCGCAGAGCGCGCGCAGCAGCAGTTGCTGGGCCAGCGACATCCGCGCATCGGGCGGCATCTCGAAGCCGCGGAATTCGACAAGGCCGAGGCGCCCGGTCGGCCCATCGGGCGAGAACAGCTTGTCGATGCAGATTTCGGTGCGGTGGGTATTGCCGGTCACGTCGACCAGCAGGTTGCGGAACAGGCGGTCGACCACCCAGGCCAGCGGCTGGGGCTGATCGGGGCCGGGCACTTGCGCGAGGGCGATTTCCAGCTCGTAGAGGCCGTCGTGGCGGGCCTCGTCGATGCGCGGGGCCTGGCAGGTCGGGCCGATGAACAGGCCTGAGAACAGGTAGCTGAGCGAGGGGTGGCGCTGCCAGTAGATCACGAAGGACTTGAGCAGGTCCGGGCGGCGGATGAACGGGCTGTCGAGCAAGGTGGGGCCGCCCAGCACGATGTGGTTGCCCCCGCCCGTGCCGGTGGCGCGCCCGTCGACCATGAACTTGTCGGCGGTCAGGCCCACTTCGCGCGCGCAGTCGTAGAGGGTTTCGGTCAGTTCCACCGCCTCGGCCCATGTCGCCGTGGGCTGGATGTTGACCTCGATCACGCCGGGGTCCGGGGTGACCTTGAGGACCATCAGGCGCGGGTCGGGTGGCGGGGGATAGCCTTCGATCCGCACGGGAAGGCCGGTGTCCTGCGCGACCGTCTCCACGCAGGCGACGAGGTCGAGATAGTCTTCGAGCGTTTCGACCGGGGGGATGAACACGCACAAGTGGTCGCCCTTGGGCTCGACCGTGAGCGCGGTGCGCACCGTGCCTTCGATGGCGATCTGCTGTTCGACGCGGGCCTGCGGGGTCATGCCCGCTGTTCCGGTGCGCTGGACGGGTTGGAAATGGATGTCCTCGCCCCGTGCCAGCGCCTCGCGCGTCTGGGTGCCGCGCTCGATCACTTGCGCGCGCACGTCGGCGAGCGGCTCGCGCGGTTCGCTCGTGTCGCGCGGGTGGATATAGGGATAGGCGGCGGGCGAAACATGGGGCAGCGAGGCGAGCGGCAGGCGATAGCCGAGCGCGCTGTCGCCCGGCACGGCAAACAGGGCGCCGCGCCGCAACCGCCACTTTTCCGAATACCACTGGCGCGCGGCATGGGCGCGGCGGGCCTGCCAGGGCTGCTGGCGCTGGATCGGCAGGACATGGCCGACCGTCTTGGTCAGCCCGCCCTGAAACGCGCGGACGATGCGCGCGCGTTCTTCCGGGTTGTCGATCTTGGGGTCGGTGGGCGAGGTGTTGTCGGGCAATTCGGCCTCGCGCACGATCCATTCGAGCGTATCTTCATAGACCGGGGCGACATAATCGCCCGGAATGCCCAGCATCGTGGCGGTTTCGCGCAGGAAATGCCCGGCATCGTCGGGGCTGACGGTAACGGTGTCATCCTCGGGCAGGCGGTCCCCGGCGATCAGGCTTTCGTCCTGCCAGATCGGCACGCCGTCCTTGCGCCAGTAGATCGAATAGCCCCAGCGCGGCAGGCTTTCGCCCGGATACCACTTGCCCTGCCCGTGGTGGAGCAGCGAGCCGGGTGCGAACTTGCCGCGCAGCTTGCGGATCAGGCGGTCGGCATACCAGGCCTTGGTCGGGCCGACGGCGTCGGCGTTCCACTCGCCCGCCTCGAAATCGCGGTCGGCGATGAAGGTGGGTTCGCCCCCGATGGTCAGGCGCACGTCGTGGGCGGCCAGATCGGCATCGACCTTGTGGCCCAGTGCATCGAGCGCGGCCCAGCGTTCGTCGGTGAAGGGCCTGGTGATGCGCACCGCCTCGGCAATGCGCGAGACTTTCATCTCGAACTGGAAGTCGGAATGGACCGGTTCCATCACCACACCCTCGATCGGAGCGGCGGTGCGGTAGTGGGGCGTGGCGCAGAGCGGAATATGGCCTTCGCCCGCAAAGAGCCCCCATGTCGCGTCGAGGCCGATCCAGCCTGCGCCGGGCACATAGACTTCGGTCCAGGCGTGAAGGTCGCACACGTCCTGCGCGACACCGGCCGGGCCATCGACCGCCGCCACGTCCGGGGTGAGCTGGATCGAGTAGCCCGAGACGAAGCGCGCGGCAAAGCCCAGACGGCGCAGCAGGTGGACCAGCAGCCAGGCCGAATCGCGGCACGAACCGGTGCCCACTTCGAGCGTTTCCTCAGGGGCCTGAACCCCCGGCTCCATGCGGATCACATAGCCCACGCGGGCGTTGACCGCCTGGTTGATCGCCACGAGGAAGTCGATCGTGCGGCCTTCATGGCCGGTGAACTGCGCCAGCAGTTCGTCGAAAAGGGGGCCCTGGGGCTCGGTCTCGAAGCAGGCGGCCAGATCGGCGGCGAGTTCGTCGGAATAGGCGAACGGGTAGGTCTCGGCGTATTCCTCGACGAAGAAGTCGAACGGGTTGATCACCACGAGGTCGGCGAGCAGGTCGACCTCGATCTGGAAATGGTCGATGGGATCGGGAAAAACCACCCGCGCCAGCCAGTTACCGTAAGGATCCTGCTGCCAGTTGATGAAGTGATTGTCGGGGCTGATCTTCAGCGAATAGTTGGGGACCGCCGTTCGACTGTGCGATGCGGGCCTTAATCGGATCACCTGCGGCCCCAGACGGACCGGCTTGGCATAGGAATAGCGCGTGAGGTGATGGAGGCCCGCCTTGATCATGGTTGTGGAGGTTGCCGCAAATCATGGTGCGCTGCAACGTCATTCGCAGGGGGCATCGCTCCGGGCTTCTGATACTCAGACGGTCGACCCGGAGCCTTCGCCCACCAGACGCCCGCCATAGGCCGGGATCGCCAGCTTCCAGCGGATCGCGGCTGCGCGCAGGGCGAAGCCGGCCAGTGCGGAGACCGTCCAGACCCAGGGCTTGGGCAAGTGGAGCGCCTGCCCGGCCGAGCACATCGCCGAGGCCAGCGCGCCGGCCGTCACATAGAGTTCGGGGCGCATGATGATCGAGGGGCGCCCGGCCACCACGTCGCGGATGACCCCGCCCGCGCAGCCGGTGATCACCCCCATGATGAAGGCGGGCACCGGGGGGATGCCATAGGCCAGCGCCTTGGCCGTGCCGATCACCGCATAGATGCCAAGGCCCACCGCGTCGGCCCAGTCGAGCGCGGCGCCCCGCCACCAGCGGTTGGGCGTGACCCAGCACACCACCGCCGCGACCAGGCAGACCAGCGCGACCCAGCGATCATGCATCCAGAACACTGGCGCGCCGATCATCAGGTCGCGCACCGACCCGCCGCCGACCCCGGTGATCACCGCGAAGAAGCACATCGTTACCAGTGTCTGGCGCATGCGCGCGGCCACCAGCGCACCCGAGAGCGCGAACAGGGCAATGCCGCCCAGATCGATCACCCCGATCATCGCGGGCAGCACGACCTTGGGCAGGGCGGCGGGAATCGCCGCGGGAAGGGCATGGGGCAGCGCGGCATGGATCGAGGACGGTAGCGGCATGGATGCGATCCTGCCGCGAGGGCGGGGGCATGTCGAGCATCATGGCGCCGCCGGGACACAGAACCGGGGATAGCGGTTTTAGCGCCGGGATGGAGGCATCGGGGCGGGCGCCTTGAAGGGGCCACAAATGCAAAGGGCCGCGCGGAGGGGGGAATCCCGCGCGGCCCTCGCCGTAGCGCCGATCACGAGGGGATCAAGGCGCCGGTATCGGGGTATTGATCAGGTGTGGATCGGCTTCTCGCGAATGCCCATCGCCGCTTCCTTGATCGCTTCCGAATGGGTCGGATGCGCGTGGCAGGTATAGGCGATGTCTTCCGAAGTCGCACCGAATTCCAGCGCCAGCGCTGCTTCGGCGATCATCGTGCCGGCCACCGAGGCAATCGCCCAGACGCCGAGCACGCGGTCGGTCTTGGCGTCCGCGATGATCTTCACGAAGCCGTCGGGCTCGTGGTTGGTCTTGGCGCGGCTGTTGGCCAGCATGGGGAACTTGCTGACCTTGATGGCATTCTTGTCGCCACCGGCCTTTTCGAGAGCGGCTTCCTGGGTCAGGCCCACGCCCGCGAACTCGGGGAAGGTGTAGACCACGCCGGGGATCACGTCGTGGTTCACGATGCCCGTGAGACCCGCGATGTTCTCGGCCACGGCAATGCCTTCGTCCTCGGCCTTGTGCGCGAGCATCGGGCCGGGGATCACGTCGCCCACGGCCCAGACGCCGTCGACCTTGGTGCGGAAGTCGTGGTCGGTTTCGATCTGGCCGCGCTTGTTCAGCTCAAGGCCGATCTTGTCGAGGCCGAGGCCATCGGTGTTGGGCTTGCGGCCAATGGCCACGAGCACGCAATCGGCTTCGATCACTTCGGCAGCGCCGCCGGCAGCCGGTTCGACCGTGATGGTGGCCTTCTTGCCTTCGACGGCAACGCCGGTGACCTTCGTCGAAAGCTTGAGCTCCATGCCCTGCTTCTTGAAGATCTTCGCGGCTTCCTTGCGGACATCGCCGTCCATGCCGGGGAGCAGCTGGTCGAGGTATTCGACCACGGTCACCTTGGCACCCAGACGGCGCCAGACCGAACCGAGTTCGAGGCCGATCACGCCGCCGCCGATCACCACGAGGTGTTCGGGAACGCGGTCGAGAGCGAGCGCGCCGGTCGAATCGACGACCACGCCAGCGTCATTGTCGACGGTGACGCCCGGCAGCGGGGTGACCGACGAACCGGTGGCGATCACGATGTGCTTGGCCGAGACCTTCTGGCCCGCGACGGTGACGCTGTGGGCGTCCTCGAACGTGGCATAGCCCTTGAGCCAGGTGACCTTGTTCTTCTTGAACAGGAATTCGATGCCGCCGGTCAGGCCCTTGACCGAGTCGAGCTTCTGCTGCTGCATCTCCGAAAGGTCGAGTTCGACCGGGCCGGTCTTGATGCCATAGCTCGCGAAGGTGCCGTTGACGGCTTCCTCGAACTTTTCCGAGCCGTGGAGCAGGGCCTTGGAGGGGATGCAGCCCACGTTGAGGCAGGTGCCGCCCAGGGTCTCGCGCCCTTCGGCGCAGGCGGTCTTGAGGCCCAGCTGGGCCGCGCGAATCGCGGCCACATAGCCACCCGGGCCCGCACCGATCACCAGGACGTCATAATCGTATTCAGCCATGTCGGCCTCCTGTTCGCGGCCCCTCCCACGGGATGGAGCCTCGCGCGAATCACGCACAAATTCCGCCGGGGCGCGCACGGTGGTTCAGCCCCGTGCGCGCCTTGGTCCTGCCGATCAGAGGTCGATCAGCAGGCGGGTGGGTTCCTCGATCGCTTCCTTGATGGTCTTGAGCGCGGTGACCGCCTCGCGACCGTCGATGATGCGGTGATCGTAGGACAGCGCGATGTACATCATCGGGCGGATCACGATTTCACCGTTGCGCACGACCGGACGGTCCTCGATGCGGTGAAGGCCGAGCACGGCCGACTGGGGCGGGTTGATGATCGGGGTCGACATCAGGCCGCCGAACACGCCGCCGTTGGAGATCGTGAAGGTGCCGCCCTTCATGTCTTCCATCGTCAGCGAGCCTTCGCGGGCCTTCTTGCCGAAGTCGCCGATGGCCTTTTCGATGCCCGCGAACGACAGCTTGTCGCAATCGCGCACGACCGGCACGACCAGACCGTTGGGCGCCGAGACGGCGACCGAGATGTCGACATAGTCGTGATAGACGATTTCATCGCCCTGGACCTGGGCGTTGACCGCCGGGATGTCCTTGAGCGCAAGGACGGCAGCCTTGGCGAAGAACGACATGAAGCCCAGCTTCACGCCATGCTTCTTCTCGAAGCTGTCCTTGAACTTTTCGCGCGCGGCCATCACCGCCGACATGTCGACGTCGTTGAAGGTCGTGAGCAGGGCGGCGTTTTCCTGCGCGCTCTTCAGACGCTTGGCGATCGTCTGGCGCAGGCGGGTCATCTTGACGCGCTCTTCGTTGCGGCCCGGAGCTGCAACCGTGGCCGGGACCGGGGCGCTGGCGGCAGGCGCGGGCGAGGCAGCCTTGGCCTGGGCGGCGGCGAGCACGTCTTCCTTGGTCAGGCGGCCGTCCTTGCCGGTGCCCTTGACGGTGGCCGGGTCGATCCCGTGTTCGAGCACGGCGCGGCGCACGGCGGGCGAAAGGGCGGTGACCGCCGTTTCGTCGTCGGCGGGGGCTGCCGCCACGGGGGCGACAGCGACGGG
>DQVI01000178.1 GCA_015661825.1 Novosphingobium capsulatum
CTTCGAGATAGACCTGAAGGCGGTCGGCCTGCTTGCGCAAGTCGGGCAGGAAGGCGGTGAGCCAGCGGCGCAGGCTATCGGCTTTGCGCATGGGCGGGTTCCTGTGTCAGGCGCAGTTCGGCTTGCAGCTCAACGAGGGTCGCGCGGATCTGGCCGGCGATGTCGTAGAGCGCGGTGAGGCTGGCGAGCGCCTCGCGCCCGGTCATCTGCCCGCTGCTATCGCGCCGGGGCTGCGGAAGGCTGGGCGGCGGGGCCAGCAGGGTCGGGCTCACGCTGGCCATTGGCCGTGGCGGCGGCGCGGTCGAGCAGGCGCACGCCATCAGTGTCAATGCAGGCAGCGCCATAGACCGGGCGATCGATGATCTTTTCGCTTTCATGATAGATGTCCCTGACGGTGGTCTGGCGGGCATATTCGCGGGCCTGATGGGCCTGCGCCGAAGTGTCGATGCGGCCCTGTGCCTGCTGGCGCAGGGTTTCGCGGGCATCGTTGCGGGCCTTTTGCGCGGCCTGTTCCTGCGCGGTGCCGACATGGACGCCATAGGCATAGCCGCCGATCCCGGTGAGGCAGGCGGCCAGCGCGCTGGCGAGGGCGAGAGTTGGGACGCCGGGCATCAGGCCCAGCCCCCCTCACCCAGCGCCGCCGCGATTGCATCGGCATGGGTGGCGATATCCTCGGCCCGGTCGGTGCCGTTGATGATCCTGCGGGCCTTCACGAACTGGGCGTGGGTGCCCGTGCCGGTGATGCAGTCGGCCAGGGCGAGCCCGGTGAAGGCGCCCTGCTCCATGCCCTTGACCAGAATGGCGACGGCCAGATCGGGCCGGAGCGCGAGGTCGAAGTTTTTGAGCAGCGCGCCCTTCAGGCCGAGCGCGCGGTCGGCCCATTCGTAATTGCGGTCCCACGTCAGCTGGACGAGGCCCCGGCCATATTGCGCCTGACCATAGCGGCCCGGCTGCGCATAGGCCCTGCCCCGCCCCCGGCCCCATTCGGCCTGCGGGGTGAAGCGGGCCTCGTGCCAGGCGGTGGCGAGGGCATAGGCCAGCCAGCCCGACGGCCAGAGTGCGCCGGCGGTGAGCAGGGCGTTGACGATCCCGACCTGCCCCTGATCGAGCGGGCCGGTCAGACGGCGCAGGCGCGCGAAGAAGCGCGCGGGATCGGCCAGAGTATGCGCCATGTCCGGTCAGTCCTTCTTCGGCAGGAAGCGGTCGGCAAGGCGACCGGGCAGGCTGGCGAGCGCATCGGTCGCGGCCCTGACGACGCGCGGGGTGGCATCGAAGGCCAGCAGCGCGATGCCAAAGGCAATCGACTGCGCAACAAAGCCGCTCCAGTGGGTGACCGCGACAATGGCGAGCGTGGCGTAATAGCTGACGACCGAGCCCACCGCCCACTGCACGAAGCGCTGCCGCCACGAGAGGTGCGGCTTCCACGCCTGGGCAGCGGCCGAGCCGATCAGCGAGGGCGAGATCGACCCGATCAGGTCGGCGCTCGCGTCAACAAAAGTGCGAAAGTCCATGGGGGATCAGCTCCAGAGTTGGACAAGGGGAAGGACGGGCGTGCCGGTCGCTTCGGGCGCCGCCGGCACGAGGACGCGGGTGCCGAGCGGCAGGATCACGCCCAGATCGGCAAGGCCGGGATTGGCATCGAGCACGCGGGTCAGATCACCCGGCCCCAGCCCGCCCTCGCGCCAGAGCAGCTGGTCGAGCTTGTCCCCCTGCCGGGCGGTGAGCGTTTGGGCTGCGGCCATCAGATCAGGTCGACCACGGTGCGGGTGCGCCCGGTCAGGTCGCGCACGGCGTGCTGGGCATCGCGGCGCAGCTCGTCGATGGCCGGGGCGAGATCCTCGGCCTGATGGGTGCCTGCCGGGGTCAGGTCGTAATCGCGGTGGCGCTCGATCAGCTCGGCCTTGGCATAGAGCGCGACCGCGCGCATGTAGCGCAGGATCTGGACGCTCTGCCCGTCGAGCTGCGGGGCGGGCACGGCGGCCAGCGTGGCATGGCCCGCCGCGATCTGCGCGGCGGCATAGGCGCGCAAGTCCAGCTCGACCGTCATGATCGCGCCCAGGATCGCGGCGCGCAGGCGCGGCCATGTGATGCTGGTGGGAATGCGCGCGGCCTCGCGCAGATGGGCCGGGTCGATATCGGGGAAGAAGCCGTCGTTGGTCACCGGGCTTTCCGGCTCGGCAGGCTGCGCGAGGTCGGATGGGGTCGGCAGGGACAGGAACGTCGACATGGGGCTTCTCCATTTCGGCCCGCCGGCCAACAGGGGTGGGGATCGGGACCGATGCGGCCCTGCGGCCCAAGGCCTCCCGCATCGCGCGATCCGCCCCTGAGCGCCGGGGGCGAGCGGGTCAGGCGGTCGATCGACCGCCGGTGTTCGGTGCAGCCGCTTCGACAGCGACCAGCAGCTTCTCGGCGCGTTTGACGCGGTCCTTCACGCCGATGCGGTCATGCAGGCGCTGGGCCTCGCGCAGATGGACGAGCGCGCTGCGCAGGACGATGGCGCTGTCCTCGGCCGGCATGTCTTCGGCGGTGCGCAACTGCTCGATACCGATGGCCTTGAGCAGCTTGGCGCGGACCTGATCGTGGATGTCGAGGCCGCTGGTCAGGGCGTCGGCATTGTCGAGCACGGCCTGGTCGAACCGCTGGCCCGCGTTTTGCGCCCTTGCGGCGGCATCGGCGATTTCCTCGACGACGATCGTGGCCACGTCGCGCTCGTAGCGGCGGGGCATCTCGACCCGGTGGCGCAGCAGGAAGGGCACGAGGTCGAGCGCCTCGCCATAGGCGCCGACATCGATCAGCCAGACCATGCAGGTGGGCACGACATCGGCGGCAGTGCCGCTGCCTACGCCCGCGTCGGCGGCGACCACGCCTTCGACCCAGGCCTTGTACTCGGGCAGCATCGTGCGCTTGGCCTCGATCTTGCGGTCGATCGAGCGGATTTCTTTCAGGCGGCGCAAGTCGTGGGTGAGGCGCAGCGCGATCTGCGCGGCGGCGCGCTCGGCCGGAGTGGAGCGAACAGAGGCCCCTGCTGCCGGGGCGGGATGGCCGGTGGCAGCAGGGGTGCCCCCGCACGAAAGGACAGGCGCTGCGGTGATGGTCTGGGCAGCGAGCGTGCGATCCCGTTTGCGACGAGCAAGGCTCATGGGGGAACGTGTCCTTCGGCGGGGGAAGTCAGGAGGTGGCGCGCAGGTCAGGTGCGCAGATCAGGCCCGTGGTCAGGCGCCGGGCTTCTTGCCCATCACCACGTTCTCGACGAGGGCGGTGCGGCCATAGTCCTCGACCACGTAGTCCTCGTTGACCGATTCATAGTTCTCGATCTGGTCGAGCGCGGGCTCGTCGCGGATCTGGCGGCGGCGGGTTTCTTCCTGCCAGTAGACCGAGAGGTTATCGAGGCTGGTGATCAGCAGCGAGGTCTCGGGGAAGAAGGGCACGATGACCGCGCGCTTGCCCGCCAGCTGCTTGGGCAGCGTGAGGATGCGGTGCGCGGCCTCGCGCTCGGTCGCGGTGTCGCCGGCGGTCTGAAGCAGGTTCAGGTACTTGTCCTTGACCAGCTTCCACCCGACGATGACCACAAGGTCGGTATCGCTGCGGTGCCAGGGATCGAGCAGGTCGAGCACGTCGAAGGCCAGCGCGTCGAGGTTGGCATAGTCGGCCTTGGCGGTCGCGACATTGGTGGCATCGCCATCAACCACCTCGACCCCGGCGGCGACATAGACCGCGCTGGTTCCTTCGGCGCTGATCTCGCCATCGGACAGGACGCGTTCCGGGGCATGGGTGCGGATCTTGTGCAGCCAGCCCTCGTTGACATCCTGAAGCAGCGGATTGGCGACGCGGTCGGTCTGCGCGGCAACCGAGGTGCCGTTGAAGCCGATCATGATCCGGTCGCGGCCCTGCTGCTTGAGGATCACGTCGCGCAGCAGCGTCTGGAACTCCGGCTTGTGCCGCCACGCGTCGAGCTTGGCATAGCCGATGGCGTGGTCGAAATTGGTCTGGCGGCAGAAATAGCCGCCATCGTCGGTGGTGTCGGTCGGGTCGGCCGGCGTGCGGCGGTTGCCCGCTGCGGTGTTGGTGCGCCCGGCCAGCGGGCGGGTGACGGTCACGCCCACTTTGGCGCCCTGCTGCTGGGGCACGCCCACGACGTTGATCTGCTGGAGGAAGTCGCTCGATTCCTGGACCTTCTCTTCCAGCGTCTGCTCGACCACCGGGGCCACGCTGAACTTGGCCACCGTGTCTTCGGGATCGATCCCGTTCAGGAGGGCGATCTGGCTGACATAGGACTTGAACTGCTGGCGGGTTTCTTTGCGCATGGGCGGAAGGCTCCAGAAAGGACGCGGATC
>DQVI01000128.1 GCA_015661825.1 Novosphingobium capsulatum
CTGCGCCTCGGTGAAACGGCTCTTCCTCATGCGTCTGCTCCTTCTCGTGGACAGACTCTACATCAGAATGAGGGATCTTTCGGGGGGCAGGTCATCAGCATAGTTGGTCACCGTCCGCGCGAACACGTCAAAGAACCGCAATGCGTTCTCGTTCCTTGCCGATGTGTCCCAGTAGATCTGCGAGACCTGCGCCCGCTTGTCGTCGACGTCGTAGCTACGACGCCATGCGCTGTCGGAAACGCGGAGAGCCGTCATGCCCGGCCTCCTGCGTTTTCGCACGCCACGGCCGATGCGCCGGAAGCAGCAGGTATGGCTCGACAATGCCCTCCATCAGCAAGTCGGCCCAAGTCTGTGCGAGAAAGCGTCGGCGCGGCAGGTACAAGGCACGATTGTAGATGGGCTCGACGCCTTGCTGCGCATGCGCCAGCATCAGATCGATGATGGCCCGGTCCCGCTCCTGGTCCTCGAGAGCCGCCCGCTCGTTCATGATCGTGGAGAACGTCGTGCGCCACCCGTGGGGTACATGGACCCCACGATACCCCGCGAGGCGATAGACCTTGCTCAGGGTGCTGTCGCTGATCGGCTTCATCCACGAACCCGTGCCGGGGAAGAGCCAGTTTGCTCCAAACCGCGACTGGCAGGCAGGGCTTTCCGAAATTGCCGCCTTCACCACGGCCACAGCCTGTCGGGAAAGCGGGATGACGAACTCCCATGTGATGTCGCGCTTTTGCGACTTCGTGAGCTTCATCTTCTCGGCCGGGATGCGCCAGATCGGCTGTGCCCCGTCCAGATCCTCGAACTCCTGCCGTTCGGCCAGGCGCACAACGCCCGGTCGCGCAGCTGTCAGGGCAAGAAGCCGGGATGCCAGCAGCGTCGACCAGTGCGAGCCGGGCAATGCCTCCACGTCCATCAGCAGCTTGCGCGCGAAGTTCACTTCGCGCGCCGCCGGTCTTAGCCGTGGATCCGTCGGAACGAGGGCCTTCTGAATGATTGCCGCCGGATCCGTCTCGGCCAGGCCCGAGGCAATCGCCCAGACGAACACTTCCGAGACATGGTTGCGCACCCGGTGCGCAACGTCGTGCGCCCCGCGCTTCTCGATCTTGCGGATCATCTCCAGGACAACGGGCGGCGTGATACTGCGAATCGGCAATCGACCGAGCGACGGGAAAGCATGCAGTTCCAATCTGCCAAGGATTGCAGCCGCATACCTGCCGGTGACCGACTTCTTCTTCACCGCATGCCACGCACGCGCCACACGCTCGAAATTGTCGAATTCGTCCGCGATCGCCTGCGCCTTGCGCATCTGCTTCTCGGCCGAGGGGTTGGTGCCATCGCGCAACTGCGCCAGCGCCTTGTCCCGCGCTAGCCGCGCCGCGCTCAGACTCACGGCCGGATAGAGGCCTATCGAGAGCGTCTTCTCTTTCCCCGCATACCGATACTTCATCCGCCAGAGCTTCGAGCCCGACGCCCGCACGAGCAGATACAGCCCGCGCTCGTCGAACATCTTGCGGTCTTTCTCGCCGCAGATCGCCTTCCGGCAGGCCGTGTCGGTCAGCAAGGGAAGATGCCCCCGCCGATACCCCACATAATACCCCAGATTGGCTTGCGCTTGGCTGAGACTGGTTGAGCGTGCATGAGCCGTATGTCGCAGAAAAAGCGCCATAAAAGCAAGGCGCATGGGCCTTGTTGAGATCGGCTGATACAGGGAAGTGGATGCCCCGCGAGGATTCGAACCTCGATAGACGGAATCAGAATCCGTAGTCTTACCATTAGACGACGGGGCACCGGGAGGCGCCCCTCTATGCGGGGCGGGCTGGGGCGTCAACCCCTTTTTGGCGCGTTACGAAGCGGGGGCGCAAAGGCGGTGGAAAACCTGTTGATTGCCTTCATTTACAGGTTCTGGCGCATTGCTCCCCACCGGGAGCCGGGTCTGCCTCAGGGGCAAACCTTGCCGTGGGAGCACCATGACGCTACGATGACGCCCAAGTACCCGTTTGGCCCAATGCCGGCGGGAAAACACAAGCGAATTTGAATCATGGCGGAATCCACTCCGCCGGCCAGGGGGCGGGGGCCGCGATCCGGCGGAAGGAACAGGCAGCGCAGGCCCAGGGCGGCCGCGCCTGACTCTGCCGCGACCGGTGCGAAGTCTTCCACCTCCACAGCCGGCCACACTGCGTCCTCTGGCGCCTCGCCGGAAAGGCCTCAGCCGGGCGGGCATGGGCAGACAATTCATGGACCGGCAGCCCATGGGCAGGCGGCTCACGGGCAAACCGGGGCCGATGCCAAGAGCCCCGCTCGCAAGGGACGCGGCACGCCCCATCGCAAGGGCAAGGGGCGCAAGCCAGGCAAGCCCCGCCGCGCGCGCGGCAAGGCTGCCCAACCCCATGCGCCATCTTCCCATGCGCCCCGTGCCGCCGAGACAGGTCCGGCCAAGGTCGGTCACGCCACCCCGACGGCAGAACTGCCTGCAACCGCGCCCGGCGGAGGCGAGGCGCCCCTTTCCGCCGCTGTCACGGCGACAGGGGGAGCAGCCGGGGCGGTCGCAACGGGGGCTGGCGCTATACCGCGCGTCTGGAATCGCCCTGTGCCGTTCCACCGTCAGGCTTATGCCGCGATCGATCTGGGCACCAACAATTGCCGTTTGCTGATCGCGCGCCCGGCGGGCGAGCATTTCGTGGTGATCGATGCGTTCAGCCGGGTGGTCCGGCTGGGCGAAGGGCTGGCGCAGTCGGGCCGCCTGTCGGATGCGGCGATGGACCGTGCGCTCACCGCGCTGCATGTCTGCGCCGAGAAGCTGCGCAAGCGCAATGTCCATCTGGCCCGCTCGGTGGCGACGGAGGCCTGTCGGCGCGCGTCCAACGGCGCGGAATTCATCGATCGCGTCTATCGTGAGACGGGCATCCGCCTCAACATCATCACCGCGCAGGAAGAAGCGCGGCTGGCCGTGCTGGGCTGCCATATCCTGCTCGAACATGGCGAAGGCCCGGCGATGATCTTCGACATCGGCGGCGGCTCGACCGAGATGGTGCTCGTCGACCCGTCCGAGCCGGTGCCCCGCATCCTCGACTGGCAAAGCGTGCCCTGGGGGGTCGTCTCGCTCACCGAAAGCACAGGCCCCATCGCCGACAGCCCCGAGGCGCGCGCGGCGGCCTATGCCGGGATGCGCGAGCGCGTGGCCAGCGGCTTTGCCTCGTTCACCCAGCGCATCGGCCAGACCCGCGCGCACGCCATCGAGCGCGGCGCGATCCGCCTGTTGGGCACGAGCGGCACGGTCACGACCCTTGCCAGCCTCTACCTCGGCCTGCCCCAGTATGATCGCCGCGCGGTCGATGGACTGATCGTGCCGACCGCGGACATGCGCGCGATCAGCCAGCGGCTGAGCAGCCTGTCCCCCGCCGAGCGCGTGGGCGTGCCGTGCATCGGGCGCGAACGGTCCGATCTGGTCGTCGCCGGCTGCGCGATCCTGGAAACCATTTTCGATATCTGGCCAGCCGACCGGCTGGGCATTGCCGATCGCGGCATTCGCGAAGGCATCCTGCGCAGCCTCATGGCGACGGGCGGTGATCCCGTCCGCAGCCGCGAGGCCTTGCGCCAACTCAGCAGCGGAGCACCCCGATGAGCCGTTCCGGCAAGGACCCGCGCGAACGCCTGAAGACCGCCAAGAAGCGCACCGCTTCTTCGGCGCGCTGGCTTTCGCGCCAGATCAACGACCCTTACGTCAAGCAGGCCCGCGCCGAAGGCTGGCGCAGCCGCGCAGCCTTCAAGCTGATCGAACTGGACGAAAAATTCACCCTGCTGCGCGGGTCGCAGCGCGTGGTCGACCTTGGCATCGCGCCGGGCGGGTGGAGCCAGGTGGTGCGCAAGAAAGCCCCCGCCGCGCGCGTGGTCGGCATCGACCTCCTGCCCACCGAGCCGATCGAGGGCGTGACGATCTTCCAGATGGACTTCATGGCCGACGAGGCCCCCGCCGCGCTGGAAGGCGCGCTCGACGGCCCGCCCGACCTCGTCCTGTCCGACATGGCCGCCAACACCGTGGGCCACAAGCAGACCGACCACTTGCGCACGATGGGCCTGGTGGAAACCGCCGTCGATTTCGCGATCAACACCCTCGCGCCGGGCGGGGCCTTCGTCGCCAAGGTCTTTGCCGGGGGCACCGACCACGACCTGCTCACGATCCTCAAGCGCAATTTCACCACCGTCAAACATGCCAAGCCGCCCGCCAGCCGCAAGGATTCGTCCGAATGGTACGTGATCGCGCAAGGCTTCAAGGGCCGCGCCAAGCCCGCCGCTGAAGACGAGGCATAGGGACCGGAACCGGAGCGGAAACGGAGTGATCGGCGCATCGCGGCAGGCAGTGGAAAAAATCCCGTTGCGGTGCGCGCCACTCTGGGCTAACCGCCCGTCTCCCACCCGTGGCGCCCCGAAGCGCCATGCGACGAGAGGCCCGATGGCGGAGTGGTGACGCACCGGACTGCAAATCCGTTTACGCCGGTTCGATTCCGGCTCGGGCCTCCACTTCTCCCTTCGTGAGCGCTCGCCTCCGATTGGGCATCTCCAGAATCTGCCATGAATTAAACCCCTTGATCTCGCGTGCGTTCATCTCAATTCGGGATAACCGCAGCAATCGCGAGCCACGGAATAACGGCGGGACTTGATGGCGCTAGGCTTCGTGGACAAAGGTTGACAGAATACTCGTCGGTTGATTCAAGGCTGTCTTTTGAAGGCGGCCTTGGGCGAGCGGGTTGGACTGAGGGACGACGAGTGGGCGATCATCGGGGAATTGCTGCCGCCTGAAAGGGGGCGGGGTTGCCGCCCTGCGCAGGACAACCGGCTGTATTTCGAGGGCATGATGTGGATTGCCCGAACTGGATCGCAATGGCGCCACCTGCCTGACGAATATGGCAAATGGAACAGCGTGTTCCGGCGCTACCGGCGCTGGGTATCGACCGGCGTGTTCGACGCGATGTTGGAAACGCTGACGGAAATGGTCGAGCGAGACGTCACCGCCGACATGATCGATAGCACCGTGGTCCGGGCACATCATTGTGCTGTCGGCATAAAAAGGGGACTCAGGAAACCGAGGCGCTTGGTCGATCGCGAGGTGGCTTCAGCACAAAGCTCCACGCCCGATGCGACGCAAAAGGGCGCCCTCTCGGGTTTGTCCTGACGCCTGGGCAAAGTCACGACATACAGGGCTTCGGCCCGCTGTTCCGCATGATCGCAGACAAGATCGAGGCGCTGCTGGCCGACAAGGGGTATGACGCCGACGCCATCCGTGAGGAACTGACGAAAGCCGACGTCGAAGCGGTCATACCCGCCAAGAGCAACCGGCGCGAGCCCATCGCGCACGACCGCGAAAAATATCGCTGGCGCAACCTCGTCGAGCGCCTGTTCAACAAGCTCAAGAACTGGCGGCGCATCGCAACACGATACGACAAAACCAAGGAATCTTACCTCGGCTTTGTCAATCTCGTGTCAGTCCTGCAGTGGATACCCTTTGTCCACGAAACCTAGCCAATGTTACGGCCCACGATACAAAGTCAAATGATAATCATTACAAACAAGATATGCTGATTTAATGCCTTTGCTAGCGACGCACTCATGTAAAAAAACTGCACATCACAAAGTATAGATTTTGACGCAAGGTGGAATATTCCAATGATGTTTGCATAATTCTATTTTTCTTTATAGGCAAAATCTGTAATTTTAATTTTAGTGCATCTACCCATTTCTTCAATCTATCCATTCTAGGGGATTTTCCACCGCACTGGGAGTGCGGTGATAGAAGTGAAAATATTCATTGAAATTTAGGAATTGGCGGCTATTTATAAGAGCGCAGTTGGGAGGCCTACCCTCGTTAGGCCGTTGGAGCCGAGTGCTCCGCCCGGCTGCCTTTTCCGGTATGCACCTCCTTTATATCGATGACTCAGGCTCCGTGTCGAATACTTCGGATCGACACATCATTTTGGCTGGATTTTCAGTATTTGAGCGCGCTGGCCATTGGCTTGGTAAGGCCATGGATAAACAGGCGGAGGAACTCTGGTCGTCCTCTCCAGATAGCCTTGAGTTTCATGGCACTGAAATTCATTCTGGAAGCAAGAAGTGGCGAGCCTTGCCCCGAGATGTACGACACTCGGCGTATGAAACAGCCCTTCGAGCCTTATCCCGCAATCGCGAAGTTCGGCTATTTGCTGTCGCCATACACAAAGAAGCAGTGGAAGCGCGGGACCCGATGGAGGTTGCCTTTGAGCAAATAGTCAGTCGCTTCGATCAAATGCTTGGCCGATTGTATAAGGCGGGTGATACACAGCGTGGTTTGATAATTGCCGACAAATCGACTTACGAAACTTCGCTACAAAAGCTTGCAATTGAGTTTCGTAAAAGCGGCCATACATTTGGGCATCTTAGAAATATATCAGACGTTCCATTTTTCGTCGACTCTAAGGCGACTCGGCTCATACAGTACGCAGATCTCGTGGCCCACACGTTTCGACGCTACATTGAGTATGGGGACTCGAGTCGATTTGATATCATTCGGCACGCTTTTGATAACTCAGGCGGTATATTTCATGGCCTTTACCATAAAGTGCCTGATGGTGATGCTTGCGCGTGTGCCGCATGTAACCGTCGAGTGTTGACCCAGAAAAAATAAGCAAGTCGTTCTCGCGGAGAGGGCCATGTTGAGGGCTACTCCATCAGCGACCGGCCAAGAACCCCCGCAATTTCATCACTCTCAAAGCCCAATGCAGAGACGACTCGGCCGCCATGCGGTCAAAGGCGCTTGTTCGCACCGCCAGCGTGGCGCCCTGCATCTGTCTTGATAGGCAGCCTCTATCAAACATGAGGCTTTCCGATTTGATTTTGGGGCGAGTTCTGGCCGACAGCCTGTTCTGACGGGCAGGCAACGACGGAGCGAGCGGTGAGCGATCAGATCAAGGGCGTGGGCGACTACAAGGGCCCCGCAGGTGGCTGGGGGGCGCTGGGCGCGGTGGCGCGGACCGTGCGCACGCAGATGAAGACCAGCACCGATACCCGCGCGCTGCTCCAGATGAACCAGCCCGACGGGTTCGATTGCCCCGGCTGCGCCTGGCCCGATCCCAAGCATACCTCCTCGTTCGAATTCTGCGAAAACGGCGCCAAGGCGGTGACCTGGGAAGCCACGGTCAAGCGCGTCGATCCCGATTTCTTTGCCCGCCATTCAGCCAGTGAGCTGTGGTCGTGGAGTGATCACCAGCTTGAGGATGCCGGGCGACTGACCACCCCGCTACGCTATGATCCGCAGACCGACCATTTCGTGCCGGTCAGCTGGGAAGAGGCCTTTGCCCGCGCGGGCGCGGTGATGCAGGCCCTGCCTCAGGCCGACATGGCCGAATTCTATTGCTCGGGCCGCGCCTCGAACGAGGCGGCATTCCTCTACCAGTTGTTCGCCCGCGCCTTTGGCACCAACAATTTCCCCGACTGCTCGAACATGTGCCACGAGGCGACCAGCACGGGCCTGCCGGTCTCGATCGGCATCGGCAAGGGCACGGTCACGCTCGAAGACTTCGACGATGCCGATGCGATCTTCTGCATCGGCCACAATCCGGGCACCAACCATCCGCGCATGCTCGCCACGCTGGCGGCGGCCTCCAAGCGCGGCGCGCCGATCATCGTGGCCAATCCGATGCGCGAGCGCGGGCTGGAACGGTTCAAGTCGCCCCAGCACATGACCGAGATGTTCTCGCCCCATGCCACCCCGCTGGCCTCGGCCTATCATCAGGTGGGGATCGGGGGCGATCTGGCCATGCTCAAGGGGATGATGAAGGCCGTCTTCGCGCTGGAAGACGCGCGCGGGGACGTGCTCGACCATGATTTCATCGCCCGGCACACCGAAGGGTTCGCGGGCCTCAAGGCCGATATCGAGGCAGCATCGTGGGACTGGATCGAGGCCTCCTCGGGCCTCTCGCGCGAGGCGATCGAGAGCATGGCGCAAGTCTATGCCTCGGCCAAAAACGTCATCATCTGCTATGGCATGGGCATCACCCAGCACAAGAACGGCACCCAGAACGTCCAGGCGATTGCCAACCTCCTGCTGTTGCGCGGCAATTTCGGGCGTCCGGGCGCGGGGATCTGCCCGCTGCGCGGCCACAGCAACGTGCAGGGCGACCGCACCGTGGGCATCACCGAACTGCCCTCCGAAGCCATGCTGGCCCGGCTCGACACCGCCTTTGGCATTACCTCGCCGCGCAAGCATGGCCACAACGCGGTCGAGGCGCTGACCGCCATGCACGAGGGCCGCTCGAAAGTGCTGATCGCGCTGGGCGGCAATCTGGCCGTGGCCATGCCCGATCCCGAGGCTTGCTTTGCCGCGGTGCGCAGCCTCGACCTTTCGGTCAACATCCTCACCAAGTTCAACCGCACCTGCCTGCTCACGGCCAAAGAAACGCTGGTGCTGCCCTGCCTCGGGCGCACCGAGCTCGACCTTCAGGCCGCAGGGCCCCAGTGGGTCACGGTCGAGGACAGCATGTCGATGGTTCATGCCTCGCGCGGGAAGCTGGCGCCGCCCAGTCCGCTGGTGCGCTCCGAACCGGCCATCGTGGCCGGCCTTGCCAAGGCCAGCCTGCCGCACACCGCCATCGACTGGGACGGCCTTGTCGGCAACTATGACCTGATCCGCGACAAGATCGAGGAAGTGTACCCCGATTTCCGCGACTTCAACGAACGCGTGCGCGTGCCCGGCGGCTTCAGCCTGACCGTCGGCCCGCGCAACCGGGTCTGGAACACGCCGAGCGGCAAGGCGCAGTTCCTCGTCCACCCGCACACCGAAGAAACGCAGGCGCGCCCGCTGCTGCTGACCACGATCCGCAGCCACGACCAGTACAACACCACGATCTACAGCCTCGACGATCGCTATCGCGGGGTGACCGGGCGGCGCGACATCATCTTTGCCAACGAGGTCGACATGGACATGCTCGGCCTCGCCCATGGCGACAAGGTCGATGTGACGACGACTGCCGGGCGCACGCTCAAGGGCTTTACCATCGTGCGCCATGCCATCGCGCGCGGCTCGCTGGCGGCCTATTACCCGGAAGCCAACTGCCTCGTGCCGCTCGAAGATTTCGATCCTGCCAGCGGCACCCCGGCCTACAAGTCGATCCCCGTGAGCCTTGCCCCGGCACGCGAGGATGCACCCGGCGAGACCGCGGCGGTGATGGCAACCGCTTAACCTTTCACCGGCAGAAGGGGGCCATGTTCGGCCCCCGACTCACCACGATCTTCGCCAGCCGCTGGAAGGCCCTGTGGTGGGCGGGCGGGATTCTGGTTCTGGCCTGGCAACTGGTGCCAGAACCGGAGCAGGCGCCCACCGCTTCGGCCCCTGCCCCTGCTCCGGCCCACAATCCATGGGCCAGGGACAGCGCCGCAAGCTCTGGCAAATAACGACAGAAAAAGGGGAAAGTGCTCCGCACATCCGCTGCGACGGGCAATGGGGTGCGCTGGAAGATGCGCGGAGCCCTCTGGTTGTCTCCTGCGCGGGTGTGGCTGGCAATCGGTGCAGGCCCTCAGGACAAGCGCGTAGGCTGGCCCCGCCAAGCTGATGCCTCCGCCCAGCATTGCCGCTTTCACGCACGCTTTGAATGGCATAGGCTTCCGCCCCATGAGCCTTACCAGCGAAGCGATCGTCCTCAGCCAGCCCGGTGGTCCGGGCCAGCTGGTTCTCGAAACCGTTCATGTGCCCGATCCCGGCCCCGGCCAGATCCGCCTGCGCCAGAGCGTGGCTGGCGTGAACTTTCATGACATCTACGTCCGCTCAGGCGCCTACCAGACGCTCAGGCTCCCCGGCATTCCCGGCCTTGAAGCCGTCGGCGTGATCGAGGCGCTGGGCGAAGGCGTCAGCGGCTTTTCCATCGGCCAGCGCGTGGCCTATATCGACCGCTTCTATGGCGCCTATGCCCGCGCCCGCGTGGTCGATGCCGCGCTGGCCGTGGCGGTTCCCGATGGGGTCGAGGATGCCGGGGCCGCCGCATGGTTCCTCAAGGGACTGACTGCGCAAGTCCTCGTCGATGCGGTCCACAAGGTCGGCGCGGGCGACCGCGTGCTGGTTCAGGCCGCAGGCGGCGGGGTCGGCCAGGTGCTGTCCCGCATGGCCCGCCTGCGCGGCGCCACGGTGATCGGCACGGCAGGGTCGGCGGAAAAGATCGCGCTGGCGCAGGCCGCCGGATGCCACCATGTGATCCCCTATCGCGAGGCCGATGTCGCCGCCGAAGTCGCCCGGCTGACCGACCGCGCCGGGGTCCATGTCGCCTATGACGCAGTGGGCAAGGACACGTTCGACGGCTCGCTCGCCGCGCTGTCCTCGCGCGGGCATCTGGTCAACTATGGGCAGGCTTCGGGCCCGATCCCGCCGCTCGACATCGCGCGTCTGGGCGCCAAGTCGGCCACGCTCAGCCGCCCGTTCCTGTTTGCCTATATTTCCACCCGCCCCGAACTGGAGGCACAGGCCAACGCGTTCTTTGCCGCCGCGCCCGATCTTCCGCTGGGCATCGGCGGGCGCTTCCCGCTGGCGCAGGCGGGTGCCGCGCAGGCCGCGTTGGAAAACCGCGAACCAGGGCCTTTCGTGCTGGATTGCTGATTTGACGGGGGTCAAGGCCGCTGGGCGCCACGCGGGCTAGAGGCAATTCTCACGATTTCTCGTGCGAAAGGCTTTCCGTGGCGACCCAGACCGAAGCTCCCGCCCTGACACCATACGACCGCATCGGCGGGATCGAACCGCTGCGCCGTGTGACGGAGCGGTTCTACGACCTCATGGAAACCGACCCCGCCTATGCCGAGCTGCGCGCCATGCACGCGCCCGATCTGGCGCCCATGCGCGCCTCGCTGCCCTCGTTCCTTGCCGGATGGTGTGGCGGCCCGCGCGACTGGTGGGTCGCCAATCCGGACAAGTGCATGATGTCGATGCACAAGCCCTTCGCCATCGACAAGCAGACCGCAGGCCAGTGGGCCGAAGCGATGGAACGCGCCATTGCCGACGCCGATCTGCCCGACGCGGAAATCGCCGCAGCGATGAGCGACGTGCTCGGCCAGATGGCGCGGGGAATGGCGCCAAAGGACTGAAGAAAAAGGGGGTGCAGGGGGGCTGGCCCTTACTGCAACGTCACTTCATCGTCATCAGCGTCGCGGCGGCCAAAGAACTGCATGAGCTGGATCAGCAGTTCGCACCGCGCGGCCAGACCGGGCGCTTCGAGCAGGGCCTGTTTTGCCGCGAAATCGAACGGGGCGATCTGCGAGACGCCGTTGATCAGCGATTGATCGTCGAGCCGCGCCACCGAATCCCAGTCCACCGAATAGCCCTGTGCATCGGCAAACGTGCGCGCCTCGCGCTCGAACCCGGCGCGCTCGACCGCGCTGAGCACTTCGTCCGGGTCATCAGGCAGAAGCTGCGCCTCGATCTGGCGAAACGGCGTACTCACGTCCAGCTCGCGCAGTACGCGAAAGCGCGCCACGCCCGCCAGCAGGATGTTGAAACCCCCGTCTTCCAGCGCCTCGACATCCTCGATCTTGCCCAGACAACCCACCGCGAACAGCGGCGCCCCCTCGGCAGGGGCCTGCGGCTGGATCATCGCGATGCGCCGGTCGCGGGCCAGCGCATCGGACACCATCGCCCGATAGCGCGGCTCGAAAATGTGCAGCGGGAGTTGCAGGCCGGGGAACAGCAGCGCCCCGGACAGCGGGAAGATCGAAAGCCTGATCCTGTCGACCGCCCCGCTCATGGGCATCAGCCGAACAGCACGGTCGACAGCTTGCGGCGGGTGCGCGCCACCCACGGATCTTCCAGACCGATCGCCTCGAAGATCTGGAGCAGGCGGGCGCGCGCCGCGCCTTCGTTCCATGTGCGGTCGGCGGCAACCATCGCCAGCAGCTTGTCGGCGGCGGCATCACGGTCACCGGCGGCGAACAGGCCGTTGGCGAAGGCCAGTTGGGCCTCCATGTCGTCGGGCGCGGCAAGGGCTGCGGCGCGAAGGCCTGCCAGTTCGCCTTCCTCGGGGGCTTCCTCGGCCAGCGCCAGCGCGGCGCGGGCCTGGGCCAGCGCCGGGTCCTGCGCCAGCTTGGGGTCGAGCCCGTCAAGCACGGCCTGCGCCTCGTCCTTGTGGCCGGCCGCCAGCAACGCGCGAATGAGGCCAGCATGGGCATGGGCGTTGTCGGGCGCGATCTCGATGATCTGGGCGAAGATCGTCGCCGCACGCTCGCCATCGCCCTGCCCAAGGATCTCCTCGCCCATCGCGATCAGCGGGGCCACGTCCTGCGGCGCTTCCTCGCCCGGCGCGCCCGGTTCCACCGGAAGCTGGGACAGGATCTGGTCGAGATACTGCTTCAATTGCGATTCGCTGCGCGCCTGGGTCAGGTCGGCCACCGGCTGGCCCTGGAACATCGCATAGACCGTCGGGATCGAGCGCACCTGAAACTGCGCGGCGATGAACTGTTCCTCGTCGACATTGACCTTGGCGAGGATCACGCCCTTGTCGGCATAGTCAGCGGCGACCTTTTCCAGAACCGGGGTCAGCGCCTTGCACGGCCCGCACCATTCGGCCCAGAAGTCGAGGATGACGAGCTTGGTCATCGAAGGTTCGACGATAGCCTTGCGGAAGCGGTCAACCGCCTTCTGTTCGTCGAGGTTGAGGCCCAGGCTTGCCACTATCTGTCTCCACTGCAACTCGGATCGCAAAATCGAATCTCGGGCCACCATGTGGGAAATCGTCCCGGTTCGGCAAGGGGCGAGGCACTTTCAGGGCACGAATCCCGACAGGCTTTCCCCACTTGGCGCCCGGCGATCCGGGCTTTGGCGCCTTGCCTGCGGGAAAGTCCGGGGAAAACGCAAATTTGCTGTTGCGCCCGCAGCGTTACCCCGTTATTGGCCCGCCTCACCCCAGCGGGAGTGCTGATCCAGCCTCCCACTGAAAACGCCGAGCGGGCGTAGCTCAGGGGTAGAGCACAACCTTGCCAAGGTTGGGGTCGAGGGTTCGAATCCCTTCGCCCGCTCCAGTTTTCAATGCCTTGGGTGGCAGGCTTCGCGCCGCCATCCACGCAAACGCCGAGCGGGCGTAGCTCAGGGGTAGAGCACAACCTTGCCAAGGTTGGGGTCGAGGGTTCGAATCCCTTCGCCCGCTCCAGTTTGCCTATATCTCCTTTTTCAAATCGCCGATGGCGCATGGCTTGGGGGAACCCTCGAGTCTTTTGTTGGCCCTCCGCGCAAAAGCGCTACGGGCGTGGTTCGAATCCCTTCGCCCGCTCCAGTTTGCCTATATCTCCTTTTTTAAATCGCCGATGGCGCATGGCTTGGGGAACCCTCGAGTCTTTTGTTGGCCCTCCGCGCAAAAGCGCTACGGGCGAGGTTCGAATCCCTTCGCCCGCTCCAGTTTGCCGCGTTGCTCGCGCCTTCCGCCCTCGCCGCAAAAAAGAAAGCCACGAAGCGGGGCGCTTCGTGGCTTTCTTGTGCCGTTTTGTGGCGGGAATCAGCCCAGCGCGATGTCCGGGGCGTCTTCCTGCTTCATGCCGACGAGGTGATAGCCTGCATCGACATGGTGGACTTCGCCCGTCACGCCCGAGGACAGGTCCGACAGGAAGTAGAGGCCCGAGCCGCCCACGTCCTCGATCGTCGCGTTGCGGCGCAAGGGCGAGTTCAGTTCGTTCCACTTGAGGATGTAGCGGAAATCGCCGATCCCGCTGGCGGCCAGCGTCTTGATCGGGCCGGCCGAAATCGCGTTGACGCGCACGCCCAGCGGGCCGCAGTCGTTGGCCAGATAGCGCACGCTCGATTCCAGTGCCGACTTGGCCACGCCCATCACGTTGTAATGGGGCACGACCTTTTCCGCGCCGTAATAGGTCAGCGTCAGGATCGAGCCGCCGTTGGGCATCATTTCGATCGCGCGCTTGGTCACCGCGACAAGGCTGTAGACCGAGATGTTCATGGTCATCAGGAAATTGTCGAGCGTGGTGTCGTAATAGCGGCCACGCAGCTGGGTCTTGTCGGAATAGCCGATCGCGTGGACCACGAAGTCGATCGTTTCCCAGCGTTCCTTGAGCGTGGCGAAGGCCGCGTCGAGCGCGTCCATGTCCGACACGTCGCAGTCGATCAGGAAATCGCTGCCCAGGCTCTCGGCCAGCGGGCGTACCCGCTTGGCCAGAGCATCACCCTGGTAGGAGAAGGCGAGTTCCGCGCCCTGTTCGTGAAGCTGCCGGGCAATGCCCCAGGCCAGCGACTTGTCATTGGCAAGGCCCATGATCAGGCCCCGCTTTCCCTTCATCAATCCGGTCATGCGCCTTCGTACGCTCCTGCCCCGATCAGCCCAGTCCGGGGGGAACAGGGCCATCGGGCTTATTCTGCTGTTTCGACACGCCAGCCTGACGGAGGGCTCGCGCGCGATCGTCTGCCTGGCCCAGCATGTCGCGCTCTTCCGGGGTTTCGGCGAGCGCGGCATTGAGTTCGGCACCTATCACCATCCCTATGCCCACCAACCAGAAAAAGAAAAGAGCGATCATCACCCCGGCCATGCTGCCGTAGGTCAGATCGTAGGAGAAAACCGAAGCGAGGAGTTTTGGCAACAGCATGGTTACCCCCAGCCACCAGAGGCATACGAACAAGGCACCCGGCCACTTGGGATAGCGGCCCGAGCGATAGGCGCTTGGGGTGAGCGAGAGGAAAAGCAGCCACAGCGCGCCGAACAGCACCAGCGCAGGCGCGAAACGACTCGCCGCCAGCCCGTCGACCCACGCCCCGAACTGCGGCATCCACGCCGCAATCACTTCCTGTGCCGCGCCGATGGCCACTTGCGCCATGATCGAAACCAGAATCAGCACGACCGAAGCAATGATCAGCCCGGTCGACATCAGCCGATAGCGCCAGAACGCATGTTCCCAGCGCGTGCCATAGGCCCGGCGCAGGATGTCGCGGATGGTCTCGACCAGGCTGGACACCGTCCACAGCCCCACCAGCCCGCCGATCCACAGCAGGTGGCCGGTGCGCGCCTCGACCGCCGCGCGCGCCACCGGCTCGATCGTCGTCGCCACGACCGGGGGCAGCGCCATGAGCACGGTGTTGATCGCCGCCGTGCGCTGGCTGGTCTCGCCGATCAGCGAAAACAGCGCAGCCCCGGTGATGAAGAAGGGAAACAGCGCGATCAGCACCATGTAGGCAAAGTTGCCCGCATGGATGAAGCCATCGTTGATGACCCCGGTCCACACCCGCTTGACCAGTTCGAACGCGCGGCTGCCCGGCCCCAGATCGGCTTTGGCCGCGGCCCACTCGCGCGACCAGTCGGGCCGCATACGGTGGCTGAGCGCCGCACGGCGGCGCGCCTCGGGCGAGAGATCGGGCACCAGGGGGCGCGCGCCCTGCGGCACGCCGGGAATGCCGTTGGCAGAATCGGGGGGCACAGAATCAGAGGCCACAGAATCTGGGGCCACAGAATCAGGGGCGGCACAATCAGGCACAACGGAATCGGGCGGGACATCACCTTGCATAGACAATGGTAATGCCCCTCCTCCCGGTTGGCTCCCGTTTTCCTGTCGCCCCCGATCCGGCCGGGGCAAGGCGTTAAAGACCGAGGCGTGCGCGCGGATTGCGGCTGTCGGTCCAGCCTTCCAGCCGGGCCTTGAGATCGGCGTCGTCCGCCGGAAGGTCGATCTGCAAGGTCACCAGCTGGTCGCCCCGCTCGCCTTCCTTGCGCGAGAAGCCCTTGCCCTTGAGGCGCAGGGTCCGCCCGCTGCTGCTGCCCGGCGCCACCGTGAGCATGACCGCGCCATCGACCGTGGGCACTTTCACCTTGGCACCGTTGACCGCCTCGTCGAGCGTGACGGGCAGATCGAGGCGGATGTTGTCGCCATCGCGCACGAAGAACGGGTGCGGGCCGATCTCGATCGTGATGATCGCATCGCCCGGACCGCCCGGCCCTGCCTCGCCCTTGCCGGCCAGCCGCATCTGCTGGCCGTTCTCGACCCCGGCGGGGAGCTTCAGGTCGATCGTGCTGCCCGAAGAGAGCGTGATCCGCTGGCTGGCGCGCGTGGCCGCCTCGACGAAAGGCACCTGAAGGCGATAGGCAACATTGGCGCCCTTGGGCGGAGGCGGACGCCGCCCGCCACCAAAGCCGCTGAAGCCGCCGCCCCCCATTCCGGCACCGGCACCGGCCCCGGCTCCGGCGCGACCACCGAAAATACCTTCAAACAGGTCCGACAGATCGGGCCCTTCGCCGCCTTCAAAGCCCCCTTCGTGGCGAAAGCCGCGATGACCACCACCCGAAAAGCCGCCGCCAAACCCCCCTCCGCCTCCGAAAGGCATGGTGGGGTTCCCGTCGGCATCGATTTCGCCACGGTCGAACTTGGCCCGCTTGTCCTTGTCGGACAGCAGGTCGTAGGCGTTGGTCACCTCGGCGAAGCGCTCGGACGCCTTGGGGTTGTCCTTGTTGTGGTCGGGGTGCAATTCCTTGGCGAGCTTGCGATAGGCGGATTTTACCTCCTTTTCGCTTGCACTTCGTGCGACGCCGAGGATCGAATAGGGATCTGCTGCCATGGCTCTCTAGCTAGGGATGCGCGCCCCTGCCCGCAAGATCGGGCATGAAGAAGACGCGCAGGAACGATGTGCATGGCATTGTGCCACCACGCAAGCTAGACCGCCTTGATCGAGGTCATCGCGCAAACGGATGCATTCGCGCCATCCTCCCCTGCGCCACAACCGCAAAACACAGAAAACAGGACGGACCGTGAACCAGAATCAGGATGCCATCCCCCACGGCGACCCTTACGCGATTTTCGAGGACTGGTTCGCGCAGGCCCGGCTGTCCGAGCCCAACGACCCCAACGCCATCGCGCTCGCCACCGCCACGCCCGATGGCCTGCCCTCGCTGCGCATGGTCCTGCTCAAGGGGCATGGCGCCGATCTGGGCCCGGATTTCGACCATCAGGCCGGCTTTGTCTTCTACACCAATTTTCACAGCCGCAAGGGCGGCGAACTGGCCGCCAACCCGCATGTCGCGCTGCTGTTCCACTGGAAGAGCCTGCGCCGCCAGATCCGCATCGAAGGCCCCGTGGTCGAAGTGAGCCCGCAGGCCGCCGATGCCTATTTCGCCAGCCGCCACCCTGAATCGCGGCTGGGCTCGGCCGCGTCCGACCAGTCGCGCCCGCTGCCCTCGCGGCAGACATACCTCGACCGCGTGGCCGCCATCCGCGCGCAATACCCGCAAGGCGACGTGCCGCGTCCGGCGCACTGGTCAGGCTATCGCGTGATCCCCTCGGCCATCGAGTTCTGGCAGGACCGCGACTATCGCCTCCACGAACGCCGCCGCTTCGTCGCCGATGGCGCGGGCGGCTGGACGAGCACGCTGCTCTATCCCTGACATCACCTCGGGGGTGGACTGGGCCTCCGGGGCGGACGGGAAACGCAAGACCCGGATTGGCCTCGACCGATTCAGACCGTATGGCAGGGGGCGATGACCGATCCCGCGACCACTCTCGCCCCCGCCCCCTCCCCGACTCTCGCTGACGCCCACCTCAACCGCCGGGCGGCCATGGCCAGCAGCGCCGTGGCCCTGCTCCTGCTGGGCCTCAAGGTCTGGGCCGTGGTGGCGACCGGCTCGCTGGCCATGCTCGGCAGCCTGGCCGACACCGCGCTCGATCTGGTGGCCAGCCTTGCCACCCTGCTGGGCGTGTGGATCGCGGCCATCCCCGACGACCACAACCACCGCTTCGGCCATGGCAAGGCCGAGGCACTGGCCGCGCTGTTCCAGGTGATCCTGATCTCGTTTTCGGCGATCGGGCTGGCGTGGCGTGCGGTGGCCCAGTTCTTCGGGGGCGGCGCGGCGATCGAGGCGGAAAGCGGCATCCTCGTCTCGGTCATCGCGATCGTGGCGACGCTGGGCCTGCTGGCCTATCAGCGCGCGGTGATCCGCCGCACCGGCAGCCTCGCGATCAGCACCGACAATGTCCACTACAAGTCGGACCTCTACCTCAACCTCGCGGTGATCGCCGCGCTGCTGATCGAGCACAATTTCCATGTGGCCGGGGCCGATGCGGTCTTTGCGCTGGGCATCGCGCTGTGGCTGGCCTGGGGCGCGTGGGGCGCCTCGCAGGAGGCCATCGAGCAGTTGATGGACCACGAATGGCCGATCGAGAAGCGCGAGCGGTTTCTCGAAGTCGTCGCCCGCCATCCCGAACTCAAGGGTCTGCATGACCTGCGCACGCGCACCAGCGGCAACCGCGATTTCGTGCAGTTCCACGTCTGGGTCGATGGCGCGATGACCGTGGCGCAGGCCCACCGGGTGATGGACGAGATCGAGGAACAGCTGATGGCCGAGTTTCCCGGTGTCGAAGTGCTGATCCACCCCGACCCGGAAGGCCATGTCGACCAGGGTATCATCGGCCCGCAGGACCTGCTCGCCCCCGGCCCCAATGGCGAAAGCCCGGCGCTGGCGGTTCAGGGCGCGCCCTCTCCCGAAAATCCTCCTCCCGGAAATCAGGTCTAGAACCCAATCTTTACGTCCGCGCGCCTAGGATCGCCCGCCATGGGACGGACATTTTTCTCGGCGCTGGAGCAGCCGCGCGCGCTCTGGGTGATCTTCGCGGCTCTGGTCGGCCTGCGACTGATCGCCATTCTGGCCTGGGTGGAGCCCAGCTCGGACGCGGCGTGGTATTTCTCGCGCGCGGCGATGCTGGCCGACGGACGCGGTTATCTGGGCGACCATGGCGCGCCGACCGCCTATTGGCCGCCGGGCTGGCCGCTCGCGCTCTCGGTGCTGTTCCGCCTGACCGGGCCGACGATCTGGGCCGTGGGCCTCGTCAATCTGGTCCTGTCCTGTCTGGCCGGGTGGCTCCTGCTCGATCTGGCGCGGCATGTGCTGCGCGCCGAAGTTCCCGCACGGCTCGCCCTGCTGCTCTGGGCGGTCTATCCCAATGCGGTGCTCTATGTGCCGCTGGCGCTGACCGAGGTGTTCTATACCACGCTGCTGCTCGCGCTGTGCTGGTGCCTCGTGGCGCGGCCCGGCGTCGTCTTCTGGACCGTGGTGGCCGGGCTGGTGCTGGGGCTGGCCACGCTGGTCAAGGCGCAGAGTCTGGTGGTCGTGCCGCTGGTTCTGGGCATTGCCCTGTTGCGCGAGGGGCATTTCTGGCGGCGCCTGCCCGGCATGATCGGCAAGGGGCTGGCGCTGGGCGCGCTGGCCGCGCTGGTGGTCCTGCCCTGGACGGTGCGCAACCATCGCGAACTGGGAAGCTGGATCGCGGTTTCGACCAATGGCGGGATCACCCTGCTGACCGGCAACAACGACAGCGCGCGCGGCGGCTTTACCCCGGAAGACCCGGTGGTCCGCGCGCTCGATGCCCGCACCGACCTGTCGGAACAGGCCTATGACGCGCAGGCCAAGGCCCTCGGGATCGCGTGGATCAAGGCCCACCCGGCGCGTTTTGCCCTGCTCATGCCGATGAAGCTGGTCCGCCTGTGGGGCCCGGACGGCGAAGGGCAATGGGCCTATGAAACCGGATCGTGGGCGTGGCAGGCCGCACCTCATGCGTTTCTCGCGCTGCGCGCGGCCAATCAGGCGTTCTACTGGGGCCTCCTCGCGCTGGCACTGGCCGCCGTGCCGATGATCGTGCGCGCGCGCCGGGCGGCGGGGCTGCGCGCCATCGACTGGTGGGTTCTGCCCTATGGCATCGCCGCCTATCCCAGCCTGATCGCGATGGTCTTTTCCGGGCAATCGCGGTTCCACTATCCGGCGATGCCGTTCCTGTGCATGGTCGCGGGCTGGGTCATCGTGCGCGTGCTACGCGACGTGGCCAAATTCGGCGCACCCCAAGCTTGGAATTGAGAGCACTGGGCGATGTTTGATCGATGTTTCGTCATTCCCGCGCAGGCGGGAATCCAGCTTCTGCGCCTTGTTCGCATGCGCTACCGTCGCAACTGGATCCCCGCCTGCGCGGGGATGACGAATGGATTTCAGGCAACCTCAAAGATCAGGCCTCAAATATCCGGCCTCAAAGATCCGATTTGTCCACGCCGCGTAGACGGCGTGACAGCAGGCGGCGGTTGCGCTAAGGCACCCGGCATGATCATGGCCATCCGCCCTGTCACGCTCACTACCACCACCACCCCGGTGTTCCGGGGGTGGGATCGCCCGCGCGCCTGAACGCGTGCCGGTGATGCCATCGCCCCGATGCGGGCGGATGGCATCTTCCTCCCGGATCGGCCCTTACCCCAAGATGCCGCCCCTTTCGTCGCTGCGGCACTTGTGCCAAAGCGCGCCGGAAATCCGCGAGAGAAAGCCGATGTCAGACCTGCTCAAGATCACCCTGCCCGATGGCTCGCTGCGCGAAGTGGCGCCGGGCACCACGCCTGCCGACATTGCCGCCTCAATCGGGCCGGGGCTGGCCAAGGCCGCGCTGGGCGCGCGCGTGAATGGCGAGCTGTTCGACATCACCCGCCCGTTCGAAGGCGATAGCACGCTCGCGCTGGTGACCGCCAAGGACGAGGCCGACGCCCTCGAACTCGTCCGCCACGACTTTGCCCACGTTCTGGCCGAAGCCGTGCAGGCGCTGTTCCCCGGCACGCAGATCACGTTTGGCCCGGCGACCGACGATGGCTTCTATTATGACTTCGCGCCCGCCGTCCGCCCGTTCACCGAGGAAGACCTGCCCGCCATCGAGGCGGAAATGCGCAAGATCATCGCCGCCAACAAGCCGCTGCGCCGCGAAGTCTGGTCGCGCGAAGACCTGATCGCCCGCTGGGAAGCGCAAGGCGAAAGCTTCAAGGCGCAATGGGCCAGCGAACTGCCTGGCGACGAGGAGCTGACCGTCTACTGGTCGGGCGACGACTGGCTCGACATGTGCCGCGGCCCGCATCTGGCCTCGACCGGCAAGCTCGACCCGGCGGCCTTCAAGCTGACGCGCGTTTCGGGCGCCTATTGGCGCGGCGACCAGAAGAACGCGATGCTCAGCCGCATCTATGGCACCGGCTGGCTCAACAAGAAGCAGCTCGACGCGCATCTTCACCGTCTGGAGGAAGCCGCCAAGCGCGACCACCGCAAGCTGGGCGCCGAGATGGACCTCTTCCACCTCCAGCAGGAAGCCCATGGCTCGGTGTTCTGGCACCCCAAGGGCTATCGCATCTATCGCGAGCTGGAGGCCTACATGCGCCGCGCCATCGACGGCGCGGACTATCGCGAGGTCAAGACCCCGCAGGTCATGGACGCCCGCCAGTGGGAGCAGTCGGGCCACTGGGGCAAGTATCGCGAGAACATGTTCGTCATCCCCGACGAAACGCCCAACACCGAAGACGAAGGCCCGGTGATCAGCGGCGAGGCCGACTGGATGGCCCTCAAGCCGATGAACTGCCCGGCGCATGTCCTGATCTTCCGTCAGGGCCTCAAGTCCTATCGCGACCTGCCGCTGCGCCTCTATGAAAACGGCTGCTGCCACCGCAACGAGCCGCACGGCGCGCTCCACGGGTTGATGCGCGTGCGCCAGTTCACGCAGGACGACGCGCATATCTTCTGCCGCGAAGACCAGATCGTCGATGAAGTCCGCGCGTTCTGCGCGCTGGCCGACCGCATCTACAAGGACTTCGGCTTCACTTACGCGATCAAGCTGGCGCTGCGCCCCGAAAAGCGCTTCGGCAGCGAGGAACTGTGGGACAAGTCGGAGAACGAACTGCGCGACGCGGTCGTGTCCGCAGGGCTCGCCACGAGCGAATATGGCTGGGAAGAACTGCCGGGCGAAGGCGCGTTCTATGCGCCCAAGCTCGAATGGCACCTGACCGACGCCATCGGCCGCACCTGGCAGGTCGGCACGATCCAGTCGGACCGCGTGCTGCCCGAGCGCCTCGACGCGGGCTACATCGCCGAAAGCGGCGAGCGCCACCGTCCGGTCATGCTCCACCGCGCGATCTTCGGGTCCTATGAACGCTTCATCGGCATCCTGATCGAGCACTTCGCGGGCAAGCTGCCGACCTGGCTGGCCCCGGTTCAGGCGGTCGTCGCCACGATCGTTTCGGATGCCGATGGCTATGCGCAAAGCGCCACGGCGGCCCTGCGCGCGGCGGGCATCCGCGTCGAGAGCGACACCCGCAACGAGAAGATCAACTACAAGGTGCGCGAGCACTCGCTCCAGAAGGTGCCCTTCCTGCTGGTCGTGGGCAAGCGCGAGGCCGAGGAAGGCACCGTGGCGATCCGCCGTCTGGGCGAACAGGCCCAGCAGGTCGTCTCGCTCGAAGAGGCCATCGCCCTGATCAAGGCCGAAGGCACCCCGCCCGACTTGCGCGCCTGATGGCATAAGGAAACACCCATGAACAAACGGCGGCGCGCATGAACCGGATGGATCGTTCGCGCCGCCGTTTTGCCATGGCGCTGGCCGGGATGGCCGGGTTCGTCGATGCGGCGGGCTATCTTTCGGCGGGCGGCTATTTCGTCTCGTTCATGTCGGGCAATACCACCCGGCTCGGGGTCGCGCTCGGCACCGGGGCCGGGGCGGCCCTCCCCGCGCTGCTGATCGCCGGATTCGTCGCCGGGGTCACGGCGGGGGCGCTCGTCGCGCTGCGTGCCGGGCCGTGGCGCAAACCGGCGGTGCTGGCCCTTGTCGCGCTGCTCCTGCTGGGCGCGGGCGCCATGCGCGCGGCGCATCTGCATGGGGCCATGCTGGCCATGCTGGTTCTGGCGATGGGCGCCCTCAACAACACCTTCCTGCGCGGCGGCGAAGTCTCGGTCGGGCTCACCTACATGACCGGCGCGCTGGTCAAGATCGGGCAAGGGATCGCCCAGTCGCTGCTGGGGCGTGGACAGGAAGCCGCATGGGCCAACTGGCTGCTGCTCTGGGCCGGATTGCTGGCAGGCGCGGTACTGGGGGCCTGGTTCCAGACCCGCCTGCCGATGGCCTGCCTGTGGATTGCCGGGGGCTGGGCCACGCTGATGGCGGCCCTTTCGCTTACCCTTCGGGCGGAAGGCTGAGCAGTTTCTCGCGCGAAGTTGCGCCGCGCAACAAGGTCACCCGCGAGGCGCCGACACCCAGCGCGGCGGCGACCAGATCGATCACCGCCTGCGTGGCCTTGCCATCTTCGGGCTTGGCCCGCACTTTGACCTGAACCCGCCCGGCTTCAAGGGCAATGCCCTCGACCCGCGCGCCCGGCGTCACCCGCACGGCCAGACGGCCCTCGCCATCGGCGAGCGCGCGCAGGGCCTGTGCGGGCGGCAGGTCAATTTTGGGCCGCGCCATCGGCGCATTCCGCCACCGCGAGGGCATGGGCCTGCCCATTGGCGACATAGTGGGCCACGCCCTCGCGCATCCCCTCGATGGCCGCCTGCGTCAGCCCGCGCATGTACGTGGCCGGGCGCCCGCTCCACAGCTCGCCCGCAGGCACGCGCTTGCCCGGCGTGAGCATGGCGCCGGCCGCCAGCATCGCATCGCCCTCCATCACGGCGCCGCTCATCACGATGGCACCAAGGCCAACGAACGCGCGGTCGTGGAGCGTGCAGCCATGGATCATCGCCATGTGCCCGATCAGCACATCCTCGCCGATCAGCGTCGGATAGCCTTCGGGACGGCCCGGCTCGGGGCTGTCGCAATGGATCACGGTGCCGTCCTGCACATTGCTGCGCGCGCCGATCACCACGCGGTTGACGTCACCCCGGATCACGCAATTGTACCAGATCGAGGCCTGCGCCCCGATGGTGACGTCACCGATGATCCGGCATCCGGGCGCGATAAAGGCGCTGGGATCAATCTGTGGCATTTTGCCCTGAAAAGGCAGGATTGTCACATCGGGGGGGTATGCCAAAGTCAGGCTCCCATAAGGCGGGCGGCATGGGCCGCATGGTAGGTCAGCACACCCGAGCACCCGGCGCGCTTGAACGCCAACAGGGTTTCGAGCACGAGCGCGTCGCGGTCCCCGGCGCCAGCGGCCACGGCGGCCTCGATCATCGCGTATTCGCCGCTCACCTGATAGGCGAAGACCGGCACGCCAAAGGCTTCCTTCACGCGCACGGCAATGTCGAGATAGGGCAGGCCGGGCTTGACCATCACGCTGTCGGCGCCTTCGAGCAGGTCCATCTCGACCTCGCGCAGCGCTTCCTCGGCATTGCCGGGGTCCATCTGGTAGGTCTTCTTGTCGCCCTTGAGCAGCCCGCTCGAACCGACCGCATCGCGAAACGGCCCATAGAACGCCGAGGCATACTTGGCGGCATAGGCCATGATCTGGACATTGACGTGGCCCTGACCTTCGAGTGCCTCGCGGATCGCGCCCACGCGCCCGTCCATCATGTCCGAAGGGGCGATGATGTCCGACCCGGCATTGGCCTGGTTGAGCGCCTGCCCCACCAGCGCCTCGACGGTGGCGTCATTCTCGACATAGCCATTGGCGTCGATCAGTCCGTCCTGCCCGTGGGTGGTATAGGGATCGAGGGCAACGTCGGTCAGCACGCCGATGGAATCCCCGCAGGCGTCGCGGATCGCGCGGATCGCGCGGCACATCAGGTTGTCGGGGTTGAGCGCCTCGCGCCCATCGTCGGTGCGGCGTTCGGGCTGGGTATTGGGAAACAGGGCGAGGCAGGGAATGCCAAGGGCCACGGCTTCCTTCGCGCGCGCCACGATCCCGTCGACCGACCAGCGCGAGACCCCCGGCAGCGAACCGACCGGCTCTTCCACCCCGGTCCCCTCGGTCACGAACAGCGGCCAGATGAGATCGGAAGGCGTGATCAGCACCTCGCGGTGCAGGGCGCGGCTCCACGCGGTGGCGCGGGAACGACGCGGGCGGGCATGGGGATAGCTGGCAATCATGGTGCCCTGCTTGGCCCAATTGCAGCGCGCCGACAACCGGACAGTTTGTCCGCCAAACACCCCGCCCGAACGACACAAAGTGCAACACGAGTCGCCCGGAGGGACTCTCACATGGGCGCTCGCTCCGGGCCGACTGGCGCAATACGATTGACACATGGCGCCCCAGCGGCCACGGAGGCCGTCGTTTAGCCGTCCGCTCAGGAGGAGGGGCCATTTCGGGTCCGGGGCCTGCTCGGTGGCGAGACGTGGGGAAGCCCGCAGACGCCTTTTCGATTTTGCATTTTTAACGCGCGTCTGCACGGCGACCTTGCGCACTCGTGATGTCAAGGAATGTCCAAAACCACTTTTGGCAAGATTGTTTGTGCCCTTTCCGCAGCCGCCGTTCTGGCCGCGCTGCAATTTGCCGCTCCCGCCAGCGCGGCCATCGAACCCTTTATTGCCGGCCAGCCGGACTCCGTCCAGCAAGCCGCAAGCACCCTGCCCGCTCCCGTCCAACCGGCGGTCGATGCCCAGGCAGATTCGGATGACGCCAATGCCATGGCGCCCGAACCCGACACGTCCACGCCTGCCGCCGATCCGCGTCAGGTCGAATGCATGGCCAAGGTCATCATCCACGAAGCGGCCAACCAGCCCCGCCGTGGCCGCGCCGCCGTCGCGCAAGTGATCCACGCCCGCATGCACGATGCCCGCTTCGCCAAGAACGCCTGCGCGGTGGTCCGCCAGCGCGGCCAGTTCTTCGACGTCGACGCCTACAACCCGCGCCGCGACACCACGCAGTGGCAGGATGCCGTCGCCATCGCCACCCAGACCCTCAACGGTCAGGGCGAGGATCCGGTTCCCGGCGCGCTGTTCTTTCATGCCGTGGGCAGCCCGATGCGTGGCCACACTGCACTCGGCCGCATCGACGGACACCTCTTCTATCGCTGATCCCCCGGCCCCGCAGGGCTGACGGAAAGGCACACAAAAAGGGCCCGGAGCACATGCTCCGGGCCCTTTTTGTGTGCCTCCGGGAGCCACAGGCACGCGGCACCGGGAAGGATGAATGCCCCGGCAGCACATGCATGCAGGCCATGCGCCGGGCCCCCGGCCCGGAAGGGATACCGGTATCGGCCAGAGGACACTGCCCTCCAAAAGGAAAGGGCCCGGTCTTGCGACCGGGCCCCGCCTTGGCCTGGACGGATGTCCGAGCCGATCAGAAGTTCATCGTCGCGCTCACGAAGAAGCGGCGACCCAGAACGTCGTAAAGGGTCGGGAAGGTGTTGGTCTGTTCGCCGTTGCCCCCGTTCTGGGTGCTGGCAGCAAGCAGCGGCTTCTTGTCGAAGAGGTTGGTCACACCCGCACGGATGGTGAACACGTCCGACGCCTTGACCGAGGCCGAGAGGTCGAAATAGCTCACGCTGGTGAAGTGCTCGGATGCATAGAAGGTCGTCGTATCATCGTCGTCCGTCGGACCGATATAACGCCACATACCCGAGATCTGGTACTTGCGGGTGGCCAGGGTCGCGCGCAGGGTGTGGCGCCATTGCGGGGTGGGAACGCCGCAGTTCGCGCCAAAGGCGCCAGCGCAGTGATAGACCAGATCAAGACCGACCACCGGGGTGAAGTCGTACTTGAGCAGGCGGGTGCCATCGAAGCCGAACACCAGCTTGGTGGCCGTGCCCAGGGCATTGCCAAGCGGCACGGTGTAGCTGGCCTTGAAGTCGATACCGGCGGTCTTCAGGCCACCGCTGTTGACGTAGCCGTCGCGGAACGAGTCGATTTCACCGATGCCATTGCGCGAGATCGCGTTGCAGTACTGCTGGACATTGCCCTCGAAGCACAGCGTGCCGATCGACTGGGTCCCCACACCGCTGGTGATGTAGTTGTCGATCTTGATGTTGTAGTAATCGACCGTCGCCGAGAAGCGCGGCAGGAAGTGCGGCTGGAACACCGCACCGATGGTGTAGGTGTTGGCCGTTTCTTCGCGCAGGTTGGCGTTGCCGCCCAGGCGGCGCAGCGGGTTGACGTTGTTGGGATCCTGGATCGCCGGGTTGCCGATGTTCGACAGCGGGGCGCCCGCGGCGTTGAACTGCGCGGTACAGATCGCATTGAGCGTGCTGCCCGCAACCGTCGCGGCGGCAGTGCCGCACTGATCGGCGTTGCCGTCGAAGCTGACGGTGTTGCCCAGGAACAGTTCGTTGACGCTCGGGCCGCGCACGGCCTTCTGGTACTGGCCACGGAACGTGATGCCCGCGAACGGCGACAGTTCGGCGCCAGCCGACCAGGTGAACACGTTGCCCGGCGCGTTCGAATAGTGCGAAGCGCGCGCCGCGCCGTTCAGTTCGAGGCGGTGGACGAAGTTGTCTTCGAGCAGCGGCACATGGACTTCGCCAAAGAATTCGCGAACCGAGTAGCTGCCCGAGGTTGCCTGACCGGGGTTGAAGCCGGCCACATTGCCCGAAGCCAGGTAAGTGTCGGGTTCGACCGAACCTTCTTCCTTGCGCCATTCGGCACCGAAGGCGACACCGACACCGCCCGCGCCCAGATCGAACAGCGAGGGGTTGGTGACCGCAAACGAAGCGACCTGCGTGGTGTAGGTTTCCACGTTGGTGGCCGTAACCGAGATGTAGTCGATCGCGGCCTGGCTCAGGTTGTTGACGCCAAAGATGTTGGCTGCAGCGCAACCACCGGCGCGGGCCACTTCGCTGGCGCAGACCGTCTGGCCACCGATGGTGGTGGTGTTGGTCGCGTTCAGGAAGCGGTCGATCGCCACGTTGCCCAGCTGGCGCTGGGTGTTCTTGGTGTGGGCGTACATGTAGTAGCCATCGTAGCTGAAGCCAGCCGCGATATCGCCCTTCATGCCGACCACGAGGCGGTAGGCGTTACGATCGTCCTTGTTGATGCGCGGGCCGATCTGGGTCGTGCGGTACGACCAGCTGGGCGCTGTCACATAGCCGTTGCCGTCGGTGTCCAGCGACTGGAGCGCGCTGCGGAAGGCCGGCGTGAAGAACTGCGAGTTCACGTCGAGCTGAAGCGGCCCGGTCGTGCCATCGCCATAGGGCGTGCCCGAGCTGATCGGGGTGGCGGCCAGCTGGTTGTTGACGCGGTTGTTGACGAACTGGCCTTCCAGGTAGGGCTGGAAGTGATCGTTGATGTCGTAGTGCGCCATGGCCGAGACCATGAAGCGTTCCTGCGGCACCTGGAGATAGTTGGTTGGTGCGTAGTTATAGGCGTCAGCGGTGCCGTTGTAGCAGGTATTGACCCCGCCCATGAAGTCCTGGTTGTTGCAGCCAAGACCCGTCGCGGCGCCCAGACCGGCGATGTTCACGCGGCCCTGCGGAACCGAGCTGGACCCGCCGGTGACGAAGCCACCTTCACCGTCATCGACCAGCGCATTACGCGCGAAGCTGCGGGCCGAGGCAAACACGGCCTTGCGCTTGGTGTAGCCCATGTAAAGGACGACGTTGCCCTTGTCGTCGGCGAAGTTGCCGCCCATGGTGCCGTTGACGTCCCAGATGGCGCCGTCGCCATGGCCGGTCAGATCGTAGCTCGAATTGAGCTGGAAGCCCGAGAAATTCCGCTTGAGACGGAAGTTCACGACACCCGCAATGGCGTCCGAACCATAGACCGCCGACTGGCCGCCGGTCACCACGTCCACGCTTTCGATCAGGGCCGAAGGGATGGTGTTGAGGTCGACCGTCTGGCTGACGTCGTACGACATGTAGCGACGACCATCGACGAGCACGAGCGTGCGCTGCGAGCCGAGGTTGCGCAAGTTGACAGTCGCCACGCCGCCGCCCGGATTGTTCGACGCCGAAGTCGTCGTCGGGGTGACCTGCGGAAGGTCGTTCAGCACGTTTTCGATGTTGGCCGAGCCACCCTTGAGGGCGATGTCATCGGCAGTCACCACGTTGAGCGGGCTCGTGCTGGTCAGATCGGGACGCGCGATGCGCGAGCCGGTGACGATGATCGGCGTGGCCGCTTCAGGCGCCTCGGGCGCGGGCGCGGGGGCGGCGTCCTGGGCGAAAGCCGGAGCGGCCATCGAGGCGATCGCAAGCACGAAGCTTGCGGCACCGACGCGATAGGCGGTGGTCTTGGTCTTGGTCACGGTTCAGTCCCTTCTGATGGCAGCCGGCGAAAGCCAGCCCGCCAGGAGCGACAACCCCGACACTCCACTGCCCCCCTCGTGCCTGGCCAAGGTCATGCAAGGGCATGAAACCTGTCGGGCATAGCGATGCAGCGTTCCACGAGCGCCGGGATCGATATTCCCTTTTGTGAGATTTTTCGTCGCATTTGAAAGCAGCTTCTGTCGGACATGCTCAAAACGTTTCACCAATGTTGCAGCATGGCAACATATAGAGAAACGACATGCAAACTCCGGGAAATTTTTGGGAAACGAAGCGGCTCGCAAGCCTCATTTCGTTTCATTCGTTTCAAATGTGTCTGAAAGCCGCAACCGGCGCATCGTGCCGCAACAATCCCGCTTCCTGCGCAGGAAATAACGGGCCGGGCCACGAGACCGGGATTCCGGGTGCACGAAAAAAGCGGGCCCGGTCATCAGACCGGGCCCGCCCGCAAGGCTCGTCGCCTTGCGCGCCGCAGCGCGGAAAGGCGATCAGAAGTCGGCGGTGATCCGCGCGAACAGGGTGCGACCCATCACGTCGTAGACGGTCGAGTAGGTGCTGCCCTGAACCGAGGTCGCCCCGCTGGTGTCACCCACGATCGGCGGCTTGGTATTGAACATGTTGAGCACGCCGAACGAGAACGTGAACTTGTCGTTCACGCGGATATTCGCCGTTTCGTCGAAGTAGTGGTAGGCCGGGATGTGGCTCTTCTGGATGTCGGTGTATTCGTCTTCCTTCACCCCGCCAATCAGGCGCCAGCGGGTGGTCAGGTCGACGTTCTTGATGCCGAACGCGAAGGTCGCCACGTGCTTCCACTTCGGCGTGGGCATGTCGCACTGCGCGCCGAACTTGCCAGCGCATTCGTAGGTCACCCCGTCGATCTGCTGGAAGTTCTTGAACACGTAGGTGCCGGCAAAGCCGAAGCTGTAGTGGAACCCGCTGAGCGAACCGCGGTGGTAGTTCAGACCGAAGTCCAGACCGCGCGTGCGCATCACCGCCACGTTGTCGTAGAGCGTGTCCACACCCACCGTGGTATCACCCGAGAGCGAACCGTCGAGCGGATTGCGGTGGATCATCTGGCAGTAGGCGTTGCCCGGGTTGTTCGAGCCGAAGCACTGGTCGAGCACCGTGGTGGGCGAGTTGTAGACGATCGCGTTCGAGATCTTGATGTCGTAGTAGTCGACCGTCAGCGACAGACCGCGAATGCGGCGCGGTTCGAGAACCATGCCCACGGTGATCGTGTTCGACTTTTCAGGCTTGAGCGCCGTGTTGCCGCCGGTGAAGATGTTGATCTGGCCAGCGGTCGGCTGCGGCACAAGGCCACGGGCCAGCTCGTTCTGGGTCACGCCCTGGGCAAGGCACATCGTCGCGGTCGAACCCGTCACGCCAGCGCCGGCGCAGGGGTCAGACTGAAGGCTGCCGGTCGCGGCCGTGCGCGGCAGGTAGAGTTCATAGAGGTTGGGCGCACGCACCGAACGCTGGAAGTTGGCGCGGAACTTGAGCCCTTCGACCGGCGCGTAATCGCCGCCGACCTTGAACGCCGAAACGCCGCCCGAGGTCGAATAGTGCGAGTAACGATAGCCGGCTTCGATGTCGAGGGCCTGGATCCAGGGCTTGTCCTGGACCAGCGGCATCTTGAATTCGCCGTAGATTTCCTTGACGTCGTAGCTCTTGTTCGGGATGTCGAAGCCCTGACCGTAATAGATCAGGTCGCCCGAGGCATAGTTGCCGCTCACGCGGGTGTCGGCGGTTTCACGGCGATAGTCCACACCGACCGAGAGCGCGGCCGGGGCCGAGGCAAACGGGCTCTGGAGGAACTTGAGGTCGCCCGAGAGGCTGCCTTCGACAACCAGCTGCGAGGTGCGGTCGTCCTGGGTGGCGTTCTGGGCCACATAGGACAGCGCCTGGCGGTTGATGCCATTGTACGCGAACAGGTTGATCGGCACGCAGCCGGCCGCGCGAGCGGTCGCCGAGCGGCACATCACGCCGCCGCTGCCGTTCGAAACGGCGTCGAGCGCTTCGCTCAGCGCGTTATACGAAAGGTCGTTCTGAAGCAGCGTGTGCTTGTGGACCTGCGCATACTGGAACGAGGTGTCGAACTTGAAGCCGGTGTTGAAGAAGTCACCACGGAAGCCGTTCAGAACCTGCCAGGTCGTGCTGGAGTGGTTCTCGATGCGGCCACCGATTTCGGTGATGCGGCGGCGAATGCCAATGGCCGAAGTGCCGTCGGCGTTGATCCGCAGATCGGGGTTGGCGGCCTGATCGAAGAACGCGGTGCGCTCGGAATCGGTCAGGTACGGGTTATCCTGGCTGATGTTGAAGCGGAAACCGGCGGTGGCCGTCGGGGCCAGCGTCTGCACCGTCTTGACGTGCTGGTACGAACCCCAGCCATACATCTCGACGTGGTCGCTGACTTCATAGTTCCACAGCGCCATGCCGCCATAACGCTCCATCGGCGTCTGGGCATAGTTGATGGGGTTGAAGTTGTAGCCCGCGACATTCGAGCTCAGCGTGCCGTCAGCCTGAATCTGCTGGCGACCGGCGCCGGGGATGTCGAAAGCGGTCGGCGTCGTGTTCGACGAGCCGCACATCTGGGTCAGGTCGTCCGAGCACAGCGTGCGGTTGGCGAAGCTGCGCGAGGCATACTTGACGCCTTCACGCTTCGAGTAGTTGCCCGCAACGACCAGGTGGCCACGGTCGCCCAGCTTGATGCCGCCGACCAGGTTGGCGTTGTACATCGCGCCATCGCCATAGCCGGTCACCTGGGTGCCCGCATCGAGCTTGAGGCCGGTGAACTTGTCGTCGAGCACGAAGTTGACCACGCCCGAGATCGCGTCCGAACCATAGACCGCCGACGCACCGCCGGTCAGGACCTGGACGTTCTTGATCAGGGCGGTGGGAACCTGGTTGACGTCGACCGAACCGCTCGCGTCATAGACGGGCAGGCGCTTGCCGTTGAGCAGCACCAGCGTACGCTTCGAACCCAGACCGCGCAGGTCGACCGTGGCCGAACCGTCGCCCGGGTTGTTGCTCGACGCGCCAAGACCCGACGCGAACTGCGGGTTGACCTGCAAGATCTGCTCGACCGTCACGGTGTTGACGGTCTTCATCGTGTCGGCGCTGATCACCGAGACCGGGCTCGAAGCCGTCAGGTCGGGGCGTTCGATGCGCGAACCGGTCACGATGATCGGCGCGCCGCCATCGGCACCCAGATCGGCGGAGGGGGCATCGGCCTGGGGAGCGGCTGGGGTCGCGTCCTGGGCGAGGGCCGGGGAGGCCATGCTCGCCAGGGCAAGCGCCATGCCGGCTGCACCCGCGTAGTAGGTGAAAGTCTTGGTCACGGTCGTTCTGTCCCTCATTGGGGGGCGGACGCACACCGTGCGGCCACCAGTAGCGGCAGCCCCGGCACTCCACGTCCGCGCCCGCACAAAGTGCGGGCGACTGGGGCCGTGTTCCACGAGTGCCGGGACCGATGGCGTGTGTTCTTGTGAGAAACCGGGCCGCTTGGAAGCACGTAGTGACGAGTGAAACCAAATCGACTTATTGGTGTGACACTGACACCACAGTATCGGCAAATATCTGAAAAATAGCGTGTTGTTTGCGAAATATTACGGACCTTTCTGCAACTGAAGCGTGCCGCTGAAACCATCCAAAGTTTCATTTGCAATCTCATTCCGGCCGTGCCGCGCAATTCCGCAAGCCATGAGGGCCTGTCGCGACATTTCCGTGCCCAAACAGCCCAAATCCCGGCCGGGCAGAACGTGCGCAGATTTGTGTCAGGGGAAACAGCATTCGCGCAGGCCCGCGCAAGGGAGGCTGCGCCGGGCAAGGCACGGCGCAGCAGGACAGACAGAACGGGCCGGAAAGCGGAACTCAGGCCGTGCGGAACCCCTGCGTGATCGGATAGCGGCGATCACGGCCAAAGTTGCGCATGCCCAGCTTCACCCCCGGCGGGGCCTGACGGCGCTTGTATTCGGCCAGATGGAGCAGGCGCTCGATCCGCTCGACGGTGGCCCGCTCGAAGCCCTCGGCGGCGATCTGGTCGACGCTCTTCTCGTGTTCGACGAGGCCCAGCAGGATCGCGTCGAGCACGTCGTAGGGCGGCAGCGAATCCTCGTCCTTCTGGTCGGGGCGCAGTTCCGCGCTGGGCGGCTTGGCAATCACCCGCTCGGGCATGACCGGGCCATCGGGACCAAGGCCGATCTTCGGGCGGTGTGCGTTGCGCCAGCGCGAGATCGCAAACACGGTGGTCTTGTAGGCGTCTTTCAGCGGGTTGTAGCCGCCGTTCATGTCGCCATAGATCGTGGCGTAGCCCACGCTCATCTCGCTCTTGTTGCCGGTCGTCACCAGCATCGGCCCAAACTTGTTCGACAGCGCCATCAGCGTGGTGCCGCGAATGCGCGACTGGAGGTTCTCCTCGGTCAGGTCTGGCGCGCGGCCCTCGAACAGGGGGGCGAGCATCTGGGTAAAGCCGTCGACCGCCGGGCTGATCGGCACGGTGTCGAGCCGCACGCCCAGCATCTGCGCGCACCCTGCCGCATCGTCGAGGCTTTCCTGGCTGGTGTAGCGGCTGGGCAACATCACGCACCACACCCGCTCCGCGCCCAGCGCATCGACCGCGATGGCCGCGCACAGCGCCGAATCGATCCCGCCCGAAAGGCCCAGCAGGACGCCGGGGAAGCGGTTCTTGTTCACATAGTCGCGCAGCGCCATGACCATGGCCGCGTAGATGTCTTCGGGATGCTCGGCCAGATCGGCGACATCGCCCGCCTCGCAGCGCCAGCGATGACCATGGCCAAACGGCACCTTGTTCCACACCGTGTCGACCACCGCCTCTTCCCAGTCGGGAAGCTGGACCCACAGCGCGCCTTCCGGGCCGACCACGAAGCTTGCGCCGTCGAACACGATTTCGTCCTGCCCGCCCACGCGGTTGACATAGGCGAGCGGAATGCCGGTATCGATCGCGCGGCGCTTGGCCACGCCGTCGATGCGCAGCACGTCCTTGTCGATCTCGTAGGGGCTGCCGTTGACGCACACGAAGATTTCGGCGCCCAGTTGCGCCAGATGGCGGCAGACATCGGGGTGCCAGATGTCTTCGCAGATCGGCAGGCCGAGGATGGCGCCGCGAAACGGCACCGGCTCGGGCAGGGGGCCGGGCAGGAACAGGCGTTTTTCGTCGAAGGTGCCGTAATTGGGCAATTCATATTTGAAGCGGGTGGCCACGATGCGGCCCTGATCGAGCAGGGCGACGCCATTGTGAAGCGCCCCGTCGCGCACGAAGACCGAGCCGACGAGCATCGCCGGGCCGCCATCGGCGGTGACTTGCGCCATCTTTTCCAGCTCGACCGCCGCGCGCTCGATCAGCGCGGGCTTGAGGATCAGGTCCTCGGGCGGATAGCCGATCAGCTGCATCTCGGGAAAGACAATCAGGTCGCTGTGCATCGCCTTGCTGCGCGTGGCGAGCATGGCGGCGGCATTGGCGGCAAGATCGCCAACCTTCTGGTTGAGCTGTGCCAGCGTGATGATCAATTTATCAGCCATGACACGACTCTAGGCGGCAATGGCGCCTTGCGGCAAGAGCGGCTGTTGCAGGCCATGGGGTGCAAGGCAGCCTGCAAAAGAGCGCAAACAGCCCGAAATGCGGCGCAATTGGGGCACAATCGGGGCTGGCGGGCGTTGCAAAATCGTCATCTTTGGCTAAGGGCGGCGCAGGATCAGGACCACCCAAAAGACTCGAGGGATTTCTCATGAAGATCATGTCCGGCAACGGCAACCTGCCGCTGGCCCGCGCCATCGCGGCCTATCTGGAAACGCCGTTGACCGACGCGGCCGTGCGCCGGTTCGCCGACGAGGAAGTCTTCGTGGAAATCCACGAGAACGTGCGCGGCGAAGACGTCTTCCTCGTCCAGTCGACCAGCTTCCCCACCAACGACAACCTGATGGAACTGCTGATCTGCATCGACGCGCTGCGTCGTGCCTCGGCCAAGCGCATCACGGCGGTCATCCCCTACTTCGGCTATGCCCGCCAGGACCGCAAGCCCGGCCCGCGCACGCCGATCTCGGCCAAGCTGGTTGCCAACCTGATCACCACGGCAGGTGCCGACCGCGTGCTGGCGGTCGATCTCCACGCCGGGCAGATCCAGGGCTTCTTCGACATCCCGACCGACAACCTGTTTGCCGCCCCCGTCATGGCGGCTGACATCCAGACCCGCTACGGCGGCCAGGAACTGATGGTCGTCTCGCCCGACGTGGGCGGCGTGGTGCGCGCCCGCGCGCTGGCCAAGCGCCTCGACAATGCCCCGCTGGCGATCGTCGACAAGCGTCGCGACCGTCCCGGCCAGTCGGAAGTGATGAACATCATCGGCGACGTGCGTGGCCGCATGTGCATCCTGATCGACGACATCATCGATTCGGGCGGCACCCTGTGCAACGCGGCGCAGGCGCTGATGGACGAAGGCGCGGCGGGCGTTGCCGCCTACATTTCGCACGGCGTGCTTTCGGGCGCGGCGGTGGCCCGCGTGGGCAATTCGGCGCTCAAGGAACTGGTGATCACCGACACCATCCTGCCCACCGAAGCGACCAAGGCCTGCGACCGCATCCGCATCCTGACCATCGCCCCGCTGATCGGCGAGGCCATGCGCCGCATCGCCGACGAGGCTTCGGTTTCGAGCCTGTTCGACTGATCAGAAAAGCCCTGCGCGGGGGAGGCTCCCCGCGCAGGGCTTCGTCCGCTTTCAGACAGCCCCTGTCAGACAGCCTTACCCGCGCGGCCCGCGAGTTCGGCGATATATTGCCAGGCCACACGGCCCGAGCGGCCACCCCGGCGCTTCGACCATTCGAGCGCATCGCCCGCCTCGAACGGCAGGCCCAGCTCCCCGCAATAGCCCTCGATGATCGCCAGATAGTCGTCCTGATTGCAGGCGTGGAAGCCCAGCGAGAGGCCGAAACGGTCGGCCAGCGCCAGACGGTCGTCCACCGCGTCGCGCGGGTTGATCGGGTCGTCCTGCTCGCTCATCGTCCGCTCGACGATGGCGCGGCGGTTTGACGTGACCGCCAGACGCACATTGGCCGGGCGCGCCTCGACCCCGCCTTCGAGCCACGAGCGCAAGAGCCGCGCCCCTTCGGTATCGGCGGCATCGAAGCCCAGATCGTCGAGGAAGACCAGAAAGCGCCGGTCCACCCCGCGCAATTGCCCGAACAGCAGCGGCAGCGTGGCATCGGGCATGGCCTGAACCAGCGCGATCTGCCCCGGATGCGCCACATCAGCGGCCTTGACCGCCGCGCGCAGAACGGCCGATTTGCCCATCCCGCGCGAACCCCACAGCAGCATGTCGTGCGCGGCGGCCCCGCTGGCGAGGCGCTCCACATTGGCGACCACCGCCGCCTTCTGGGCGTCGATCCCGCGCATCAGGCCCAGGGCCGGGGCTTCGAGATGATCGACCCCGCGTGCGCTCTGCCCGGTCCAGACATAGGCGGGCGCGGCCAGCCAGTCGACCGGCGGCGGGGCAGGGGGCGCCATCCGTTCGAGCGCATCGGCGATGCGGGCAAGCAGGCTGGTGGCGGTCTCGCAAGACAGGATCGGATCGGTCATCGGGGCAACTTTGCGAAAAGGGGAGGCTTAAGGAATGGGCTGGGAAATACGCTGGGCAAATGTGCTGCGCGCTGCGATAGCGAGCGGGATCATGACCACCAACCCCTTTTCCGCCCCCACGATCCTTCCTGCCGATGCCGACGGCGTGGCCGCCGCCGCCGCCGTTCTCGAACGCGGAGGCACCGTCGCCGTGCCGACCGAGACGGTCTATGGGCTGGCCGCGCGGGCCGACCGGGCCGAGGCGGTGGCGGGGATCTATCGCGCCAAGGGGCGCCCCGATTTCAACCCGCTGATCGTCCATGTGCCCGATCTGGCCGCCGCCGAGAAGCTCGCCACGTTCGACGCGCGCGCCCATGCGCTGGCCGCCGCGTTCTGGCCCGGCGCGCTCACAATGGTCCTGCCCCGCCGGGACGATTGCGGGCTGGCGCAGGCGGTGAGCGCAGGGCTGCCCACGGTGGCACTGCGGTGCCCGGCCCACCCGGTCATGCAGGATGTCCTGCGGGTCTCCGGCCTGCCGCTGGCAGCGCCTTCGGCCAACCGCAGCGGGGCGATCAGCCCGACGCGCGCGGCCCACGTCGCCACCTCGCTGGGCGCGCGGGTGGACCTGATTCTGGACGGGGGCGAGACGCGACAGGGCATCGAATCGACCATCGTCGGCCTGCGCGCCGATGGCGGCTGGGCCCTGCTGCGCCCCGGCCCGATCACCCCCGAGGCTATCGCGCAGGTGCTGGGCGAAGGGCCGGAGCAGGGTTCCGCGCAAGGGATCGAGGCGCCCGGCCAGCTGGCCAGCCACTATGCGCCGGGCAAGCCGGTGCGATTGAATGCCACCGATGCACAGGCCGATGAATTCCTGATCGGGCTGGGCGCGATTGCGGGCGATGTGAACCTGTCCCCCGGCGGCGATCTGGCCGAGGCGGCAGCGCGGCTCTATGCCTGCCTCCACGCCGGCGCCGATGCCCCCCAGCCCCGCATCGCCGTGGCCCCCGTGCCCGACGAGGGGATCGGCGCGGCCATCAACGACCGCTTGCGCCGGGCGGCGGCCTAGACGGCCTGCACAATTCGTTGCATGCCGAGATTGCCAACGACAGTCTGGACGATGTTTGCCCCATCTCTCGTCATTCCCGCGCAGGCGGGAATCCAGATCCTGTGCCTTGTTTGCATGCGCAACCGTCACAACTGGATCCCCGCCTGCGCGGGGATGACGAGTGAAGTTCAAGAAAACCCTTCTTTTATTTCAAACGTCAGGCCGCATATCAAAGATCGGATTTTGTCCACGCTGGCCAAGCAGCTTCAGTTCCTGTTTTTCGGGCTGGCCAGCCGGAGGATCGCCTTCTGGGCCGGGCGCTCGATCCAGCGGTGCGAGGCGAAGCCCGCGCCGACGCTGAGCACGAGGAAGAACAGCAGGAAGCCGGGCTGGCGCGCAATGTCGCGGCTGCCCAGCGTGGCGTCGATCAGCAGCACGAGCGCCACCTGCAACGGAAAGTGCCACAGGTAGATGCCATAGGACGCATCGCCCAGCTTGCGCCCGATCGCCAGAAAATCACGCTTGTCGGCCAGATCGATGGCCAGCATCGCGAACAGCACCGCAAACGTGCCCGCCAGCGCCGTGGCATCGTAGCGATAGTGATGGGCGAGGGTGAACCACACCAGCCAGCCGCAGCCAAGGCTCGCCCCGATCAGCACCGGCTGGCGCAACCACCCGCGCAGCGCCGCGCCATAGATCGCCGTGCCGAGGAAGAAATAGCCGATGCAGGTAAGCACCGGCCCATCGGGCCAGCCCTTGAAGAACAGCCGCAGCATGATCACGCCCACGGGCAGCGCCACGCTGAACGGCGCGCGGCGCAGCGCGGGCAGCAGCACCCAGAACACCGCATAGGCCAGAATCTCGGTCGAGAGCGACCACGAGGGGCCATTGTACGACTGGTTGTTCTGCCAGCCCCAGTATTGCGCGAGGGGGAGCGAGAGCAGGAAATGCTTCCAGTCCTGCTCGTGATAGATGAAGGCCGTGCCGTTGATGCGGGTATAGGCTGCCTGAAGCCCCGCGACGAGGACCAGCGTGAGCAGGTGCAGCGGCCACAGCCGCGCCACCCGCGCCAGCCAGAAACGCCGCATCGCGCTGCTGTCGGCCAGATAGACATGGGCAAAGACAAAGCCCGAGACCGCCCAGAAATACTGGACCGCGCTGTGTCCATAATCGAACAGCCAGCGCAGCGGGTGATAGAGCGGCAGCACCGCCGGGCGGTCGACCTGAAAGCCATAGTCGACCGGCGGCACGAAGAAATGCTGGTAATGCCAGAACAGCACCGCAAAGGCCGCCACCAGCCGCGAGAGGTCAAGCGCGTTAAAATGGCGCTTGGCTACTCGCAGGCCGGGCAGCAGGGCCGGACGCTGACTCGCGTTCACGGGGCCTGATACGCCATGGCGACGGGGTCATGATGGGGGGCGTCATGATGGGCATCATGATGCGAAAGGGCCTGAAACCCGAACGCGGCCGCAACGCCCAGCGCCGCCGCGAGGATCACGCGCGGCCAGCTGCTGGCGCGGTTCCTTTCCTCGCCCGTGTCGCGCTTGCGGCGGTCCCACATCAGCGGAACGTCGGGCAGGGGCGGGGCTTCGGGGGCAGCGCCCTTGGCCGGGAAGCGTTCCTCGATGCGGCGGATCAGCTCGGGCACGCGCATCAGCGTGGCGGTGTCCTCGCGCAGGCGCTCGGCAATCGCGGCCTCGGGGCCCAGTTCGTCGCGCAGCCAGTTGCGCACGAAGGGGGCGGCGGTGTCCCACATGTTGATGTCGGGATCGAGCTGCTGGGCAATGCCCTCGACCATGACCATCGTCTTTTGCAGTAGCAGCAGGTGCGGCTGGGTCTGCATGTCGAAGTCGCGGGTGATCGCGAACAGCCCGTCGAGCATCTGCCCGACCGACAGGTCCTTGACCGGGCGCCCGCGCATCGGCTCGCCCACCGCGCGCAGCGCCGTGGCGAATTCGTCGACCGAGTGATAGCTGGGCACGTATTGCGCCTCGAAATGGATCTCGGCCACGCGGCGATAGTTGCCGGTGGTCAGCCCATAGAGGATTTCGGCCAGCCAGAGCCGGGCGCGGCGGTCGATCCGGCCCATGATGCCAAAGTCGATGGCCGCAATCGTGCCATCGGGTTCGACGAAGAGATTGCCCTGGTGCATGTCGGCATGGAAATAGCCGCCGCTGATCGCCTGCGTCAGGAAGGCGAGCACGAGGCGGCTGGCCATTTCCTTGCGGTCGTGCCCGGCCGCGTCGATGGCGGCCAGATCGCTGATCTTGACCCCGTCGATCCAGTCGAGCGTCATCACCTTGCCGTTGGTGCGGTCCCAGTCGATGCCCGGCACGCGATAGCCGGCAAAGGCATGCATCGAATCGGCCAGTTCCGAGGCGCTGGCCGCCTCGCGGCGCAAGTCCAGTTCGCGCAGGGTCCAGCGGCGGAAATTGGCGATGACCAGGCGCGGACGCAGGCGCCCGGCCTCGCCGCCCAGCGCTTCGAGGTGCGCAGCGGCCCATTCATAGGTCTCGATGTCGCGCGCGAACTTCTCGCGCACACCCGGCCTGAGCACCTTGACCGCCACCTTGCGCCCATCGAGCGTCCAGGCCTGATGGACCTGTGCGATCGAGGCGGCGCCCACCGGATCTTCGTCGAAGCGCGAAAACAGGCTTTCGAGCGGGCGCTCGAAGCTCGTCTCGATCTCGCGGCGGATCAGCGCGAAATCGACCGGGGGGAGCTTGTCCTGAAGCGCGAGCAGGTTGCGCGCGGCTTCCTCGCCCACGAGGTCGGGGCGGGTGGCGAGCGTCTGCCCGAGCTTGATCGCAGCCGGGCCGATGGCGCGGAACGCCCCGGCATAGTCGGGCACGACCGGCTGGCTGGTGCCGAAGCGGGCGAGACGGCACAGGCGGCGCACCGGGGCGGGCGTGTGCGGGCTCTCTTCGAGCAGGCGCAGCGCGCCATGGCGCGCGAGCGTGCGGCCCCAGCCGAGCAGGCGGCGGATATGGGTGGCAGGACGGGTCAAGATGGGCTGCCCTTAAACCTTCCAGCCGGAATGGATCGCGACCAGCCCGCCCAGGATCGGTTCGACCTTGGTGTGGCGGAACCCTGCGTTTTTGATCATCTGCTCGAACTCACCCATCTTGGGGAAGCGGCGGATGGATTCGATCAGGTAGCGATAGGAATCGGCGTCGCCCGCGATGGCCTGGCCGATCTTGGGCACCAGCTTGTGCGAATAGACGTCGTAGATCTCGGCAAAACCGGGCCATTCCGTCGTCGAGAATTCGAGGCAGTAGAAGCGCCCGCCGAACTTGAGCACGCGATAGGCCTCGGCCAGGGCCTTGTCGATGTGGGTCACGTTGCGGATGCCGAAGGCGATCGTGTAGGCATCGAAGAAACGGTTGCCGAAGCTCAGTTCCTCGGCGTTCTGGCGCGACCAGACGAGGCCGTCGATGCCGCGCTTCATCGCCCGCTCGATGCCCACGTCGAGCATGTCCTGATTGATGTCCGAAACGGTGATCGAGGCACCTTGCGCGGCCATGCGAAACGCGATGTCGCCGGTGCCACCAGCCATGTCGAGGATCTGCTCGCCCTCGCGCGGCTTGACGCGCGCGACGAAGCGATCCTTCCACAGCCGGTGCATCCCCACCGACATGGCATCGTTCATCACGTCGTACTTCTTGGCGACGCTGGAAAACACCGCGCCCACACGGGCGACTTTTTCCTCGGGGGTGACGTCCTCGTAGCCGAAGGACACGCTTTCGGAGCTGGTCATGGGAAGGGCCTTTAATGAGGAATTGCCGCGGGCGCAAAGCATGATAACGGGGTGAATGGCTATCTGATCCGCAACTGGCGTTGCGGATCGTTCGGCACCGGCCCGCTCTCCCACCCGGCCTCCCTACGATAGTACCCTATGGGAGGTCGGGTGGGGGAGCGGGCCGGTGCCGAACCGAAATTCGCCTCTTTCGGCGAATTTCGCATCAAACCCGGAGCCCACGATGCCCGAACTTCCCGAGGTTGAAACCACCGTTCGCGGTCTGGCGAGCGTTCTGGACGGCCAGACGATCACCCGCCTGACTTTGCGCCGCGAGGGGTTGCGCCGCCCGTTCCCGCAAGACCTCGCCCAGGCGATGATCGGCGCACGGGTCAGCGGCCTGTCGCGACGGGCCAAATATGGCCTGATCCACACCGACCGGGGCCGCACGATGGTCTTCCATCTGGGCATGTCGGGGCGCTGGCGGATCGATCCCGAGGCGCTGGGCAAGCACGACCACCTGCTGATCGAAACCGGCCATGGCCATACCCTCGCGCTCAACGACGCGCGCCGGTTCGGCTCGGTCGATCTGGTGGAGACCGACGCGCTGGAACAGTGGGGCCCGTTCGCCGCGCTGGGCCCCGAGCCGCTGGGCCCCGGCCTGACGCCGCGCCATCTGGCTGATGCCTTCAAGGGGCGCATTGCGGCGGTCAAGCTGCTGCTGCTCGATCAGGCCATCGTGGCCGGCCTTGGCAATATCTATGTCTGCGAGGCGCTCCACCGCGCGCGCATCGCCCCCACCCGCGAGGGGGGCGCGATCAGCCTGCCCGCGCTCAGGCGGCTGGTGCCCGAGATCCGCGCGGTTCTGGAAGAAGCCATCGCGGCGGGCGGCTCGACCTTGCGCGACTATGCCCGGCCCGATGGCGAACTGGGCTATTTCGCCAAGGACTGGCGCGTCTATGGCCGCGAGGGGGAGCCTTGCGGATGCGGAACACCGGTCGCGCGGATCGTGCAGGGCGGCCGCTCCACATTCTTTTGTCCCAAATGCCAAAAACAGTGAGGGCCCGTTAAGGAATTTTGCGTATACTTTTTCTATCGCTACAGTCGGCGATCCTGCAAACGCCTGCCTGGAGCCCCCTTTGATCGGGTCGTTGTCCCATCGCATTCTCATGCTGTGTACCCTGCTGGGCATCCTGACGACAGGGCTGGCCGGCGCGCTGGTGGGTGTGACCATGGAAATGCACGACAGCCTGACCTGGGTCGACCATTCCTCGCAAGTCTTGCGCTCGGCCAACCGCGTGGTTAGCACCCTGCGCGAGGCGGAATCGGGCCAGCGCGGTTTCATCCTCACGCAGAACCCCGAATTTGCCGAGTCGGTCGAGCGGGCTCTGGGCTCTGCCCGCCGGGAAGCGGCAACGCTGGCCCGCCTGACCGCCGACAACCCCACGCAGAACACCCGCGCCCGCCAGATAGAGACCCTCGTGGGCGAGCGGATCGCGATTTTGCAAGCCTCGGCCCGGCTGACCGGCAACGGCAGTTTCGTCGCCGCGCGCGATTCCGTGGCGACCGGGCGCGGGCTCATGCTGATGCAGTTGGTCGATGGCAAGATCGGCGATCTCGTGCTCGACGAACGCGATCTGGCCGCCACGCGGATGGACAAGGTCGAACGCCTGCTCCGGGTGATCCTGTGGCTCGCGGCGGTGGGAACCCCGCTCACGCTGCTCTTCCTGGTCATGATGGCCCGCTCGCTGATCCGGCGCATCCGCCAGCCGGCAGGCGCGATGATCGAGGTCATGGGCCAACTGGGCGCGGGCGAGCGCAAGGCGCGCATCACCGGCGACATGGGGTCGAGTGAATTCAGCCAGTTGGCCCAGGGCTACAACGCCATGGCCGACGAACTGGAGCTGGCCCTGGCCGATCAGGTCAAGGCGCACGACAACCTCGAAGCGGCCAACGACGCCCTGAGCCACAACGCGCAGACCTTGCGCGAACGCGGCGAAGTGATCGAAATTCTGGGCGGCATGGCCCATCGCATGCAGGCTGCCCGCACCGACGAGGAACTGGCCGCGATCATTCGCGTCTTCGTGCCGCGCGTCCTGCCCCATATTCCCGGCGCGTTGTACGTCCACAACAATTCGCGCAACCTGCTGGTGGCCACGGCCACCTGGGGCGGGCTCGAACTGGCCCAGGGCAATTTCGCGCCCGAGGAATGCTGGGCCCTGCGCCGCGGCCAAAGCCATTTCGTCGACGAGCCGGGCTCGGACATCGTCTGTCCGCATGTCGGTTCCCAGACCGACCATTACCACTGCGAACCGCTGCTGGCCGGGGGCGAAGTGATCGGCGTGCTCTATCTCAAGGGCACGATCGACACCGAAAACCGCTTCCGCCTCGCGGTGCTGAGCGAAAACATCGCCTCGGCGCTGGTCAACCACCGGCTTCAGCGGGACCTGCGCGAACAGACCATCCGCGATCCGCTCACCGGGCTGTTCAACCGCCGCTACCTGGAAGAGACGCTGTCGCTCGAAATCGCGCGCGCCTCGCGCTCGGGCGCGCCGCTCAGTCTGGTCATGTGCGATGTCGACCACTTCAAGCGCTTCAACGACGAATTCGGCCACGACGCAGGCGATCAGGTCTTGCAGACCGTGGCCGCCGAACTGCGCCGCCGCTTCCGCGATGGCGATGTGGTCTGCCGCTTTGGCGGGGAAGAATTCGTGATCATCGCCCCGGCCACCGATGCCACCGTATTGCAGGCGCGCGTGGAGGAAGTGCGCGAAGCGATCAGCCTGGTCACCGTGCGCCAGGGCGGGCGCACGCTGGGCTCGGTCACGATGTCGTTTGGCGTGGCCACCTGGTCCGACGGGATGGACCGCGAGGGCGCGATGCTGGTCAAGACCGCCGACGCGGCGCTCTATGCCGCCAAGCGCAATGGCCGCAACCGCGTGGTGGTGGACGCAACCGCGCTGGCCGCCTGATCTATGGCCGCCTGATTTCGGGATCTGACAGGAAGACTGGTGCCGGCCCGGCACACACAATTGCCAATTCCCTTGGAATTGGCGCACCCGACAGGATTCGAACCTGTGGCCTTTGCCTTCGGAGGGCAACGCTCTATCCAGCTGAGCTACGGGTGCCTGAAATGGCGCCCTAGCAGTGGTGGGCAGGGCTTGCCAGCGGTTTTTGCATGAGGCTGGATGCTTTACGCGTTCGCTCTATGTTCCTATTCTGGCGTCATGGACGATTCGCCGCTTTCTCCGCTCTCTCCTGCCGGGCCTGATTCCGGGCCCGGTGAAGACACCGTTTTCGCGCGCGAGGCGCTGGCCGTGGCGCGGGGAATCGGCAGGCTGTTTGCCCGCAACGGCATCTGGTGCCTGCCGGAAATGCCGCTGCGCAATGGCCGCCGGGCCGACCTGATGGGGGTCGACGCAAAGGGGCGGGTGGTGATCGTGGAAATCAAGGTCAGCCGCGCCGATCTGCTGGGCGACGCCAAGTGGACCGACTATCTCGATCATTGCGACCGGTTCTACTGGGGGCTGGCGCCCCATCTCGACCGCGCGGTGCTCGAAGACGCCGCCTTCCGGCCCGAGGCCTGCGGGATCATCGTGGCCGATGGCTATGACGCGGAAATCCTGCGGCCTGCGCCCAGCCTGCCGCTCGCGGCGGCGCGGCGCAAGGTCGAGGTGGAACGCCTTGCCCGTGCCGCGCTGCGCCGTCTTGTCGTGAACGGGGACCCGGCCTGTTCAGCCTGGGGCTGAAGAAGGCGGGCCGGTCAGTCGCCCGCCACGCTCATCCCGTCGACGCGCAAGGTGGGAACATCGATCCCGCGCTGGATTTCGAGGTCATCGGCGGCAACCATCGCCGCGAACATGTCGATCAGGTTGCCCGCCACGGTGAATTCGGCGATCGGCCCGGCCAGTTCGCCGTTGACGATGCGGAAGCCTGCCGCGCCCCGGCTGTAATCGCCGGTCACGCCATTGACGCCATTGCCGATCAGTTCTGTCACATAGACCCCGTCGGCAATGTCGGCGAGCAGGGCCTCGCGGCTGACGCGGCCCGGTTCGAGGACGATATTGCCCGTCGTGACATGCGGCGCGCCCGAGCCCCCGCGCGAGGCGTGGCCGGTGGGGGCCAGCCCAAGCTGGCGGGCCGAAGCCGATTCCATCAGCCAGCCGGTCAGCCGTCCACCCTCGACCAGCTTGCGCGGCGCGGTGGGCAGGCCTTCGCCATCGAACGGGCGCGAGCGCAACCCGCGCGGGCGCAGCGGATCATCGGAAATGGTGATCGATGAATCGAACAGTTGCGCGCCGTCGCGGTCGAGCAGGAAGCTCGCGCGGCGGGCAATCGCCGCCCCGGTGATCGCGCCCAGCAGGTGCCCGACCAGCGAACTGCCCACGCGCGGATCGAACACGACCGGCATGGCCCCGCTCTTCACCCGCCCCGGATTGACGCGGGCCACCGTGCGCAGGCCCGCCTCGCGGCCGATCAGGGCCGGATCGGGCAGGTCAGCGGCAAAGCGCGCGCTGCGCCACGCATGGTCGCGCTGGAGCGCGCCGTCTTCCCCCGCGATCACGCTTGCCGAAATGCTGTGGCTGGTGGCGGCATAGGCCCCCGAAAAGCCATGGCTGGTGGCCAGCGCCACGACCCCGCGCCCGGCGCCTGCGCCCGCGCCCTCGCTGTTGGTGACACCGGGCACCGCGCGGGCGGCATCCTCGGCCTCCTGCGCAAGGCGGCGCAGATCCTGCGGGCGCGGCTCGGCCGGATCGTCGAGATCGAGATCGGGGAACGGGGCATGGGCCAGCAGGGCAGCGTCGGCCAGCCCGGCAAAGCGGTCGACCGGCGCGGCACGGGCCATCGCCACGGCCCGCGCGGCCAGTTCGTCGAGCGCGGCATCGCCCATGTCGGTCGATCCGATCGAGGCCGAAGCCCCGCCGACGAAGACACGCAGCCCGATATGCTCGGCTTCCGAACGCTCGACATCCTCCAGCGCGCCCAGCCGCACGCTCACGCTTTCCGAGGCATTGGCCAGATAGACCACGTCGCCCGCCTCGGCCCCGGCCCGCCGGGCACGGTCGATCAGGGCCTCGCAACGCTCCTGGGCTTGGGCGGGGGTCAACATCGGGGTGCTCCACTTCGTCCCCACCGGGGTGGCCGGGGTGCCACGGCGCTTAGCCGCTGTGTCCGGTTGGGGCAATCAAGTCGGGGGTATCAGGCAAAAGCGGCGATGGCCTTGATCAGCGCGGTGACCAGCAGCGGCAGGCCGATCGAGACGGTCCAGATTCCCGCAAGCGTGCGGCGCAAGACCGCCTCGAAATGGTCGGGTGTCTCGATCAGCAGGGGCGCGCGCGTTTCCCAGCGTTTTTCGAAACGGCGGTAGAGCGGGATGATCGCGGCCACCAGCACGACCAGCGCGAAGGTCGGCAGCATCGTGTCCTCTTCGGACTCGACCGCGTGCATCGTCATGAAGATCTGGAGCGCGGTATAGACGAGCAGGCCATAGGCCACCGCATCGCTGACACGCTTGTACCCGCGTTCGAGGCGAACATGACGCTCGGCCTCGGCCATGGAGCCATCCTTGTTCATGGCGCTGCTCACGGCCTCGTTCATGGTGCCCATGGCCCGTCTGCCCTTCATCAACCCGTCTCCCGGCCATAAGACCATGCATGCCCGGCAGGCGCAAGGCAAGGACGGCCCGCCCCAGGCGCCAGCACGGAAAGAACTGACGTTGAGAGAACCGGCGCTGAAAAGAACCGGCAGGGATCGCGCCAGATTCGCGCATATGGGCACGCACACGGGGTTTGCCCGAAGGCCCGACCGGGCTATGAACGCAGCCATGACTGGCTCTCCCTCCGTTCTTGCCGCCCATCCTGAAACAGGTGCGTCCCCTGCCATCCCCCAGGGCGGGCTGGAGGTGGTTTCCATCGCCAAGTCCTACGACAAGCGCGCGGTGCTGACCGACATCTCGCTTTCGGTCGGCAAGGGCGAGGTGCTCGGCCTGCTCGGCCCCAATGGCGCGGGCAAGACGACGTGCTTCTATTCGATCATGGGCCTGGTTCGCCCGGATTCGGGGCGCATCCTGCTCGATGGCGTCGATATCACCCGCCTGCCGATGTATCGCCGCGCGATCCTCGGGCTGGGCTACCTGCCGCAGGAAACCTCGATTTTCCGCGGGATGACGGTCGAACAGAACATCGCCACCGTGCTCGAACTGGTCGAGCCCGACAAGGCCACCCGCGAGGAGGAACTCGACCGCCTGCTCGACGAATTCGGCCTCCAGCGCCTGCGCAACAGCCCGTCGATGGCGCTTTCGGGCGGGGAACGCCGCCGCTGCGAGATCGCCCGCGCGCTGGCCGCGCGGCCCTCGATCATCCTGCTCGACGAACCTTTCGCGGGGATCGACCCGCTCTCGATCAGCGACATCCGCGATCTGGTGAAAGACCTCAAAAAGCGCGGAATCGGCGTCCTGATCACCGACCACAACGTGCGCGAGACGCTCGACATCGTGGACCGCGCCTGCATCATCTATGGCGGGCAGGTGCTGTTCTCGGGCAGCCCCGAGGCGCTCGTGGCCGATCCCAATGTGCGCCGCCTCTATCTGGGTGAGGGTTTCACGCTGTGAGCAGCGCGCGCGCGCGTCCTTTCTTTACCATCGGCGGCTAGTCCCGGTTCATGGCACTGGGCCCCCGCCTCGACATCCGCCAGTCGCAATCGCTGGTGATGACCCCGCAGCTCCAGCAGGCGATCAAGCTGCTGGCGCTGTCCAACCTCGAGGTGGAAACCTTCATCGGCGAGGCGATCGAGGCCAACCCCCTGCTCGAAATCGCCGAGCGTGCGCCATTCGAGGACACCCACGGCGAGGCCTTCGGGAACGGGGATGAGGGCACGCGCCGCACCCATCTCGAAACCAGCCCCGTCGACCAGCTTGTCGGCGAGGGCATGGCCGCGCAGGACCGCCCGCTCGACATCGACATGTCCGCGCTCGACACCGACCGCGACACCGGGGATGGCCTGCATGCAGCGGCCCATACCGCAACCCTGCCCGGTGATGCCGGCATCGATGGGCCCGGCGAAGAGGGCGCCTTCACCGATCCGGGGATCGGGGGGATGGGCAGCGCATCGGGCGCATCGGGCGAGGGGCCGGGGCTGGCCATCGACGAGCGCGGCGCCGGCAGCCCCAGCCTGGCCGAGCATCTCCACACCCAGATCGGCGCGACGACATCCGATTCCGGCGCGCTGTTCGTGGCACGCTGGCTGATCGACCAGCTCGACGAGGCGGGCTACTTGCGCATGCCGCTGGCCGAAGTGGCCGAGACGCTGGCCCTGCCGCTGGCCGACGTGGAGCGGGCGCTCGCACTCGTGCAGGCGCTCGATCCCACGGGCGTGGGCGCACGCACGCTGGGCGAGTGCCTCGCGCTTCAGGCGCGCGAGGCGGATCGCTACGACCCGCTGATGGCCCGCCTGCTCGACAATCTGGACCTGCTGGGCCGGGGCGAACTGGCCCGGCTCAAGCGGCTGTGCGGGGCCGACGACGAGGATTTTGCCGGAATGCTGGCCGAACTGCGCGGCTATGATCCCAAGCCCGGCCTGCGGTTTGGCGGCAGCCCGGTCGAAACGGTCACGCCCGACATCCTCGTCTATCCCGCCCCGCAAGAGGCCGACCGCGACGGCAAGGACGAAAGCGGCGAGAACGGGGGCGGCTGGACCATCGCGCTCAACCAGGCCACCTTGCCGCGCCTGCTGGTCAACCGCAGCTATTACACGCAGATGCGCCGCTCGTGCGGGGGCAAGGAGGCACGGGCCTGGCTGGGCGAGAAGCTGGCCGATGCCAACTGGCTGGTCAAGGCGCTCGACCAGCGACAGAAAACCATCCTCAAGGTCGCCGCGCAGATCGTGAAGCATCAGGACGGCTTCTTTCGCCACGGCGTCTCGCACTTGCGCCCGCTGACCTTGCGCACCGTGGCCGAGGCGGTCTCCATGCACGAGAGCACGATCAGCCGCGTCACCTCGAACAAGTACCTGCAATGCCAGCGCGGCACGTTCGAACTCAAATACTTCTTCACCTCGGGCGTGGCTTCGGCCGATGGCGACGGGGCCGTTTCGGCCGAAGCGGTCAAGGCATCGATCCGCCAGTTGATCGATGCCGAAGATCCGCGCGCGATCCTGTCCGACGATGCCCTGGTCGATCTGCTCAAGGCGCGCGGGTTCGATCTGGCGCGGCGCACGGTGGCCAAGTACCGCGAGGCCATCGGGCTGGGCAGTTCGGTCCAGCGGCGGCGGCAAAAGGCCCTGGCGCGGGTGAAATAGCCGAAGTGAACCTATCGGCAGGGTTCCGTTGACCACGTCGGGGCCCGCGCGATAATGCGCGCAGCGACACGCGAGCCTGGCCCCTTGGCCCGGCGCGAGGGAGCACATGATGAGCAAGGCCGACCAGACCCCCCAGAGCGCAACGCCCGCGCCGCAGATCTGGCGCAACGCGGCGATCGGGGTGGTGTCGGTGGCGGCGATCATCGGCGGGGGCATCGGCATCTATCGCGCCCAGCGCCCGGCAGAACTGGCCGCCGCCGTGGCCGAACCGCCGCGCCCGGAAATGACCCCGGTGGTCTTCGACAGCGCCCCTCCCATGGTCGATGCCAGCGCCAGCGCCGCCGCCGTGGTTCCCGCAGCGGCAGCCAGCACGGCCCCCGATCCGGCCCCCACGCCCGAGCCTTCGCCCGTGGTCGACGACACGATTACCCGCATGGAAGAGCGCCTCGCCGAAAAGAAGGACGACGTGCAGGGCTGGCGCATGCTGGGCTGGGCCTATTTCCAGAACGAGCGCTACAAGGACGCCGCGCGCGCGCTGCGCAAGGCCACCGCGCTCGACCCCGAACATGCCGAGACGTTCTCGTTCCTGGGCGAGGCGCTGGTCCTGGCCAACAACCACGAAGGCCAGATGCCGCGCGCGGCGCGGCTGGCCTTCGACAAGGCCCTTGCGCTCGATCCCAAGAACCCGCGCGCGCGCTATTTCAGGGCGCTCTCGCTCGATCTGGCGGGGCAGCATCGCCGCGCGCTGCGCGCCTGGTTCGCCCAGCTCAGCGAGACGCCGCCCGACGCGCCTTATGCCTCCGACATCCGCGCGGTGATCCGCAGCGTGGGCAAGCGCCATCATATCGAGGTCGAAAAGCGCCTCGCCATCGCCGACGCCGAAGCCCGCAGCCCCAAGGTCGCCAAGGAGGCCGCCCACACCAAGGCCGCCGAGCGCCGGAAAGGCGCGCTGCCCGGCCCGGCCAGCGCCGAACTCAAGACCGCCTCGGGCCCCCGC
>DQVI01000215.1 GCA_015661825.1 Novosphingobium capsulatum
GCCCGGCTGGCCCGCGCAATCGTCGCGCGGGGGCAGCGCCATGGCCGGCAGGGCCGAGGCGGTGTCGGCGGCGACGAACGGGGGGGAAGGGGCCGGACGGGCGGAAGGTTCGGGCGAAGCGGCGGCTTCGGGGGCAGAGGACGGGCCGGGCACGGCAGAGGGGCTTTCCTGCGTGGAGCCATCCTCTGCGGCCTTGTCCGGGCCGCATCCGGCCAGCGCGGCGCACAAGGCCAATGAAAGTGCCGTTGCCCTTGTCCTGCCGGGCCTCGTCCTGCCGCGCCTCATGGTGTCTTGCCTATCCTGCTACTGCCTGTTCGGGACTGTGTTCGAGGGCAACGGATGGTGCAAGGGCCGGTTCCGCGCCCGGTTCTGGCCCCGATTCCGGCATGACATCGGCGGCGCCATAGCGCGGGGCGGTTTCGACCAGCGGGGCTTCCTCGATTTCCCTGGAAATCTCGATGTGCTTCTCACGCATGCGGCGGGCCGAGGAGAGCACGTTGCGCTCGAAGCTGCCGACGAACTTGTTGTAGTTGGTCACCGCCGATTCGAGGCCCGAGCCCACGCGCTTGAGGTGCTCGGCGGCCACGCGGATGCGGTCGTAAAGTTCGCCGCCCATGCGCCCGATTTCGCGCGCCTCGCGGGCGAGGCCGTCCTGCCGCCAGACTTGCGCGACCGTGCGGCAGATCGCCACGAGGTTGGTGGGCGAGGCCAGCAGCACCTTGCGCTCGAACGCGAAGTCCCACAGCGAGGGATCGCGTTCGAGGGCCGCGGCGATGAAGTGTTCGCCCGGCACGAACATCAGCACATAGTCGGGCGCGTCCTCGAACTGGCTCTGGTAGGCCTTGGTGCCCAGCGTCTGGATATGGTTGCGCATCGATTGCACATGGGCGGTCAGCGCCGCCGCGCGCGCGGCGTCGTCCACCGCCTCGAAGGCATCCTGATAGGCGTTGAGCGAGACCTTGGCGTCGATCACCAGCAGCTTGTTGCCCGGAATCTTCACGATGGCGTCGGGGCGCAGGCGGCCTTCGTCGGTATCGACCGAATGTTCGGTGATGAAGTCGGTGTGTTCGGACAGGCCACACTGTTCGAGCACGTTGCGCAATTGCTGTTCGCCCCAGCGCCCGCGCGCCTTGGGCGCGTTGCGCAGCGAATTGCCCAGCCGCGCGGCCTCGGCCCGGACCTGTTCCTGCCCTTCGCGCATCGACTGGATCAGGCCGGTGAGGTTGCCGAAGGCGTCGACGCGCTCCTTTTCGAGGCGGCCCACCTGTTCCTCATAGCTCCTGAGCCGCTGGTCGACCGGGGCGAGCAGCGCGGCGAGGGCCTGGGCGGACTTTTCCTCGCTCTGGACGAAGCGTTCCTGCGCGCGGGCGAGGAAGGTTTCCTGCGCCTTTTCCAGAACCTTGTTGCCTGCGTTCTCGAACTCGCGGCGCAGCGCCTCCTGCGAGGCGATCAGCAGGCGCTTCTGCTCGTCGAAATGGAGCGCATCGGCGGTGAGCCGGGCGACTTGCGCGGCCAGATCCTCGCGCTGTTCGCGCGCGACGTGCAGCGCGTCGCGCAAGGCGTCGGCCTCGTGCGCGCGTTCATGGGCGGCGGCGAGCTGGGCCGAGAGGCTGTCGCGCTCGCTACGCAGGGCATCGCGCTGCATTGCGACCTGTTCGCTCTGGCGGGTGCGTTCGGCCATTGTCGCCAGATCGATGGCCATGGCCTTGACCTGCCCCTGCGCGGTGCGGGCATCTGCCTGCGCCTGCGCCAGAGGGCGCGTGCCCAGAAACCAGCCGAGACCGGCCCCCACGACCAGAGCCACAATCACGAAAACAAGCGCGCCCACACGACCTCCATTTCAGAACAGAGAGGGAACGTAGGGCAATCGGGAGAGTCGCGCAACTCGGCAAGTCGCCACAGGGCAACAAAAAACCCGCCAAAACGGCGGGCTTTTCGTGTTTGCTGTGGAGGCCCCTCAGGCGGCCTTGCGCAGCTTGTCGAGCTTCTTGAGCGCCATCTGGCGCTTGAGGCGCGAGAGGTGGTCGATGAACAGGATGCCTTCGAGGTGGTCCATCTCGTGCTGGAGACAGGTGGCCAGCAAGCCGTCGAGGGCTTCCTCGTGGGTCTGGCCGTCCAGATCCTGCCAGCGCGCGCGGATGCGCGAGGGGCGCTTCACGTCGGCATATATCTCGGGCACCGAGAGGCAGCCTTCCTGATAGATCGTCTGGTCTTCCGACGGATCGAGGATTTCCGGGTTGATGAAGACGCGCGGCTCGCGGATCGACGGACGGTGCGAATGGCCGCAGCCGTGGTCGTGGCAATGCTCGGGCTCGGCATTTTCGTCTTCGGGCTGGAGGTCGATCACCAGCACGCGCAGCGGAACGCCGACCTGAATCGCGGCAAGGCCGATGCCCGGCGCGTCGTACATCGTGTCGAACATGTCGGCCACGAGGGTGCGCAGGTCGTCGTCGAACGCTTCGACCGGGGCCGAGATCTGCTTCAGGCGCGGATCGGGGACTTCAAGGATTTCGCGGATAGCCATGGAAGAAAGATAAGCCTTGTAGGAGCGACTCGCAAGGAGGGCTTGATTTGTGGGTGATCCGAAACTTTGTTTCGGATCGTTCGGCACCGGCCCGCTCCCCCACCCGGCCTCCCTACGATAGTACCCTATGGGAGGCCGGGTGGGGGAGCGGGCCGGTGCCGAAC
>DQVI01000209.1 GCA_015661825.1 Novosphingobium capsulatum
ACCCGCTACGATCGCTGCCCAACCGTCTTCTTCTCCGCCCTTGCTCTGGCCGCCACCGTACTCTTCTGGCTGTGATCAACGAGTCCTGAGCCTAGTCCATTCTGTCGCGGATAGGCGGACAGGCGGCGTAGCATCGCTGAAGCGGTGCCGGTGCCGGTGCGGATCGATGTGGCGAACCGCAGCAGTTCGTCCCAATGCGCTGCGACATGACCCAATGCGATCGGTTCGCCCGTCATGCCGGCGAGCAAGGGGCCTGCTTCCTGGCCGGGAAGCAGGTGCAAACGACGTTCCTTGATGTCGCGCAGGCGTGGCGCGAAACGGTAGCCGAAGAAGGGCATGAGGCCGAACACATGGTCCGATGCCCCGCCTGTATCGGTGTAGTGCTCCTCGATTGTCAGGCCGGTCTGCTGATATAGCAAGCCATCCAGCACATAGGGAGCTTCGCCGGCGGTCGCCGCGATTACCCGGGTCGCGAAGGGGCCATATCGATCCGAGACATGGGTGTAGAAGGCAACGCCCGGTTCGTTGCCGCTGCGCGCGTTGATGTCGCCGATCGCGGCCCCGCGACCACCGGCATGAAATTGCTGTCCGTCGCTCGACGAGGTGGTGCCGTCTCCCCACAGCGCGGCGAGCGGCATGGCACGATGGGCGTCGATCAGCCTTCCCAGCGCTTCGCCATAGGCGGCCTCGCTGATGTGCCAGTCGTGGAGATGGGCGAGCTGACGCAGGCTTGCGCCCCGGCAGGTTTCCGCCATGCGCGTGAGGCCGAGATTGATGCCATCGGCAAGGATGACGGTGAGCAGCGCATTGCGGTCGTCGGCCTCCCGGCCCGAACGCCGATGGATGAAGCATTCGCTGAACCCGGTCCAGGCATCGACCTCAAGCAGGAGATCGGTGATCTTCACGCGCGGCAGTCGGTCGTAGGCAGCGCGACGGGCAATCTCGGTGGCGGGTGGCGTTGCCGCCTTCAGCGGCGAGATGATAAGGCCGCTTTCGTTAAGCCTGACCTGGGGCAGCTCGCCCTGTCGGGCGAGGACCGTCACCTGTTCGATCGCCGTGTCGAGCCTGGCGCGCCTTTCCTCGATATGACGATCGAAGTCCGTTTCGATGGCGAGCGGCAACGGCCCCTTCTCGCGAAGCGCGTCGAAGGTGGCCGACGGGATGAGGTAGCTATCGAAATCGCGGAACTGGCGGCTTCCCGAGACCCATATCAGTCCGTCCGAAAACTCCGTAGCGGATTCCCGAATGGTTGCAGGTCCGGTATGATCAGACATGGCCTATATCGAAGGATATTCGCGCGACCAGATGCTGCTGCTCCCTGCGTCGGTCGATGATTATGTCGCGGCGGACAACCCGGTGCGCTTCATCGCGGCGTTCGTCGATGATCTGGATCTTGGCGAGCTTGGCTTTGACCGCTCGCGGCCCAAGCGCACGGGGCGCCCCGGTTATGATCCTGCCGATATGCTAAAGCTGTATCTCTACGGCTATCTCAATCGCATCCGATCGAGCCGGTGCCTGGCGGCCGAGACGGCGCGGAACCTCGAGGTGATCTGGCTGCTCGGCGGGTTGCGTCCCGATTTCCGCACGATCGCGGATTTCCGCAAGACTAACCGCGCAGCGTTCAAGCCGCTGTTTCGATCCTTCGTGCTGCTGTGCCGCCGCCTCGACCTGTTCGGGCGCGAACTGGTGGCGGTGGACGGCACGCGGCTCAAGGCGGTGAACAGCCGCAAGCGCAACTTCACCCGTCAGAAGCTGGCCGGATGGATCAAGCACGCCGATGAGCGGATTGAGGAGTATCTGGCCCGTCTCGACCTTGCTGATCGCGCAGAAGCTGAAGCAGAGGGCGCCGCCCGCCGTGCAGCAGCGCTGGAAGCGAAGATAGCGCGAATGCGGGAACGGCGTGAACTGCACAGTGCGATGCTGGCCGATCTTGTCGCAAGCGGGGAAAGTCAGTTGTCACTTACCGATCCCGACGCACGCGGGATGGCGACCAGCCCCAAGGTCGGCGTGGGCTACAATGCGCAGGTCGCGGTCGATGACCGGCACAAGCTCATCGTCGAACAATATGTCACCAACTCCGGCAGCGATCTGGGCTTCCTGGCGCAGACGGCCAGCGCCGCACGCGAGATACTGGGTGTCGAGCAGATCGACGCCGTTGCCGACAAAGGCTATTTCAAAGGCGAAGATATCGCCGCCTGCGAGGATGTCGGCGTCGTGCCCTATGTCGCGCGCCCACAACGTGGCCCCGGCATCAATGAGGGCTATTTCGCGAAGAGCGAGTTTCGCTACGACGCCGAGGAGGATTGCTACATCTGCCCCGGCGACCAGCGCCTCGATCCCTATACGCGTTCACAAAAAAACGGGCACGTGAATGTCCGTTACGGCAATGCGCGGGCGTGCCGGGACTGTGCTCTCAAACCACAATGCGCGTCAGGTGCACGGCGGACTATCGATCGCTGGGAGGGTGAAGCCGTGCTCGAGCGTATGGCGGAACGGCTTGCTGCCCGGCCCGAAATCATCGACCGGCGCCGCGAGACTGTCGAACATCCCTTCGGCACGATCAAGCAGTGGATGAACCAGGGCGCCTTCCTCATGCGGGGGCTCGATAGCGTCAATGCCGAGTTCAGCCTGACAGCGCTCGCCTACAATCTCAGGCGGGCCATCAACATCCTCGGTATCCCGGCGCTGCTACGCGCCGTATAGGCCTGAAATGCCATCGGTGCTATCATATCCTGCCCAAAGGGCCTGATATGGCCCAACAGGAACCCTCTCACGTCATCAGCCCGAAAATCACCATAAGTCGCAAGCCGCATCGTCGCGCTCGACCGAGTTACGATCCAAATCGGCGTTTTCGGACGGACTGATATGTCTCCCGCTCGCAACCGCTCCCGTAGCTGGGCCAAGACGCATAGTTCATAGGCGGCGCGATCGACGATGCCGTCCCGCAGGACGAACGGCCGCCATGCGGAGGGCACAAAGCGCAGCGGCACGCGATCAGGCAAGCGCCGTTTGCCGGTCCGGTATAGCTCCGCGATGATGGTAAGCGCCGACAGGAGTCCCTGCACCGCACCGGCGCCGCGAAATTCGAAGGTGTTGAGAAAGGCACCGGCAAAGAGCTTCACCGTGCGATGCCGCTCGATCAATTCGGAGGTGCGATCGACGGTTTCCGGTCGCCCGAGCACTTCGGCCTGCTCGACGGCCACGGCGAAGCGCTGCCAGTCCAGCGCCTCGATCTGCGCCAGCGAATCCACGCCCTTGCTGCGCGCGTCGATGAGGAGGCGGCAAGACCCCGTGAGCGTCCGGAGGTGGCCTTGCAACTCGCGCACCGTCTTGACGGCTTTGTCGCGGGTCCGGTTCTCGGCGCGGCGCGCCATGCTGCCCAACAGCTTGTCGAACATCGTCAGGGTGGCGTCGGTCAGGCTTTCCTCAAGGCGGATGCCGGTTGCCGCCAGCGTCGCATGGCGGCGCAGGGCATTGAGTTCGCCAAGGTGCTGGGGTGTGATGCGACTGCCTTCGTCCGCCAGCCTGTCAAAAGTCAAAGCCGGGATCATGTCGGCACGGGCGCGATCGAGGCCCAGCGCGCGGATATAGGCGAGCCGTTCGATCAGGCGCAGGATGTTGCGCGCTGCCGGCGATTGTGGCGCATTGCGCAGCCAGGATAGCCATGTCGCGGCCTGCCCCGTCCGTCGCGCCAGCAAATCGTCCAGACCCTGTAGCGTGTCGGGCCGCAGGCCGTTCGTCAGCACTTCATAGGTGAGCTGTTCGGCCTGTTGACGCGCCCGTCGCAGCACCGCTTCGAGAATCAATGGAGAAGGCAGGAAGATCTGCCGGCGCCGGAGTTCATCGACGATGACGCCTGCCATCTGGCCGGGGTGGATGATGGTCTGCGCGATCGGGATCGAGAAGGCGACAACTTCACGGAAAGCGTTGCGGTCAAAAATCCTGAACCCGTGCGATCGTCGGATTTCAACGAGATGCTCGCGGCGGGTCTGGTCCCGATGGGCGTAGTCCGCAAAGGCTTCGGGCGCGACGCCGAGTTGCTGCGCCACATAGGCGAGTACAGGAGCGGGCGGGACTTCGCCCGCTTCCAGCGCACGGCCAGGCCATCTCATATATAGCATGAGCATCGCATAGCCGAGCCGGGTGGCATCGCCGCGACGGCGGCCGACAACGTCCATGTCGTCGCTGGTCAGCGTATAGTGCCGCGCAATCTCACGCTCATCGAGCGGCGCGCTATAATGCCCCGCCCAGATTTCCGGGCTCACCAGTCGCCGTCTCGCCAAGCATGATCTCCTTCCTCACCCTTGTCCGTCAGACGGTCCTCTGGCGGCCAACAGGAATATGTCCGTTAACTCTGGACCTGTAACGGCGATTCGGACAAGGTCGCATAATGACGGGAAAACGGACAGGATCGGGCAACATGTGGCGCTGATCGGCTATGCGCGAGTCTCGACCGCAGACCAGAAGCTGTCGCTTCAGCACGACGCGCTGAACGCTGCCGGGTGCGACCGTATATTCGACGATCACGCATCTGGGGCAAAAGCTGATCGGCCCGGCCTGTCCGACGCGCTCGCCTATTTGCGCAGTGGCGATACGCTGGTGGTGTGGAAGCTCGACCGCCTCGGCCGCTCGATGAGCCACCTGATCGAGAAGGTCGGCGAGCTTGCGGCGCGCGGCATCGGGTTCCGCTCACTCACCGAAAACATCGACACCACCACTTCGGGCGGAATGCTGGTGTTCAACATTTTCGGCTCGCTGGCCCAATTCGAGCGTGATCTGATCCGGGAACGCACCCATGCCGGCCTCAAGGCCGCGCGCGAGCGTGGCAACAAGGGTGGTCGCCGCCCTGTCGTCACCCCCGACAAACTTCGCAAGGCGCGGGCGCATATCGCGTCGGGCCTCACTGTTCGCGAGGCAGCGGCCCGGCTCAAGATCGGAAAAACCGCCCTGTATAAAGCATTGGAAAGCAAATGAGCGCGCTACAGATTCAAGCGCATCAGACAGCGTCAAACAATTGTCGGCGACATCGAGGTTATGTCGCTGTTGGAGGTCAGGTATGGCGGTCACACTGAGCTTGCAGAAGCTGGCGGAGGCTGATCCGTCACGAGGTTGGGCTCCGACCGAGTTCTATGACATAGTGGCGGCCGGGAAGGTGGTCGGTTCGATCCAGCTTCGCCTGGGTAACACCGACTACATGCGTCTGTATGGCGGGCATGTGGGATACAAGGTCGAACCAGAACATCGTGGACACGGCTACGCAAGCAAGGCGCTAGCCGCGTTGCGCCCTATCGCCCAGCATCACGGTTTTGACGAAATCTGGATCACCGTCCGGCCAGATAACATTGCTTCGTGTCGCACATTGGAAAAGGCTGGAGCGAGCTATGAGGAAACGGTAGCGGTCCCGCTTGACAGTGACCTATACGCGCGCGGCGATCTTCATATGCGGCGGTATCGCCTATCTGTCTGATCTGCGACGTGTCCGAATAATGTACTGGCGCCCCCCTAGCGTGCAGATACGTCACTTTCGTGTAGTCACCCCGAAAAGGATCTGTCCGCCTTCGACATCGTCCTCCTCGCCCCCGCCCCGGAAGCCGACTCACACGCCTGATACGCGCGCACATCGGGCACAGAGCCTGCCCCCCTGCGCCCCTACCCCGCCCCCTGTCCAGTGCGCCTGCCGAGGCCGATTTCGAGCGGGATGATCGCCAGAACGGCGGGCATCCACCAAATCATGTAATCGTCGTGCGCCGTCGAGCCGGTCATGATCAGCCCGAGCGTGACGGCCACGAACAGGGCGAGCCGGACGGGACAGCCTTCCGCCCCGGTGGAACTGTTCGCGTTCCGGCTGCGCCATGCAAGCCAGGCCGAACCGGCCAGCCAGAAGCCCAGCGCGCCAAGGCTGGCCACCCGGCCCAGCCAGGCCGGCGCGAACAGGCGCCAGGATGTCCCGTCGGGCGAGCGCACCAGATTGAACAGCAGCACGTTGCGGATGAAGGCGTCGGGGTTCCAGGCAAGGAACAGCACCGTCGGCAGCAGGCCTACGGCCATTCCCGCGGCATAGGATTTCCAGCGGTCGGGCGGGAAGACGATGGTCGCGGCGACAAGGCCGGGCATCAGCTTGCACGACATGCTGCAACCGACCAGCAAACCGGCGAGCAGCGCCGAGCGCCCCCGCACCAGAAAGGCCGCCAGCGCGAGCAGCGTTCCGATACTGTCATTGTATCCCATGGCCAAAGCCGTCTCGGCCAGTTCGGGGGTGGCCAGCAAAAGGGCAACAGCGATCAGGCGATCCCCGGTCCGGGCCCCGCGCGACAGGCCCCAGACCACGCCGCACAGGCCCGCAACACACGCCGCGTTGACCCACAGCACCGCCATCGGCCCCAGCGGCCCGGCAAGCGGCAGGTGGAGCAGGATCATCAGCGGCAGATATTTGTAGCCCCCGAAGGCAGGATCGTGGGCATTGCTCACCCCGTAAGGGTCCAGTGACGCGGCATAGGGATTGTGCCCCTGTGCCAGTATCCGCGCCGCATCGAGCGTGGTTGTGGCCACATCGGAAAGCTTGGGCACCAGCAGCCCGCTGGCAAGGTTCAGCAAAGGCACCGAAAACGCCAGCCCGACGAGCAACAGCCCATACCACGGGATGCCGCGAAACAGGCGCTCCCGCCCGCGTCTGGCAAAAGTGTCGCACCACACGATGGCCGCCACCAGCCCCAACGCGACACCGGCTTCCCAGATGCGCACCTTGTTCGGGGACCCGAGCGAGAGGAACAGGACAGCAGCGGGCACCGCCCCGAACAGCAGGCAACCGGCCACCATGCGCCATGCCGGGGCAAGAGCAGTGTGTCCGGGGCCCGGCAAAGATGCGCGGCGGCGAACAACCGCCAGCCCCCCGAGGCAAAGCGCGAAAGCCGTCAGCAGGGCCAGCCTTGCCGGGCCATTCTGGAAGAAAGTGACCGGGAACAGGATCGCGAAATTCAGGTATGCCAGAAACGGCAGGCGGCTGCCCTGCGTGCTCGACGTGATGGTCATCGCGGAATCCTTGAACCATCAGGCTCGGGTTGCAATCGTCATCCTGGCATATATTTCAGGAATTAACAAAAGGCCCTGCCCGCAAAAATCACGCCTCCCCCGGAAGGGCTCCCTGCCCCGCCGCATGACAAGACACGGCAGGACAGGGCAGGGCAATGCGCCGGCGCGGATCAGAACGTGTAGCGCGCACCGATCCTGAACGTGCGCGGCTCGATCACGCGGCTCATGCGCCCCTGCACCGGGCCGTTCGTGTCGAAGGCGGGAATGTAGGATTCATAGAAATAGGCGATGTCCTTGTCGCGGCTGTCCAGCATGTTCAGCACTTCGCCGTAGATCTCTATCCTGCGGCCTTTCCACGCGCCCCGCGCGTTGAGGATCGTGCTCCCCTTGTCACGAATGGAATTGTCATCGGTCAGCGGATAGGGGCCCAGATGGCGCACGCGCAGGCTCGCCTCCCATGGATCGAGCACGATCGCCGCGCCCGCAGAGGCCGCGTTTTCGACCGCATTGGGGATGCGGTTGCCATTGTCATAGCGCGAATGGCTGGCGACATAGCTGCCATCGAGCGCCAGCCACGGCAAGGGCCGCCAGAACCCGACCAGTTCGTAGCCGCGCCGCCTGCTCGCGCCGGTCGGCTCGACCGCGTTGGAATCGCCCACGAACCGCAATTCGCTGCCCACGTTGAGCCACCAGTACGTGGCCGTGAGGGACACAGTGCCCAGTTGCAGGCGCCCGCCCAGTTCCTTGCCCGTGCCCCGGACCAGCACCGGCACCGGGGATTCCACATTGACCGCCCCGCGCACGTCGTTGGAATGGAAGCCGCGCCCCCAGTTCGCATAGACCTCGAACTGCGGCAGGACCTTGTAGGCGACCGAGACTTTGGGCGAGACGATGGAATCGTGCCCGCTCCCGGTCCCCAGCAGCGCCGCCGCGCCATCGCGCGCGCGAACCGTGTAGTGGTAGTAATCGCCCCGCAGGCCGCCCGTCAGCCTGAGCCCCGACACCGGCTGCCATGTCGCCTCGCCATAGAGCGCGCCGGAGGCTTCCTCGACATGGTAGTGCCCCAGCGAGCGCAGGAACACGCGGTCTGCGGTGCGGTTCACCCCGACATTGCCGATGTGGTCATAGCGGTTTTCGGTGCCGACCGTCAGGCGCAGCCTGCTGCCCACGTCCCAATGCCTGCGCGCCGTCAGGCCGATGATCCAGCGCCTGTCGAACTGGTCGATCTGCGCGCTGGTGCCATCGGCCTGCGCATATGTCGGGTTCGAAGACATGGCCCAGTCGTAGTACTGGACATAGAGATTGGCATTCCAGCCCGGCTGCCGGACGGCGACATTGCCGATCAGGCGCGTCGTGCGCCCCCGCGCCGAAGGATCGGGCGAACAGAAGACATCGGGGCAGACCGCGCTGCCGATGATCCGCTCGGGGATCTGCTCGGTCGGGCGCCATGTCGCATGATAGGCATGGAGCGTGGCCTCGATCGTGCCCGCGCCGACAGGCACGCTGTACTTGGCGAAACCGGCGTAGTGCCGCAGGTGCTCGGCCTCCTGCCATGGCCCGTCATAGCGTTTCGCCTGTCCGACCAGCGTCAGGCTGCCCCCGGCCACGTTCCTGATCGTCCCGCCTGCGGCCAGACGGCCCGCATTGTAGGAACCGCCCTCGACCGAAATCCACGGGCGGTCGAACCCCTCGATCGTGGTCATGTAGGCCGCCCCGGCCAGTGCGAAATCGCCCCCGTCCGCGCGATAGGGCCCCTTGCGGAAATCCTCGCGCGCGACGATCTCGGGGATCAGGCCGTTGAGATCGAGATAGCCCTGACCATGGCCGTGGCTGCGCAAGTTCATCTGCACGCCGTCGATATAGGTCGTGAAATCAGTGCCATGGTCGAGGTTGAAGCCGCGCAGGAAATACTGGTTGGCCTTCCCGCTCCCCGAATGCTGCGCCGCGACCATGCCGGGCACGGCTTCGAGCAGTTCGGCAACCCGCAGCAGCGGGCGGACCAGAAGGTCCGAGCCCCCGATGCTGCCCTCGCTGGCCGCCTGCGCCGTGCCGATCTGGGCCTGACCCCGCCCGAAGACCACGATATCGCCCGTCTTCGCATCAGCCCCATCGGCCTTATTCCCGTCGGCCTTATCACCATCGGCAGGCGCCGCGACGGCCTCCCCCGCCCTGGCCGGCATGGCCGCCAGCATCATTGCCGCACCCGCCACCATGCGCAGCAGCGCACCGCATTTCATCACTTTCATCATCATTCCCCCGGCGCCTGCGACTGGGGTGGGGGCTTGCCGCCACCAGGGCGGTCGGCGCGCGTCAGCGATCGGACACCGCTGGCGACCGTCTGCACGAACCGATGCGGCCTCCACCGCTCGTTCGTCGCTCGGACGGAAAGATTCCGGGCTCTGGCCATCCCCTGGACCACAGCATGAGCGACCAGACGCAGGCAGGTCTCCTGGCTCACGGGTCAAGGCAGCGATGCATGGCCTTCCCGGGCCTCGCATGATTTAGCGTCCGGCCCAGTGACTGGCGGCGGGATCTGCCCTGCCGCCGATATGCACCGCGCTCGCCGCTTACAGTTGCAGGGACAGCCGCGGATTCAAGGGAGGAAGCCCCCTCTCACCGTGTTCCCTTTTAAGCCTCTTTCGAAGCACCGGCGCGATCTTGCCTGCGCCATCGAAGGCGGCAGACGCCGTCGCGGTATCCCAAGTCGGACGAAGGAACAAGAGGCCCCCCGCAAACGGAGACGCCGCGGGCATGGCCGGCGCCATGCCCGCGGACGGGGTATCCTCAGCGGCCCTGAAAGCGGATCAGGGGGATCAGGCCGCTTGCAGCATGCGGGCCAGATCCTGCCCGGCCTCGCCGGTGGGGCGGATGTCGAACGTGTCGACCAGCACGCCCAGCACCTCGGGCGTGAGGAACTGCGGCAGGGTCGGGCCAAGGTGGATCTTGCGGATGCCCAGATGCAGCATGGTCAGCAGCACGGCGGTCGCCTTCTGCTCGAACCAGCTGATCGCATAGTGCAAGGGCAGGTCGTTGACCCCGCAGCCGAGCGCCCCGGCCACTGCCACGGCCACCTGAATGGCCGAATAGGCATCGTTGCACTGGCCCACGTCGAGCACGCGGGGCACGCCGTTGATGCTGCCCAGATCCTCGCGGTTGAAGCGGAACTTGCCGCAGCCGAGCGTCAGGATCAGGCTGTCCTGCGGGGTGGCCATGGCCAGGTCGTGGAAATAGTTGCGGCCCGGACGCGCGCCGTCGCAACCCCCGATCAGGAACAGGTTCTTCACCTCGCCCTTGTTGATCATGCCCAGCAGGGTATCGGCCACGCCCATCACCGTGTTGCGGGCAAAACCGGCCGGAATGCGCTGTTCGGCGGCATCTTCGGCAAAGCCGGGCAAGGCCAGCGCGCGGGCGATCACCGGGGCGAAATCATGGCTGGCGATATGGGTGATCCCGGCCCAGCCCACCGGCCCGGCGGTGTACAGGCGGTCGGCATAGCCCTTGATTTCCGGGTTGATCAGGCAGTTCGAGGTCATCACGATGGCGCCGGGGAAGGCGTCGAATTCGCGCTGCTGGTCCTGCCAGGCGCCGCCATAATTGCCGATCAGGTGCGGATACTTCTTGAACCCCGGATAGGCATTGGCGGGCAGGAGTTCGCCGTGGGTATAGACATTGATGCCGAGCCCCGCAGTCTGTTCGAGGATCGCCTCCAGATCGCCCATGTCGTGGCCCGAGACGAGGATGGCCTTGCCCCTGACCGGGGTCATGCGCACCATGGTCACTTCCGGGTGCCCGAAACGGCCCGTGTTGGCCGCGTCGAGCAGTTCCATGACCTTGAGGTTGAGCGCGCCGATCGCCAGCGAATGGGCCAGCAGGGCGTCGATATCGGTCGGATCGGTGGCGAGGAACGCGGCAATGCGGTGGAACTCGGCGCTGACCGCGGCTTCCTCGTGGCCCAGAACGCGGGCATGTTCGCTATAGGCGGCGGTTCCCTTCAGGCCATAGAGCACCAGGTTGCGCAGGCCCACGACGCTGGGCCCATCGCGGTCCATGAAGCGCTGGATGGCCGCATGAGGCGCGGCCTGCGCCAACCCTTCATCGGTCAGGACCGGCGTCCAGGTGGCCGCCTCGGGCAGGTCCGCCAGATCCGCGCCCGCGCCTTGCGCACAGGCCTGCGCCAGCGCGCGGATGTCGAGCGCCTGCGCGATCAGGCCGGTAAAGCGCGCCGCATCGAAGTTGACGTTGGTCAGCGTGGTGAACCACGCATGGGGCGTGAAGGCATCGACGCGGGCATCGCGCGCGCCCACGGCCGCCGCGCGCGCCGCATAGACCGAAACGCCCTGCATCACGCGCAGCAGGATGTCCTGCATGTCGGCCACTTGCGCGCTCTTGCCGCAAGACCCGACCTTTACCGCACAACCACCCTTGTTCGATTGTTCGCACTGCACGCAATACATGGGACTCTCCCGGTGAAGCTGACTTTCGAGGGCCTGCCTAGCCGGGAGAATAAAACATTCATTTGAGATGCATCAAATGTCGTCACTTTTTGCCGGGCTGGCAAACTGGTCATAGGCGCGCAGGGCATCGGCGGCATACATCAGCGCCGGGCCGCCCCCCATGTAGACGCACATCGCCATGACTTCGGCCACTTCCTCGCGCGTGGCGCCCAGATCGACCAGCGCCTTGCCGTGGAAGCCGATGCACCCGTCGCAGTGCTGGGTCACGCCGATGGCCAGCGCGATCAGTTCCTTGGTCTTCTTGTCGAGCGCGCCCTCGGCGCTGGCCCCCTTGGCCAGGGCATAGAACCCCTGCATCGCTTCGGGCTGGGCCTTGCGAAGCTGGGCCGTGTAGGCCGAAATATCAGCGGTGATCGCGCGGTAGTCCTTGGCCATTTGCTCTCTCCTCGATGCGGGCATATTGTCAATTCACATTTTCATGATATGAGAAAGATGTGAATTGTAAAGCCCCCATCCCAGCCCCCATCGACGACGAACTGGCCCAGAGCGCGCCCGTGGCCGCCGCCTTCCTCAAGGGGCTGGCCAGCCCGCAGCGGCTGATGATCCTGTGCTGCCTGAACGAGGGCGAACGCCGCGTGGCCGACCTGATCGCGGCCACCGGCATGGCCCCGACCTCGATGTCCCAGCATCTGGCCCGGCTGAAGGACGAGCGGATCGTGAAAGTCCGCCGCGACCACCGCACGCTCTGGTATGCCATCGACCACCCCGCCACGCGCGACGTGATGGCCGCGCTCCATCACCATTTCTGCGCCGACACCACGGGGGAGACAAGCCGCGCACAGGATGGCATGGGGGCCGGATAAGGCCCGTTTGCGGCTGAATTTCAGGCTGATTGTTTCCATGTCCGGTATGTCTCCCCTCACCCTCCTGCACACGTCCGACTGGCATCTGGGCCACGAGCTCAACGGCCACCCGCGCGAGGAGGAACACCGCCACTTTCTCGACTGGCTCCATGCGGCCATCGGCGAACACGGGGTCGATGCGCTGGTCGTCACCGGCGACATCTACGACGTGGCCAATCCGCCGGTCTCGGCCATGGCGCGGCTCTATGGGTTCCTGCACCGGCTCTGCGCGGCCTATCCCGCGCTCGACATCGTGATTCTGGGCGGCAACCACGACAGCGCGATGCGGATCGACCTGCCCGGCGCGCTGCTGGGCACGGGCCGCGTCCATTTCGCGGGGGCCATGCCCAGAACCAATGGGCCCCACACCAACGGCGCGCCCGATCCGGCAAAAACGCTGATCCCCCTGACCAACGGCGATGGCGCCATCGCGGCATGGCTGGCTGCCGTGCCGTTCTGCCGCCCGGTCGATCTCGGGCGCGAAAGCCTCGAAACGCTCTATGCCGCCGTGCAGGATGCCGGCCTTGCGCGGGCGGGCGATCTGCCGCTGGTGGTGACCGGGCATCTCCATGTGGCGGGCGGCGCGGTCTCCGAAATGTCGGAGCGGCGCATCGTCGTGGGCGGCGAGGAAGCACAGGCCCCGGCCCTGTTCGATGCGCGCGCGGCCTATGTCGCGCTGGGCCATCTCCATCGCGCGCAGGCGATCACCGGCCCCACGACCATCCGCTATGCCGGTTCGCCGTTCCCGCTCTCGATGGCCGAGCGCGACTATCGCCATTCGGTCGCGCTGGTGCGCCTTGCCGCTGCGGAGCCCGAAACGCCCCCGTCCTGCACGGTCGAGCTGCTGCCGATCCCGCGCCCGGTCGTCTTTCACAGCCTCGGCCCGCTGCCGCTCGACGAAGCGGTGGCGGCCATTGGCGCGCTCGACCTCGACGCCGATCTGCCCCCCGCCCAATGGCCGTTCATCGAGGTGAGCGTGGCCGTCACCGGCCCCGAACCGCTGCTGCACCAGAAAGTGCTGGCCGCGCTGGCCGACCGGCCCTTGCGGCTCGTGCGGCTGCGGCGCCATTTCATGGCACAGGGCGAACAACTGGAAACCGGCGCAGAGCCGGTCGACCTCGACGACCTCGACCCCGCCGCCGTCTTCGCCCGGCTCTATGCCGACCAGCACGAGGGCGAAGCCCCGCCCGAAGACCTCGCGCAGGCCTTTGCCCGCCTGATGATCGACACCCAAACCACGCAGGAGCCGCGCTGATGCGTATCCAGGCCATTCGCGGCTGCAACCTCGCCAGCCTTGAGGGGGAATTCGCGGTCGATCTCGACAGCGGCCCCTTGGCCGCCTCGGGCCTGTTCGCGATCACCGGGCCCACGGGCGCGGGCAAGTCCACCTTGCTCGATGCGGTGTGTCTCGCGCTCTTTGCCGAAATCCCGCGCCTGCGCGCGGCCCCGGCCCGGACCCGTGTGGGTGAAGGGCGCGGGGGCGACGAAGACGGGCTTTCCGCCGGCGACCCGCGCGCGATCCTGCGCCACGGCAGCGGCGAAGGTTATGCCGAAATCGATTTCAGAATGCCCGATGGCGCCACCTATCGCGCGCGCTGGGCCGTGCGGCGCGCGCGCGGCAAGCCGGACGGGGCGATCCAGAACCATACCCATACATTCGAGCGGACCGACCGCCCCGAAAACCTCGGCGGCACCAATACCCAGACGAAACAGGCCATCGGACAGGTCATCGGCCTGAGCGCCGAGCAGTTCACCCGCGCGGTCCTGCTCGCGCAGGGTGATTTCGAGGCGCTGATCCGCGCCGACGCCGACGAACGCGCCGCCCTCCTCGAAAAGCTCACCGGCTCGCACATCTATTCGGCGCTGGGCCGCAAGGCTTTCGAGGAAAAGCGCGCGTGGACCGAAAAGCTCGACGCGATCACCGCCAAAATCACCGCGCTCGAAGGCCTCACCCCCGATGCGCGCGAAGCCGCGCAAGCCTGTTTCGACGCCGCGCGCGACCATCACCACGCCTGCCAGACCGGCCTCAGGGCCCTCGAAGACCGGCAGGCCCTGCTCGCCACGCGCGACCGCCTCGCCCAGGCCGCCCAGCGAGCGCAAGAGGCCTGCACCGGCGCGCAAGAGGCCATAGA